>NZ_JBJZOU010000022.1:0-60473 GCF_057808395.1 Serratia sp. TSO36 | reverse complement strand
CTGGCGGCAATAGCGCGGTGGTCCCACCTGACCCCATGCCGAACTCAGAAGTGAAACGCCGTAGCGCCGATGGTAGTGTGGGGTCTCCCCATGCGAGAGTAGGACACTGCCAGGCATCAAATAAAGCAAAAAGCCCTGAACTGATGTTCAGGGCTTTTTGCTATGGGGAAAACGGAAAATCCCCGTTGCAATCCGCTTCAGCTTTCAGCGTGCGGTTTAATATTCATCACAAATTCCGCGCATTGTCCCTCCAAACGCCAGATATTCTTCGTCCGCTATTAAGTTTGTTTGTTAACTTATAAGTAACAATAAAGTAACAACCAGAGCGGCAGGACGCCGAATTCCATCATTGCTATGGCTCGGAGAAAATACCATGACAGAAACAACCTCGGTTCTTGAGGATGAACGCGGCGTCGAACAGGGGGCGCTGGATAACAAAAAACGCATTTTTGCCATCGTCGGGGCTTCATCAGGCAATCTGGTGGAGTGGTTTGATTTTTACGTTTACTCCTTCTGCTCAATCTACTTTGCCGCCTCATTTTTTCCGGCGGGCAACAGCACGACACAACTGCTGCAAACTGCCGGTGTGTTCGCCGCCGGCTTCTTTATGCGGCCGATCGGCGGTTGGCTGTTCGGCTACATTGCCGATAAACACGGCCGAAAAAACTCAATGCTGCTTTCGGTCTGCATGATGTGCGCCGGATCGTTGGTGATCGCCTGTCTGCCGACGTATGAGTCGATCGGCAGCTGGGCGCCGGCGCTGCTGCTGCTCGCGCGATTGTTCCAGGGGCTGTCTGTGGGCGGCGAGTACGGCACCAGCGCCACCTACATGAGCGAGGTGGCAATCAAGGGGCGGCGCGGCTTCTACGCGTCGTTCCAGTATGTCACGCTGATCGGCGGGCAACTGCTGGCGCTGCTGGTATTGGTGATCCTGCAGCAGATATTGTCCGGCGAAGAGCTGAAGGCCTGGGGATGGCGCATTCCGTTTGCCCTGGGGGCGGTGTTGGCGGTGGTGGCGTTGTACCTGCGCCGTTCGCTGAATGAAACCTCCGATGCGAAAACACGTAACCACCAAGATGCCGGTTCGCTGACGGGGCTATGGAAAAACCGCAAGGCGTTTGTGATGGTGTTGGGCTTTACCGCCGCCGGTTCACTGACCTTTTACACTTTTACCACCTATATGCAGAAATATCTGGTGAACACCGCCGGTATGGACGCCAAGCTGGCCAGTGCCATCATGACCGCCGCGCTGTTCGTCTTCATGCTGTTGCAGCCGGCGGCAGGCGCGTTCTCGGACAAAATCGGCCGTCGCAGCTCGATGCTGATCTTCTCGGCATTGGCCACCCTGTTGACGGTGCCGATCCTGTTCGCCCTGAAAGGGGTGAGCAACCCCTTTATGGCGTTCGGCCTGATCGTACTGGCGCTGTTCGTTGTCAGCTTTTACACCTCGATCAGCGGGCTGCTTAAAGCCGAGATGTTCCCGCCGGAGGTGCGTGCGTTAGGGGTAGGTTTGTCTTATGCGGTAGCGAATGCCCTGTTCGGCGGTTCGGCGGAATATGTCGCGCTGTCGCTTAAATCGTTCGGCGTGGAAAATGCCTTCTTCTGGTATGTTTCCGGCATGTGCCTGCTGGCGTTGCTGGTCTCGCTCCGGCTGCATCGCAAAGGCAAGGAAATACAGCTGTAATAAAAACCCCGGCCTTGGCCGGGGTCAGAGTAGATCTTACAGGATACGGCTAATCAACCGATCGATGCGGATACGCCGCAGACGGCGAATCAGCTTGCGCACCTTGATCGGGTACTGCTGAATGCTTTGCAGCTCCTGATAATGGCCGACCACGGTGGTGTGAGTGCGGATGCACTCCAGTTCTGTTTGCCGTTGCTCGCGCATTTCCTGCTTGGGATCGTGGATCAGAATGGCGTTTTCCAGATCCAACCGCCAGGCGCGCGGGTTGAGGTTATTGCCGGTAATCAGCTGCCACTCTTCGTCAACCCACATGCCTTTCAGATGATAGCTGTTATCGCCATCCTTCCACAGACGCACGATCAGCTGCCCGGTGTCGATATAGCGCTGCAAGCGGCTCAGAAAACGGCGCAGGTTGATCTCGTACAGGTAGGGCAGCGCGCCGATGATTTTGAACGGCTGGTCTTCCGGAATATAGAAGTCGTTGGCGGTCTTGTCGCCGACGATGATCTCCACCTGTTTGCCCTGGCGCAGCAGATAAATGATATTGCGCACCAGCAGCGCCGGCAGGTTGAAATAAGGGGTGCATAGCGTCAGTTTCTGGTCGGCGCACGACATCAGGTGATGAATGGTTTTATTCAGCACGCTTTGCTTGCCAAGCCCAACCAGCGGCGTCACCGCCAACTCATCGTTACCGGCCTTGCCGCGGAAGTGATAGCCGGCGCGGCGCAGGGCGAAACGGAACAGGCGGGTCTCGTTTTTGATCTCCGGGCTTTTCGGCCGATCGCTGCGATCGAGGCGCTGTACGGCGCCGGCGGTGAGCAGATGCTGCTTGATGTAATCGATCAGGGTATCGGCCAACACCTCGTTGGAGATCAGCTGGTAGCGATCGTAACGGTATTTCTCATGCTGATGTAGATAAACGTCGTTGATGCTGGCGCCGCTGTAGATCACGGTATCGTCGACCACAAAGCCCTTCAGGTGCAGTACGCCCAACGCTTCGCGGGTATTGACCGGCACGCCGTAGATAGGCACCGACTGCTCGGGATGTTGGTCGGCCATGGCGCAGTACCAGTCGGCGTTGGTATTGGCGGCGGCGGCGCCGATGCGGCCGCGCTGTGCGCGGTGCCAGTCGACCAGCACGCAGATTTCCAGCTCGGGCCGCCGCTGCTTGGCTTGATACAGCGCGTTGAGGATCTCGCGCCCGGCGTCGTCATGCTCCAGATACAAGGCCACCAGATAGATGCGTTGGGTAGCGTTGGCGATGGCGTCCAGCAGCGTGGTGCGAAAATCGGACGGCGCGTACAACGTACGAACATCAGCAACCGTCTGGGGGAGTTTGGGCAGTTGTGCAAGGTGTTGTTGATGTTTGCTACGTTTAAATTTTGACAACATCACAGTGCGTTTCTTCTCTCATGATTGATGGCCGGAACGCCACAGGCATAAAAACATTAAACCGAATAATCGGGCGATAATACCATTAGTTGCCTCGATTGTGCGTATGTTTTGGCGTTAAGTGGTGGATTCGTAGCGCATTGCGACGCAGGTCACTGCGCGTCGGCGGCCTGCAGCGGCAGCGTCAGATTGACGATGCCGTCCTCAAGCTGCACCTCGATGCCAAAGCCCAGCCGCTGCGCCAACGCGATCATGCCGCGGTTATTCGGCATGGTGATGCCGCTCAGGCGGGTCAGGCCATGGGCGCGCGCATAGGCGATCATTTTCTCCAGCAGCTGGCGGCCCAGCCCCAGGCCTTTCAGGTCGGAACGCACCAGCACGGCGAATTCGGCGTCGGTGTTGTCCGGATCGGACAGCGCGCGGGTCACGCCGATGATCTCGTCTGCGCGCACCGCCACAAAGGCCATTTCTCGATCGTAGTCGATCTGCGTCATGTTGGCCAAATCGTCATGGGTAAACTCGTTGATCTCGCTGAAGTAGCGATAATAGAGGTCCTCCTTGGTCACCCGGTCAATGAAATGCTTCAGCGCCGGCTCGTCTTCCGGCAGGATCGGGCGGAACAGGCATTGGCTGCCGTCTTTCAACGCGATGGTTTCTTCCAGCTCATGCGGATAAGGGCGAATCGCCAGCCGCGCCTGCGGATCGCCGCTGAACGGCGCGAGCTGCATCGAAACGTCCAGCAGGGTGAATTCGCTGCCGGAGGCCAGCACCGGGTGAATATCCAGCCGGGCGATCTCCGGGCAGTCGAGGATCAGGTTGGAGACCTGCACCAGCAGGCGGCTCAGCCCAGGGATATCCAAAGGCCGCAGCGCGCTGCGCCCGCGGATCTTGCCGCCTTTCACCGCCTGCAGCACCAGATAACGCGCCAGCGCCATGTTCAGCGGCGGCAGCGCGACCGCCACCTGATTTTCCTGGCGCCATTCCACGCCGCCTTCGCCCAGCATGATCAGCGGGCCGAAAATCGCATCCTGCTCCACCGCGATGCGCAGCTCCTGGGCGCCGGCACGGTTGGCCATGCTCTGCACCAGCAGGCCGTGAATGCGCGCCTGAGGGTAGGTACGCTTTACGCGGTCGAGGATCGCCTCCGCCGCGCGCTGCACTTCGGTCGCGGTGCGCAGGTAGAGCATGACGCCCTGAACTTCCGATTTGTGCGGGATATCCGGCGAACGCAGCTTCAGCGCTACCGGGTAGCCGATCTGTTCGGCGATGTGTACCGCTTCGGCGCTGTCTTCGGCAATCCAGGTCGGCAGGGTGCTCAGGTCATAGGCCTGCAGGATGGATTGCACCTCGTGGGTATCCAGCTGGGTGGCGCCTTCGGCCAGCGCCTGATGGATCAACCTGTGGGCGTCGGCGGTGTTGGCGGTGAGGCCGATCGGCAGCGCCGGCGTCTCTTTCAGCTGCTTCTGGTTGCGGCGATATTCCACCATATGCATAAAGGCGGTCACCGCGCCTTCCGGGGTGCGGTAGGTGGGAATGGCGGCCTCGGTAAACAGCCGGCGCGCCTCTTGCGAAGAGTATTCGCCGCACCAGTTGGTCAGCAGCGTGATGCGCTTGCCGCGCGCATGGCGGTGCAGCGCCTCGATCAGTCGTTCCGCCGTGGCGGTGCCCGGCGCCGCTGCGCTCGGCGCGTGGATTAACAGCAGCGCGTCATAGTCGTGGCTGTCGAGCAGCGCTTCGATTGCCGCCAGGAAGCGCTGCGGCGTGGCGTCATCGCGCAGGTCGAGCGGATTGCCGGCGCGGATGAACTCCGGCAGCGCGTCGCTCAATTTTGCCAGGCTCTCATCGCTCAGCGTGGCCAGCTTGCCGTTGCGTCCGAGCAGTTCGTCCAGCGCCATCGCCGCCGGCGCCGCCCCGTTGCTGACGATCATCAGCCGCTCGCCGCGCAGCGGATGCATATGGCTGAGGGTTTCCACCGCCGAGAACAGCTCATGGGTATCCTGGACGCGCAGCAGGCCGGCGCGCTGGATGGCGGCGTCATAGGCGGCGTCCAGCCCCAGCTGGCTGTTGAGCAGCAGCTGCGCCTGTTGGCTGCGGCCGCTTTTGATCACCAGAATGGGCTTGTTGCGTGAGGCGCTGCGCGAGGCGGAGAGAAAGCGCCGTGCGTCGCTGATGTTTTCCAGATACAGCAGGATGGCGCTGGTCTTGCTGTCGCGCGCCAAAAAGTCGAGCAGGTCGTCGACGTCGATATCCAGGCTGTCGCCCAGCGCGATGAAGTAGGAGAAACCGACTTCGCGCTGCTGCGCCCAGTCGAGAATGGTATTGGCCACGGCGGCGGACTGCGAGATAAACGCCAGCTTGCCCTTTTGGATCGGCACCGGCGAGAAGCTGGCGTTGATGCCCTGCCACGGCGCCAGCAGCCCCAGACTGTTGGGCCCTAACAGCCGCATGGTGTAGCGCTGTGCGCAGGCCTTCAGCTCGGCAAACTGTTCCGGCGGCGAAGAGAGCACGATGGCGGTTTTGCAGCCGCGTTGGCCCAGCGCTTCAATCAGCGCCAGATTGCGTTTGGCGTGGGTGCAGATGATCGCCAGATCCGGCGTCAGCGGCAGGCTGGCGACGTCGGCGTAGGCCATCACGCCGCATACCGCCTTGTAGCGCGGCGTGACCGGCAAGATGGGCCCGCCGAAACCGCCGGCCAGCAGGTTGCTCATCATCAGGTTGCCGGCGCGGCCGGGCTGCTGCGACGCGCCCAGCACGGCGATCGATTTGGGACGTAGTAGCGCTTCTAACCCTCGCTGGCTCATGCACGGCTCCTTTTGGCAACGTTACGCCTGATTTTAGGCGCTTTCTGGCTACATTGCTGTGACCGGTGCCTCCGGCCGGGTCGGTTTTCCCGCCAGATACTGTTGACGGAAATAGCGGAAATGCTGATTCAAACCGTCGGCGGCCGGCAGATCGCCCGCCTGTTGCAGCAGGGCGGCGGCCACTTCCGCCGTGCAGTGTTGCTCGGCGCGGCTGGCTTCGCGCAGCTGGTAGTCCGATGCCGCGTCGACGTTGAGGGAAAACACCGGGAATTGATTGAGGTACGGGCTTTTACGGAACATTTTGCGCGCTTCCGCCCAGGTGCCGTCCAGCATGATGAACAGCGGCGGTTTGCCGCCGGCGGGCAGCTCGCTGAACACCGGCCGTTCGGCGTCGGCGTAGGAAGCGGGGAACACCACATAAGGCTGCCGCGCCGGATCGTTGATGGCCGCCAGCAGAGCAGGATCGATCTCGGTGCGTGACCAGAGAAACGCCTGGGTGTCCGGCAGGATATCGGCGATCAGGCGGCCGGTGTTGCTGGGCTTGAGCGGCTCGGCGCCGAACATGATCAGGCAGAAACGGCTGCCGGCCTGCTGCGGGCGAATGGTGTCGCACAGGCAGTTTTTATGCGGTAGCAGGCAACCCTGACAACGCGCCACCCGGCAACCGCGCGCCAGAAAAGGGCGGGTGGCGCGGTCTAAACGGAATTGGCGCAGGCGAAGTACGGCGTTGTCGGTCATAACGATCCTGGGGAAAAACCGCCATTGTAACGCAGAAAAAAGCCCGCCGGGAGGGGCGGGCTCGATCGCGGCACGTTCGCGCGCGATGGCGGGATACGGCCTATACTTGCCGAATCACACTAACTCGTTGAGCCAGTTGTCAAACGGCGCTTTCGGCATCGCGCCGTTGAGCATATCGACCATTTTGCCCTGACGGAACACCATGATGGTCGGGATGCTGCGGATGCGGAAACGGGCGCTCAGCTCCGGCTCGGCTTCGGTGTTCACTTTCACGAAGCGCACTTTGCCGGCGCGCTCTTCGGCCACGTCTTCAAAGATCGGCGCAAAGCTGCGGCACGGGCCGCACCACGGCGCCCAAAAATCGACCACGACCGGCAGATCGTCCTGCAGCAACTGGTCCAGCGTGGCGGCGGTGGCATTGATCACTTCACCGTCGAAGAGCTCATGGCCGCAGCGGCCGCATTTCGCGTTGTCCGCCAGACGTTCTTCCGGCACGCGGTTGGTGGCATTGCAAGCTGCACAAACTGTATTCATGTTGACCTCGGGTACAGAGAAAGCATGGTCCCCGCAACGCGGTTGCGGAGATGTTTCTTTAATGCTGACAATTATCGGCAAAACCCGGCGCATGAACAATGAGGTTTGTTCAATGGATGTGATAGTTGGGAGCTTTTAGCGCAAGTTGGTGGCTTCGTGCACCAACATCAGGTAATCTTCGCGCCCTGCGCGTTGGTGGAGAAGACAATGAACGATTCATTTAGTGGCAAGAACGGTAAAGTCAAAGTGATGTACGTCCGCAGTGACGACGACAATGGCGACGACCGCAACAAGAATAAACGTCCGGCCGGCAAAGGCCGTCCGGCTGACGGTGCGCGCTCGGGCCGCACCGGTCAAGACAAGGCGCGCGGCGGCAACGATCGCCGCGGTGCCGACTCCCGCCGCAGTGAAAGCGATCGTCCTCGCCGTCCGGCGCGCACTGAAGATCGCGGTGGCAACGAGTCGCCGTGGAGAACCGTTTCGCGCGCGCCGAATGAAGAGCCGGCGTTCGATCACGGCGGCATCAGCGGCAAAAGCTTTATCGATCCTGAGCAGCTGCGCCGCCAGCGCGCGGAAGAAACCCGCGTTTACGGTGAAAACGCCTGTCAGGCGCTGTTCGCCAGCCGCCCGGAAGCGATCGTTCGCGCCTGGTTCGTGCAGTCGGTCACCCCGCGCTTCCGCGAAGCGCTGCGCTGGATGGCGGCCAACCGCAAGGCTTACCACGTAGTGGATGAGGAAGAGCTGGCCAAGGCTTCCGGCACCGAGCACCACGGCGGCGTGTGCTTCCTGATCAAAAAACGTCAGGGGCTGGACGCGCAGACCTACCTGAAAACCGCCCCGGCGACCGACTGCGTGCTGGCGCTGGAAGAAGTGGGCAACCCGCATAACCTGGGCGCCATCGTCCGTTCGTGCGCCCACTTCGGCGTCAACGGCGTGCTGTTGCAGGATCCGGCGCTGCTGGAGTCCGGCGCGGCGGTGCGTACCGCAGAAGGCGGCGCTGAGCACATCAAGGCGATCAACGCCGACGATTTCCTGTCGGTGCTGGATACCTTCCGCAAGGCGGGTTACACCATCGTTACCACCTCCAGCCATAAAGGCACCGCGCTGGCGCAGGCCAAGCTGCCGGCCAAGATGGTGCTGGTGCTGGGCCAGGAACGTGACGGTCTGAGCGACAGCGCCTGGCAGCAGGGCGACATGAGCGTCTCGATCGGCGGCACCGGTAAAGTGGAAAGCCTGAACGTTTCCGTGGCGACCGGCATTCTGCTGGCGGACTGGTGGCGTCAGAATCAGGCGTAATCTTTTCTACGTCGGATAAAAAAACGGGCGCCCCAGGGCGCCCGTTTCGTTTATTGAAGCTTAGTGAGCGCCGCCGCCCCCACCGCCGCCGGAGCTGAACGGCGGTTTCGCCACCCACACCAGCGCCAGCAGCACCAGGAACACCCCGGCCGACAGCCAGAAGATCTCGTTGGCGGAGATGATCAGGCCTTGAGCGGTGATCTCGTTGGCGATGTAGGCTGACGCCTGCTGCTTGCTCATGCCGAGCTGCTCCAGCTGCCGGTACATCTCCTGCGACTGCGGGCTGTACGGATTGACGAACTCCGTCAGCTGCGAATGGTGCTGCGATTCGCGCTGCGTCCACAGGGTGGTGGTGATCGAGGTGCCGATCGAACCCGCCAGAGTCCGCGTGAAGTTCGACAGGCTCGACGCCGCCGCCATGCGTTCCGGCGGCAGGCCGGACAACGTGATGGTGGTCAACGGCATGAAGAAGCAGGCGATGGCGAAGCCCTGAACGAACTGCGGCCAGGCGGACGCGCCGAAGTCCATGCCCGGTTCAAACGTATAGGCGCGCCAGTAGAAGCACACGGCATACATGATGAAGCTGAAGGTGACCAGCCGGCGCATATCGAGCCGGTTGCCGAACTTGCCGATGATCGGCGACAGCAGCACCGGAATCAGCCCGACCGGCGCCGACGCCAGCCCGGCCCAGGTGGCGGTATAGCCGTACACCTCTTGCAGCAGCTGCGGCAACAGCACGATGGCGCCGAAGTACAGCATGTAGGCCAGGCTGATGCACAGGCAGCCGATGGTGAAGTTGCGCGACTTGAACAGCGACAGATCCACCACCGGATGGTCGTCCGTCAGCTCCCACACCACCAGGAACAGCAGCGCCACCACCGCTACGACGGTGAGGGTGATGATCTCGGTCGAGTTGAACCAGTCCAGCTCCTTGCCCTGATCGAGCATCACCTGCAGCGAACCGATGCCGACGATCAGCAGCACCAGGCCGACGGTGTCGATCGGTTTGATCTCGGTTTTGGTTTCTCGCCCCTTCAGCGTCGCCATCGCCGCCACGATCACGAAGGCGCCGATCGGGATGTTGATGAAGAAGATCCAGCCCCAATGGTAGTTGTCGCTGATGTAACCGCCGAGGATCGGCCCGAAGATCGGCGCGACGATAACGGTCATCGACCAAAGCGCCAGGGCCATCGCCCGCTTGGCGGGCGGGTAGTTGTTCAGCAACAGGCTCTGCGACAGCGGGATCAGCGGCCCGGCCACCACGCCCTGGATCACGCGGAAGAAGATCAGCATGCCGAGGCTGTTGGAGATGCCGCACAGCCAGGAGGCGAGGACGAACAGCGCGGTGGACCAGAGGAACAGCCGCACTTCGCCGATGCGCTTCGCCAGCCAGCCGGTGATCGGGATCGAGATGGCGTTCGCCACGCCGAACGAGGTGATCACCCAGGTGCCCTGCGAGTTGGAAGACCCGAGGTTACCGGCAATGGTGGGGATCGCCACGTTGGCGATGGTGGAGTCCAGCACCTGCATGAAGGTCGCCATGGCGAGCGCGACCGTCATCCAGGCGAGCTGGGCGCCTTCAAGCGGTTTCTGTGGCAAGATGGCCTCCCGCGCGCTTAGCCGGCGTTCGCATGGATCACGTCGGCGATCAGCTGATTAACCGGCGCCAGGTTCAAGGCCAGCGCGTCGCTCTGGTACAGCGGTTTGTCGCGCACCACGTCGGCCAGCACGCGGCCGTCCAGGTTGGCGGTGTCGACGGTCACCAGCGTAGAAAGACCGATGCGCAGCGGATGATCGGCCACCTGCTTGGCGTCGAGCTCAATACGCACCGGCAGACGTTGCACCACTTTGATCCAGTTACCGGTCGCGTTCTGGGCCGGCAGCAGCGAGAAGGCGCTGCCGGTGCCCATGTCGATACCGGCCACTTTGCCCTGATACACCACGTCGTCGCCGTAGACATCGCTGACCACCGTTGCCGGCTGGCCGATGCGCATGTTGGCGATCTGGGTTTCCTTGAAGTTGGCGTCAACCCAAATGTGATCGGCCGGCACCACCGCCATCAGCGGCGAACCGGCGGCTATCTGCGCGCCGACCTGCACGCTGCGGCGCGAGACATAGCCGGTAATGGGGCTGATCACTTTGGTACGCTGCAGCGCCAGCCAGGCGTCGCGCATTTGCGCGGCGGCCTGTTGGATCGCCGGCTGCTGTTCCAGCGGGGTGTTCAGCACCATCGCCTGATTGGCGTTGTATTGCTGCACCGCCACTTCCAGCGCGGCCTTGGCACTGTCGACCGCATCGCGAGCGTGTTGCAGCTCTTCGCGGCCGATGGCGTCAACGCTGCCCAGCACCACGCGGCGCTTCAGATCGTTCTCGGCCTTGCTCAGATCGGTCTTGCGCAGGGCGATGTTGGCCTGATATTGCTTGCTGTTGATGATCAGCTGGTGGGTCTGGCGCACGCTGTTGGCCAGGCCGGTCTTGGCGCGTTCAAACGCCTGCTCGGCATCGGTCGGATCGAGCGTCAGCAGCACGTCGCCCTGCTTGACGTAGTCGGTGTTGTCGAAATTGACGCTGTTCACGCTGCCGGACACCTGGGCCATGATCTGCACCTGGTTGCCGGAGACGTAGGCGTCGTCGGTTTCCTGGTGATGACGCAGCACCAGGAACCAATACACTAAATAAGCCACCCCTATAACAATGAAAATAACCGTCAGCAACAGCAGCCAAAATTTGCGCTGCTTCTTTTTGCCGCTCGGCTGCTGCGGGTTTTGGGTTTCCGCGCTTGCGCTCATGGTGTTCTCCAAGCCTTATATTATTATGCTTTCGAATCCGCTGCGGCCGGGGCCTGATAGCCACCGCCCAGCGCACGGATCAGTCCTATCTTCGCCTGCAGTAAGTTGCTGCTGGCATTCAACTCCGCCTGTTGCTGCTGCAATAGCTGCGTCTGGCTGGTCAACAGATCGTCGCGCCCGATAATCCCTGCCTGGTAACGGGCGTTGGCGACCTGATACACCTGTTGCATCGACTGGGCCGCGGACGCCGCCTGCAGCTGCTGTTGTGCAGAGCTCTGCTGGATGGTGATGGCGTCGGCGGTTTCCTGTACCGCATTCAGGATGGTTTGGTTGTAGGATTCCACCGCTTCGTCATACAGCGCGGATTCCTCGCCCAGCTTGCTGCGCAGGGCGCCGGCGTGGAAGATCGGCAGCGAGATCGCCGGCATCACGTTCCAGGCCTGGCTGGCCGCTTCAAACAGATTCGGGCTGGTGCCACTGGTATTGGTGGTCATCAGGCCGGCGAAGGCTGAAATGGTCAGGCTGGGGTAAAACTCTTTACGCGCGGCGCTGACGCGCTGGCTGTAAGACTCCACCAGCTGGCGTTGCGCGGCGATGTCCGGGCGTTTGCCCAGCAGATCCGCCGTCAGCTCGCCCTGCGGCGCCATCAGGTTGTCTGCAGGCAAAGGCACCTGACGCAGGTGCTGCATGGCGTTCGGCCCCTGGCCCGCCAGCGCGGCGAGTTGGTGCCGGAGCTGCTCGATCTGCGACTGCAGCTGCAGGATCTGCTGCTTGGCGACGTCGGACTGCGCCTGGGTTTGTTGCGGCACGTCGACGCCGGTCAGGCCGGCCTGATAGCGCTGTTGGCGCAGCGCGGTCAGGCGCTCATTGTTGTTCACTTCCTGCTGCAGCAGCTTCTCGAGCGCCAGATTGCTCTGCAGCTGATAGTAGGCGGACGCCACCGAGCTGGTCAGCGTCAGCGCCGCCTGTTCCTGCTCGGCGCGCGCGGCGTTGACCTGCGCCTTGGCGGCGTTCACCTGGTTGCGGTATTTGCCCCACCAGTCGAACTCGTACGCCAGGTTCAACCCCAGCGAGTTGGAGCTTGAATAGATCGGCTTATGCGGATACCCCAACCCCATATTGACGTTTTGCGGCACGCGCTGGCGCTGGGTGCTGGCGTTCAGATCCAGGTTCGGCCCGTTGGCGGCGCTGGCTTCGCCCACCACGCTTTGCGCTTCGCGCACGCGGGCGGCGGCCTGCCGCAGGGTCGGCGAGCTTTGCAGCGTTTGCGTCATCAGGGTATCCAACTGCGGATCCTTGAGGGCGCGCCACCACTGCGGGCTGACGGCCAGCGAACTGACTTTCGGCTGAGCCAACTGCAGGCTCTGCGGATCCATCAGCGTGGATTGCGGGGCAATATTATCGGTCGAAGCACACCCGGCCAGCAGCAACACGGCGAACAGCGGGGTGAATCTCCAGTTAAATGGGGATCGCATAATAGGTACCTGAACAGAAATTGTGAATTAGGGTAACTGTTCTGTGATTTCCATTTGATCCAGACGTGCCAGCAATTTGCGCGTCAGCTGTTCCAGCTGTTTTTGCTCATCGTCGGTCAGCGTGGACCACAGGAAATGCAGACATTGGTGCTGCGGTGGCAGCAGTTGACTGAGAAACTCTTCCCCCTGCGGCGTCAGATGCAGATGCAGGCAGCGGCGATCGTTGTCGCTTTCCCGGCGCTCGATCCAGCCGCGTTTCTCCAGCTCGTCGGCGATGCGGGTCGCATTGGTGCGCGAGGAGCCCAAGGCAGAGCTTAGCTCAGAAGGTTGGATGCTGTGGCTCTCCTGCGCATCCAGGGTAATCAGCGCCATAAACAGTGTTTCGTTAATCCCCTGCGCCTTGAGCATCTTATTGCGGTTTTCCAGCAGCTTGCCTTGCATGTGCATGCACAGGCGGGTCAGCAGGATTTCCTGATAAGGGAAATCTTTCTGCCGCGTGGCGCGGAAATTCAGCATTTGTTCTATGGGGGCAAACGAGCTTTCCATAATTTAGGGCCTCATTAATTTCGTTCGAGATAGTAACGACGGTGACTAATAATGTAAATGTTCAGCCGTGCGGATAATTTAGCAATTCGTGTCATTTGTCAGTGTTTGTAAAGATGTGGCGCCTGAAAACGCCAAAGTGAAGCCAAACGATCGGAGCGGCGTCAGCCCGGACCGAAAAGCATTAACAGCTTTAATGTGACGCCAAAGGCCGTCGCGCCGAGCAGCGTCGACAGAATGATGCTTTTGCTGCGGTAGAAGCACAGCGCCAGCGCGGCGAACCCCACCAACGTCGGCAGCAGCTTGTCCGGTTCGCGCATCACCACCGGCGTGCTGGAGACCACCAGCAGGGCGCAGATCGAGGCGATGCCGATGCTGTCGAGCAACAGGGCAGCTTTACCGCGTTTGAGGCCGGGCTGGGCGCGCGCCGGCGCCAGCCGCAGCGGCAGATAACGGAACAGGTAATTGGCGCAGCCCACCACCAGGCCGATCGCCAGCACATCAGTGTTCATGGGCGGCCTCCGCAGGGGCGGGTTGGAACAGGGCGGCGACGCAGCCGGCGCCGATGCCGGCCAAAATGGCGACCGGAATGGAGAACAGCACCACGCCGAGCAGCGCGCCGGCCAGCGCGGCGGCGATAGTCAGGCTCTGCGGGCGGCGGAAGGCGGCCAGCAGGAAGCTGAGAAACAGCGCCGGCAGCATGAAGGCCAGCGAGGCTTCGATCACCGGGAACTGCTCCAGCGGGCCGTTGCCGAACAGCGCGCCGAGCGCGGTGCCGGCCACCCAGGAGAGCCAGGAACAGAGCGCGATGCCCAGCATCCAGTTTTCGCTCCAGCTGCGGTTATTGCGCATCAGCCTGGCGGTCGCGGCGGCGAAAACTTCATCGGTCAGGCCAAAGGCCCACATCGCCGTTTTGCCGGGCGACATGCGCGAGACGATGCGGTGACGCAGCGCCGGGCCGTACAGCAGGTGGCGCACGTCCATCGCCATCACCGTCAACGCGGAGACCCACAGCGACATTCCGGCGCTCAGCAGGGCGGTGATCACGAACTGGCTGGCGCCGGCGTAGATGATGCAGGAGAAGAAAATGCTTTCCAGCGGGGAAAAGCCCAGTTTGACGGCGCTGAGGCCGAAGGCGAACGCCACCGGGACATACCCGATGACGATCGGCAAACTGTCGACGACGCCGTTGGCGAAGGTGGCGCTGACGGCGGGCGGATTGAGGCTGTCTGCAGCTTGGCTTTGCATGGTTGTGGGTCGCAGGGTAGATAGGACTTCAATAGTTTATGGCCAGAACATTACCAGAGAGTAAGTAATGTTTATACCCTGCACCGCTAATAAATTTCTTAAGTTACTATTTGCAAGATAATCAGATTGTCGCCGGCCCCTGCGGATCGTGGTGCTTGCCGAGCCACCAGGTCAGCAGGTTGAGCAGGCACAACACCCCGCCGGCGGCGGCCACGCCGTACCAGCCGGCATGCTGATACGCCGAGGCGGAGAGCAGTGAACCGAGGGCCCCGCCGATAAAGTAGCTGGTCATGTAGCCGGCGGTCAGGCGGTTGCGCGCGTCCGGCATGATGCGGTACATCACGCTCTGGTTGGTGACGTGTACTGCCTGCACCGCCAGATCGAGGATCAGGATGCCGGCGATCAGCGCCCACAGCGATTGTTTAGCCAACGCGATGGGTATCCAGGACAAAAGCAACAACACCAGGCCGACGGTGGTAGTCAGCCCGGCCTTGCCCTTGTCCGCCAGATGCCCGGCGCGTGAAGCGGCCAGCGCCCCGGCGGCGCCCACCAGGCCGAACAGCCCGATCACCCCCTCGGAGTAGTTGAACGGCGGCGCGGCGAGCAGAAAGGCCATGGAGGTCCAGAGCACGCTGAAGTTGGCGAACGACAGCGCGCCGAGGATGGCGCGGGTACGCAGCAGCGGCGTGCGGCAGAACAGGCTGAAGATCGAGGCCAGCAGCTGCGGGTAGTTCAGCCCGGAGTGCTGCTTATAGCGCGGCAGCGCGCGCCACAGGATCAGCGCCATCAGGATCATCAGCACGCTGGCGACCCAGTAGATGGTGCGCCAGCCGCCGAACGACGCCAGTGCGCCCGCGACGGTGCGCGCCAGCAGGATGCCGAGCAGCAGGCCGCTCATGATGATGCCGACGGTCTTGCCGCGCTTTTCCGGGTGAGCCAGCGTGGCGGCCAGCGGCACCAGGATCTGCGCCACCACCGAGAACAGCCCGGTGAGCGCGGTGCCGAGGATCATCATCGGCAGCGTGGCGGAGGTGGCGGTGATCAGCATGCCCCCGGCGGCCAGCAGCGTCATGAAAACGATCAGCCCGCGGCGCTCGAACATATCGCCGAGCGGCACCAGCAGCAGCAGGCCGGTGGCGTAACCGAGCTGCGCGGCGGTGACGATAAAGCCGGCCTGGTTGACCGACAGATTGAAGCCGGTGGCGATGGTTTCCAGCAGCGGCTGCGCGTAATAGTTGCTGGCGACCGCCAGGCCGGTAGCGATGGCGATCAGCACGGTCAGCGCCGGGCTGAGGCCCGGGTGGACGTTTTGTTGGTTCATGATTTTTTCATCACGGGAAGAAGATAGCGCGCAGTATCCGGCAATGCGTCTGCGGAAACCAATGTATAATTTTCATTTGATTTATCTCATTTCAAGATAGATGCCATGAACCTGAAACAGATCCGCTATGCGCTGGCGGTGGCGGAGGAACAGAGCTTCACCCGGGCGGCGCAGCGCTGCCATACGGTGCAGTCGGCGCTCAGCCACCAGATCGCCAAACTGGAAGAAGAGCTGGGCTGTACGCTGTTTGAGCGCACCTCGCGTCGGGTGCGATTGACCCCCGCCGGCCAGGCTTTCATTCCCTCGGCGCAGCGGCTGCTGGCGGCACAGCAGGCGCTGGTGGAAGAGGTGACCGCCGCCGGGGATGCGGTGTCCGGCACCTTGACCATCGGCACCATTTCAACCATAAACGCGATTGATCTGACCGAAAAGCTCGACAAGTTTCATCGCCACTATCCGGCGGTGAACATCCGCCTGTACGTCGGCATGAGCGAAGCCCTGCTGGAGGACGTG
Source organism: Serratia sp. TSO36 (assembly GCF_057808395.1). Classification (NCBI taxonomy): domain Bacteria; kingdom Pseudomonadati; phylum Pseudomonadota; class Gammaproteobacteria; order Enterobacterales; family Yersiniaceae; genus Serratia; species Serratia sp. TSO36. The sequence continues at coordinate 44,139 of NZ_JBJZOU010000022.1, read as the reverse complement.
CGTCAGCAGAAGTGCGATATGGCGTTCGTCGGCATCTGGCCCGGCGACGTCGATTTGCTGCCGATGTCGCACCGGCAGTTGACCGATGAGCCGCTGGTGGCGTTGGTGGCGCCGCAGCATCCGCTGGCCAACCGCGAGCGGGTGAATCTGCAGGTACTGGCGGAAGTGCCGCTGGTGGATTTCTACAGCGGCACCGGCGCGCGGCGCCAAACCGATCGCGCCTTCCAGGCGGCGGGCATCCGCCGCCACGTCAGTTTTGAAATCGATCATATCGAATGGTTGGAGAATCTGGTGCGGCGCGGATTGGCGGCGGGCATCGTACCGATCTCGACCGCGCAACGCTTAAGCGCGCTGGTGTCGATTCCGATTGAAGACGGGCCGCGACGCCAGGTGTATTGCATCTGGCCGCAGCCCTTGTCAAACGCCGGCGCACGTTTTTTACAGTTCAGCGGCATTGATATGGCGGGGTAGGGGGCGGCGGATGCGGCGCCCCCGAGCGGTTACGGCTTCGCCGCTTCGGCGGCGGTTTTCACCCAGCCGTCGAAGGTGGCCTGGTGCGCTTTGATCCAGCCGTTGACGTGGTTCTGGATGTCGGCTTCCGAAGCCTGGCCTTCATGCATGCGCAGGTTTTGCGCGTTGATGTCGGCGATCGGCAGCTTCATGATGGCGAACAGCTTGGCGGCCGCCGGATTGGCTTCGGCCCACTGCTTGTTGGCGGCGATGCGCATGGTGTTGACCGGGAAGCCGTAGTTGGCGCCGTTAGGCAGCTTGGTGTCGACGTTCTTCTGCTCGCCCGGCAGGGAGGAGAACGGCACCTGCAGCCAGACCACGTCGCGCCCCGGCACCATCACATCGCTGACCCAGTACGGCGTCCAGGTGTAATACAGCACCGGTTTGCCCTCTTTGTAGCGGGTGATGGTGTCGGCGATCATCGCCGCGTAGTTGCCCTGGTTGTGCTCGACGGTGTTGCTCAGGCCGTAGGCCTTGATGTGGTGGTTGATCACCGCTTCACAGCCCCAGCCCGGCGTGCAGCCGGTCAGATCGGCCTTGCCGTCGCCGTTGGTGTCGAACAGCTTGGCGATCTTGGGATCCTTGAGCTGCTCGACGTTGGTGATGTGATATTGCTCGGCGGTCTTCTTGTCGATCAGGTAGCCCTGCGCGGCGCCGTTGACGTAGACGCCTTCGCGGTAGAACTTGGCGTCGCCGCCGGCGGCCTTGTACTGATCGGCGTGCAGCGGATCCCAGTTGACCGCGATAAAGGTCGCGTCGCCGGAGGCGATCGAGGTGTAGGCGACGTTGTAATCCACTTCACGCGGTTCTTTCACGTCGTAACCCAGTTTTTCCAGCGCCTTGCTGACCAGCAGCGTCTGGAACGTCTCTTCGGAAATGGTGCTTTGCACCGGCTGTACCGCGATCCCCTTGCCGGGTAAATCTGCCGCGCTCACGCTCTGTGAGCCAATCAGCGTCGTCAGGGCGAGAGCCCAGATGCCCGTAGTGCGCATAGTGTTTCCCCTTTTTTCGATGTGGTGTGTCATAGCCCGCCGGGGCCGCAGCCGCCGGCGGGAAAAGCGTCAGGCTTGTTTGATGAACGGGCGAGTCAGCAGCCCGATGGGGCCGCGGCGATACCAGCGGCCGATGCCTTTGCTGCGGCGATCGCGCCCCAGCGATTGGGTGAGGCGATCGAGAATGATCGCCAGGATCACGATGCCGACCCCGCCGACGGCGGCCAGGCCCATGTCCAGCCGGCCGATGCCGCGCAGTACCATCTGCCCCAGCCCGCCGACGGCGATCATCGAGGCAATGACGACCATCGACAGCGCCAACATCAGCGTCTGGTTCACGCCGGCCATGATGGTCGGCATCGCCAGCGGCAGCTGCACCTTGAACAGCAGCTGACGCGGGCTGGCGCCGAAGGATTCGGCGGCCTCGATCAGATCCTCCGGCACCTGCTTGATGCCCAGAATGGTCAGGCGCACGATTGGCGGCAGCGCGAAGATGATGGTGACCACCACGCCCGGCACGTTGCCGATGCCGAACAACATGACGATTGGCACCAGATAGACGAAGGCCGGGGTGGTCTGCATCGCGTCGAGCAGCGGTCTTATCACCTTGGCGGCGTGCTTGCTGCGCGCCAGCCAGATGCCGAGCGGCAGGCCGATAAGAATGCAGAAGAACAGCGCGGTCAGCACCAGCGCCAGCGTGACCATCGCCTGCGACCAGGCGCCGATGGCGCCGATGGCGACCAGGGAGAGCAGCGTCGCAGCGCCCATGCCGAGGCCCGAGACCTGCCAGGCGAGCAGCGAGAACACCAGAATGGCGATCGGCGCCGGCATGCCCAGCAGCAATTGCTGGAAGCCGCTCAGGATCATGTCGACCGGCACGCGGATGCCCTGGAACAGCGGGCGGAAGTGCAGCACCAGCCAGTCGATGCCCTGCGTGACCCAGGTATCGAACGGCACCCAGGCCTTGTGGAACGGATCGAGCAGGCTGAAGTGTTCCGGCTGCGCCGGGGCGCTGCTGAGCCAATCGGCGCCTGACGCGGCGGCGTCATGGGCGGCCGGCGGCGGCGCGCTGGACCAGGCGTCGCCGGCGTTGGCGGCGGCATCGTTTGCGGGTGCGGCGCCGGTATCGGCCGGTGCGGTAGCCCAGGGATCTTGGGTTTGCGTAGTATCACTCATTGGCGGAGCCCTCCTTGTCCAACGCCTGCAGCAGCATGGCCTTGGAGATGATGCCGAGATAGTTATGTTCTTCGCACACTACCGGCACCGCGCACGGCGCCTGGGCGACCAGGGAAATCAGATCGCTGAGCGGCGTGTCGGCCGGCACGGCGGCAGGGGCCTCGAGCAGGGCATCGTCCAGCGTTTGATTGGCGGACAGCGCCTTTTTCAGCGACTCTATCGACACTACGCCGATAAATTTCTTTCCGCGTTCAACAACATAACCATAATCACGGTCCTCATCGCGCAGCAGCTGCAGCGCCGATCGGGGGCCAAAGCCGGGGGTTTTGCGGATCAGCGTCACCGGGCGCCGTTGGGCGATATCCTTGGCGCTGAATACGTGACTGATGTCCACGCCGCGGAAGAAGGTGCGCACATAGTCGTTGGCCGGGTTGTTCAGGATCTCGTCCGGCGTGCCGACCTGGATCACCTCACCGCCCTGCATGATGGCGATGCGATCGCCGATGCGCATCGCTTCGTCCAGATCGTGGGAAATAAACACGATGGTGCGCTGATGCTGGGCCTGTAATTTCACCAGCTCATCCTGCATTTCGGTACGAATTAACGGATCGAGCGCCGAGAAGGCCTCGTCCATCAATAATATATCCGGGTTATTGGCCAGGGCGCGGGCTAATCCCACGCGCTGGCGCATGCCGCCGGATAATTCATCCGGATAAGACAGCGCATAATTCTCCAGCCCGACCTGGCGCAGGGCATCCAGCGCTTTTTCCTGGCGCTCCTGCAGCGGTATGCCGGCTAATTCCATACCGAATGCGGTATTATTCAGGACATTCATGTGCGGCATCAGCGCGAATGACTGAAATACCATGCTGATCTTATTTCGCCGCACGGTGCGCAGCGCGGCGTCGGATATTTTGGCGATGTCCTCACCGTCGATCAGCACCTGGCCGCGGGTGGGTTCTATCAGACGATTGAGAAGGCGTACCAGGGTGGACTTGCCGGAACCGGAGAGCCCCATGATGACAAATATCTCGCCTTCTTCAATGGCCAGAGTGGCGTCTTTTACGCCGAGCGATAAGCCGGTTTTTTCAAACAGCCGATCTTTTGTCAGACCTTTATCCAGCAGTTTGAATGCGCGTTCCGGGTGTTCGCCAAATATCTTATACAGGTTCTTTACTTCGAGTTTAATTGCCATGCAATTTGCTGTTTCCTCTGGTTTAATTAACGCGTTATGGGCTGTCCTTAGCAAAATAAAAGAGCTTTTTACCCTAACACAGTGAATATCTGAGACAACCCTCAATGTCATTTAAATAGGATATTAGTGGTTTACATCAAAGTTTTAATTAGTTATGGTAATTTGGCCCGTGACTCAAAATTGACGGCCATTATTCGCCATAATGGTTTGGTTTTTGGGGAAATAATACGGTGTGGCGCAGAGAAATATTTGGGCGCCGCGCCTGCCGTTCGGATAATAAAAAACCCGACCAGAGGCCGGGCAAAAGTCATCAGTATTTCATCAGTTTTAACGACAGGTGCCGATATCGAGGGGGATATCGTCGGGCGCTATGTTATCGCCGTAATATGACAGCCAGATGGCAGCCTCAGGCCTTGCGATACAGCCTGCGCGGATGGCCGATATTGCCGTACAGCATCTCTACCCGCACGAACTGGGTGGCGACGCAATATTCCAGATAACGGCGGGCGGTGGTCTTGCTGATGCCGACCTGCTCAACGACGTCTTCCACCGCATGCGCCACCGCCGGCTGGGCGATAAACAGCGCCTGCACCAGCTCGAGGGTATTGGTTTCGATGCCTTTGGCGCTCGGCTCGCTGGAGAACTGCTTCGACTGCAGGTTGTACAGCGCATCGACGTTGTCCTGATCGATGATCTTGAAGGTGCGCTGGGTCTGCACGAACTGCATGAAGCGTTCGAGCGAATTGCGCAGCCGCTTGTAGGATACCGGCTTGATGATGTAGTCGAAGGCGCCGTTGCGGATCGCCTGGCTGCAGGTGTGCATGTCGCTGGCGGCGGTGATGAAGATCACCGAACAGGCGGGGTTCTTCACCGCCGGCTCTTCCATCAGCTCGATGCCCTGGCCGTCCGGCAGAAAGTTATCCAGCAGGATCAGCCGCGGCTGATGCGCATTGGCTTTGGCCCGCGCTTCGGCCAGCGTGGCGGCGTAAGCCACCACCCGCAGGTTGAAATTTTTCTCGATGAACTCCGCGTGCAGCGTCGCCAGTTGCGGCTCGTCTTCCACGATCAGAACGTCCAGTGCTTGGTGTGACATAATCGGGTGCTCAAAAAATCGGGTTATGGGTTTTATTTAGGGATAAATATAGAGAATATCGCGCCGTGCGGCTCGTTGTTCGACACTTCTATGCTGCCGTGCGCCTGCGCCACGTGGCTGGCGACCAGATGCAGGCCGATGCCGTGGTCGCTTTTATCCGCTTTGGTGGTGACGCCCTGTTCAAACAGCGTATCACGAATTTCCTCGGCGATGCCGGTGCCGCGATCCGCCACCTCGATCACCAGCTCGTCGCTGCCGTCGCTGATATAAAGCTCGATCGCGTCGTGCGGGGCCGGGCAGTGCAGCGTCGCCTCCACGGCATTATCCAGCAGGTTGCCGACGATCGACATCAGTTCGGTCTCATTCAGCGCCGCCGGGATCTGCCGCAGCTGGCAGGCCGGATCGAAGCGCAGCTCAATACCTTTTTCTCTGGCGCTGGAATATTTGCCCAGCAGCAGGCCGCACAGCGCCGCCGAACTGAAGCGCTGCGAGATGAAATCGAGGATCTCCTGCGCGCCCTCCGACTGGGCCTCCACGTAGCGGATGGCCTCGTCGTAGCGCTGCATATGCAGCAGCCCGGCCAGCGTGGCGGTCCAGTTCAGCTGTTCGTGGCGCATGATGCGCAGGTTGTCGGCATAGCGTTTCACCTGGCTGAGCTGGCTGCTCAGGGTATTGATGTCGTTCTTGTCGCGGAAGCTGATCACCCAGCCTTGCAGCTCCTGCTCCTGCATGATGCGCACCCGGCTGGCGATCACCCGCACGTGATTGAAGCGGCACACCTCGTCGTGCGTATCCTGGCCCAGCTGCGCGGCGGCGAAGAAGTTCGGCTGCGCCTGAATGACGTCGCCGATCGGCCGGCCCAGCAAGCCGGCGGCGGGCTGGTGCAGATCCAATAGCTCGCGCGCCGCATGGTTGATGGTGATGATCCGCAGCTCTGGATCGATGGCGATCACCCCTTCATAGATGGCTTCCAGCAGCGCTTTTTGCTGGCGCTCCAGCAGCGCGATCTCTTTCGGCTCCAGCCAGAACATCTGGCGCTTGAGGTTTTTCGACAGCAGCCAGGAAAAGACGAACAGGGCGACCAGCAGCAGGACGATGGAGCCGATAATTTGCGTCAGCGTCCTGGCATTTAAATTATCGATATGCGATTTCAAATAGCCGACGGAAACGATGCCGATCACGCGATTATTTTCATCCAGGATCGGCGCCTTGCTGCGCAATGAAACGCCGATGCCGCCCTTGCGAATGGAAATAATGCTTTTTCCTTCCAGCACCTCTTTATTATCGCCGCCGATCATCGGCGTGCCCAGGCGGCCTTCATATTCGGAATGATAAAGATGGCGGGCGTGATTATCGCCGATGACGATATAACTGGCGTCGCTGCTGGCGCGGATTTTTTTCATCAGCGCAGTGATTCGGGCGGCGTCGTTGTTTTCCACCGCGTCGACCAGCGAAGGAATGAGGGCGATTTCCCGCGCCTGCACCTGCGCGCGGGCGCCGAGATCGCGGTGCAGTTGCGCATCCAGCTGGTAATAGGTGTAGGCGCCGATGCAGGTCAGCAGCAGGCAGGAGAAGGCCACCAGGCACAGAAACAGCTTGATTTGAAATGAGAGTTTGAGCCGCATGGCGGTGCTTCACCGTAAAGAGATCCTGAAGCCTTACCCTATCACGAGAAGCGGGGTCTGTAATATTGCGCCCGATCAACTTGTGATCCCTCACACGGGATTAGAGTGAACCGGACGAGAATTGTTCGTCTGCGATAAAGTTGATAAGCTTTAAAATAAAAGCGGTATTAACACCATTAAAACCACGCCGGTTTTTACATAATCTTAATTAACCCCATAGAAACCATAATCACCATTAAAAACCCTTTTTAACTTTGAACATAATCACAGCAGATAATCCGTGCGCTTCTCTATGATGGCTGAACAAACTAATAAGAGGCCAGATTATGAGCACAACAGATGATTCTTACCTCGTAGCCAAAGACAAGGCCGCCGATATTCCTCTGCGTGAGAAATGGTGGCGGATACTGGACAATTATAAAGTAGGGATTATTCCGTTACCGTTCTTTATTCTGGCCGGCGTATTGATTCTGCTCGACTGCCTGGAAGGCAAGCTGCCGAGCGATATCGTGGTGATGGTGGCGACGTTGGCGTTCTTCGGTTTCGCCTGCGGCGAATTCGGCAAGCGCCTGCCGCTGATCGGCAAAATGGGCGCGGCGGCGATCTGCGCCACCTTCATTCCTTCCGCGCTGGTGCACTACGGCCTGCTGCCGGACGTGGTGGTGGAATCGACCACCAAGTTCTACAAATCGACCAACATTCTTTATCTCTACATCTGCTGCATCATCGTCGGCAGCATCATGAGCATGAACCGCCAGGTGCTGATCCAGGGCTTCCTGCGCATCTTCATTCCGATGCTGTGCGGCGAGATCGTCGGCATGCTGGTGGGGATGGGCGTCGGCATGGCGCTGGGCCTGGAGCCGTTCCAGATCTTCTTCTTCCTGATCCTGCCGATCATGGCCGGCGGCGTGGGTGAAGGGGCGATCCCGCTGTCGATGGGCTACGCGGCGATCCTGCACATGGAGCAGGGCGTGGCGTTGGGGCGCATTCTGCCGATCGTGATGCTCGGCAGCCTGACCGCCATCGTCATCGCCGGCCTGCTCAACCAGCTGGGCAAGCGTTATCCGCACCTGACCGGCGAAGGCAGCCTGATGCCGAGCAAGCAGGGCGACAGCGACATGAACGCGGTGGAAAAAATCAGCGGCAAGGTGGACGTCAGCACCATCGCCTGCGGCGCGCTGCTGGCCATCCTGCTGTATATGGTAGGCATGTTGCTGCACCGCCTGATCGGCCTGCCGGCGCCGGTGGGCATGCTGTTCGCCGCCGTGGCGGTGAAGCTGGCGCACGGGGTGTCGCCGCGCATTCAGGAAGGTTCGCAGGTGGTATACAAATTCTTCCGCACCGCCGTGACCTATCCGATCCTGTTCGCGGTCGGGGTGGCCATCACGCCGTGGCAGGAGCTGGTGGACGCGTTCACCGTACAGAATCTGATCGTGATCGTCACGACCGTCAGCGCGCTGGTGGCGACCGGTTTCTTCGTCGGCAAGAAAATCGGCATGCATCCTATCGATGTGGCGATTGTCTCCTGTTGCCAGAGCGGGCAGGGCGGCACCGGCGACGTCGCGATCCTCACCGCCGGCAACCGCATGTCGCTGATGCCGTTCGCGCAGATCGCCACCCGAATCGGGGGCGCTATCAACGTCTCGCTGTCGCTGCTGGTGTTGGCCAAGTTCTTCGTATAACTCCTATAAATCCTTAGCGTTACTTTGCCTTTCCCCGCCCCCGCGGGGATTTTTTTTGCCCGCGCGCCGGTCGTACGCGCGGGCGGGGTGGATGGGGGTTATGCCGCCTGTTTCATGGCGGCGTCGTACCAGGCGAAGTAGCGCTCTACGCCGCGGCGGCCGGATTCGATCAGCGCGCGTTTCTTCTCCTCGCTGATGCCGAACTCCAGCGTGCCGACGTCAAGCGTGTCGACATACACGGTGCGTTTCCAGTCGTCGCTGTCCAGGTGCACCTTGGTTTGGATGTCCAGCATCACGTTGGCCACCGCCAGGGTGAAATCAAACAGGTTGTTGACCTGCGTGCGCGGGCCGGCCTGCCCGGCTGCCTGGGCGATTTCGCCGGCGGAGTCCAGGCGAAGGCCCAGCGTGCGGGTGTTGATGCGCTGGCTTGAAGCGTCGATGTAAGGCGGCGTGACGGAGAAGTCATAGTCGAACAGCCGCACCGGGTAGTTGTCGATCATGCCGCCGTCGATGCACAGGTCGCCCAGGGTGTTGTTCTTCGCCACGAAGGCGAACGGGAATGACATCGAAATGCGCAGGCCGTCCGCCACTTTCATGCGCGGCGTGGTGCGATGCGAATAGACCTCGCGCTGGCCGCTGTTGAGGTTGGCGCCGATAAAGTAAATCGACTTGAACCCTTTCGCCGTTTTCATCGCTTCGAACTGCTCGAAGGTAATATCCGGCTTGCCGGTGTATTGCTTGATAATATCGCACGACCATTGATAGAAATAATCGCCGGGCGCGATGCCGTATTGATTGAACAGGCGATAGGCATCGTGGAGCGTACCGAAAAAGCCGCCGTTATAATCGAGGAATTTTTTAAAATCCATCGCCGACAGAATTTTGGTTACGTCGGCCGAGCTGCAGCCCAGGCCGACCAGCAGCGCGGCGATAGCGCCCGCCGAGGCGCCGGAGGTTTGCTTGATCTGCGGCATGATGCCTTTGGCTTCCAGCAATTCCAGCGCGCCGCCATAGGCGATGCCTTTTACGCCGCCGCCTTCAAAGACCAGATTTTCGAATTGATAGTTCATGATATTTCCTCACTCTTGGTTTAGGGAGTAAGAAAAATAACCAAGTGGCGAGCGAGAAAATATTGATTGGGGTTGTGTGAGTCGGCAAACAAAACTATTCATAATAAATATATTATTTATATATTTATTAAAGGCATTTATTAAACAGGCGCATCGGGATTTTTGCGTCAATACTTAGCGCTGTTCAATTCTCGCAAGGAGTCATCATGTTCTGGAAACGTTGTCTGCTGGGCGCGGCGCTGGCCGTTATGTCATTACAGGCCGGCGCCGCCGCGCCGCAGGCCAAAACCCCGACGCCGGGAGTTTACCGCATCATGCTGGGCAGTTTTGAAGTGACCGCGTTGTCCGACGGCGTCATTCGCCTGCCGGCGGACAAACTGCTGCTCAACACCACGCCGCAGCAGATCGCCGCCGGGTTGGCCGAGCGGCATCAAAGCCTGCCGGTGGTCACCTCGGTCAATGCCTATCTGATCAATACCGGCGACAAGCTGGTGATGATCGACAGCGGCGCCGGCCAGCTGCTGGGCGACGGCCTGGGCAAGCTGGTGGATAATCTGCGCGCGGCGGGCTATCAGCCTGAGCAGGTGGATGAGATCTACCTGACCCATATGCACCCGGATCACCTCGGCGGCCTGACGCACGACGGCAAGGCGGTATACCCCAATGCGGTGGTGCGCGCCGCCAGCCAGGATGCGGACTTCTGGCTGAGCGCCGAGCGGTTGAAACAGGCCAAGGCGCAGAACAAAGGCAATTTCGAAAAGGCCATGGCGGCGATCAAGCCTTACCAGGCGGCGGGGCACTTTAAGCCGTTCAACGGCGACGGCGAGCTTTCACCGGGCATCGCCGCCTTTGCCGCTCACGGCCATACGCCGGGCCACAGTGTCTATCAGGTGACCAGCCAGGGCAAAAAGCTGCTGTTGCTGGGGGATCTGATCCACGTGGCGGCGGTGCAGATGCCGCATCCGAAGGTGGCTATCAGCTTTGACAGCGACGCCAAGGCGGCGGTCGCTCAGCGGCTGCGGGTGTTCAGCGACAGCGCGCGGCAGAGCGAGCTGGTGGGCGGCGCGCACCTGTCGTTCCCAGGGTTGGGCTACCTGAACCGCCAGGGTGAAGGGTACGGCTGGGTGCCGCTGAATTACGGCGCGCTGTAACGCACTCGGTCGCTACCGGTTCCGCTCGGCGAACACCCGGCTGAACCAATCGAGAAACACGCGCACCCGCGGCGACAGCTGGCGGTTGCGCGGATAAAGCAGCGAGACCGGCATCGGTGGAGAAGGCCAATCCGGCAGCAGCGGCAACAGGCTGCCGTCGGCCAGATCGCCGCGCAGGTGATAGCGCGGCACCTGAATGATGCCCAACCCGGCGCGGGCGGCGGCGACCAGGCTTTCCGCCGCGCTGACCGACACCGCCGCCGGCAGCGTGATGGGCTGCGTTTGCCCCGCCACCGTGAACGCCAGCGGCATCAGCACGCCGGTCGCCGAAGAACGAAAGCCCACCATGCGGTGATGGCGCAGATCGTCCAGGCTTTGCGGCGTGCCGAAACGCTGCAGGTAGGCCGGGGCCGCGCAGGTCACCTCTTCCAGCTCGCCCAGGCGGCGCGCCACCATGTCGCTGTCCCGCAGTTTGCCGACGCGCACTACGCAGTCGATGCCCTCCCGCAGCGCGTCAACCAGCCGATCGCCTTCGCTCATATAGAGCTCGATATCCGGGTACTGCGCCAAAAAATCAGGCAAATCGGGCATCAGAAAGTGGCGCGCCAGCGTGCCGTGCACCTCGATGCGCAGCAGCCCGCGCGGTTTGGCGCCGGCGAACGCCATCTCCGCCTCTTCGATATCCGCCAGAATGCTCAGACAGCGCTGATAGTAGGCTTCGCCGTCCAGCGTCGGGCTGACGTGGCGGGTGGTGCGCTGCAGCAGCCTGACCTGCAGCCGGGCTTCGAGCTGTTTGATGGCGTCGGTCACGGTGGAGCGCGGCAGGTTCAGATCCTGCGCCGCCTGGGTAAAGCTGCGTTGTTCCACCACGCGGGTGAACAGGCGCATGGCGTCGATTCTGTCCATGATTGTTCGTTTATTTCGGATAGTGATAACGAATAATAGGGGATTATTCGACACGGCGAAAGGTGCATGATGACAGTACATTAACCCGATAAGGAGATATCCATGAATCACGCTACTCAACGCGTCGCTATCGTCACCGGCGCATCGCGCGGCATCGGCGCCGCCATCGCCGAGCGTCTGGCCGCCGACGGCTTTACCGTCATCATTAACTATTCAGGCAACCCGGCGCCGGCCGATGAGCTGGTGCGCAAGATAGAACAGCGCGGCGGCCGCGCCTTGAGCGTCAAAGCCGACGTCAGCGATGCATCTGCGGTCGCCCGCCTGTTCGACAGCGCCGAACAGGCGTTTGGCGGCGTAGACGTGCTGGTCAATAACGCCGGGGTGATCGCGCTGGCGCCGGTGGCGGACATGCGCGATGAAGACGCGGATCGCCTGCTCGACATCAATCTGAAAGGCAGCTTCAATGCGATGCGCGAGGCGGCGAAGCGCCTGCGCGACAACGGCCGTATCATCAACTTCTCCTCCAGCGTGGTGGGGCTGCTGCAGCCGGGGTACGGCATGTATGCCGCCAGCAAGGCGGCGATCGAGGCGCTGACCAGCGTGCTGGCGAAAGAGCTGCGCGGCCGCAATATCACGGTAAACGCCGTCGCGCCGGGGCCGACCGCCACCGGCTTGTTCCTCGACGGCAAAACGCCGGAGCTTATCGATCGGCTGGCGAAGATGGCGCCGCTGGAGCGGCTGGGCACGCCGGAAGATATCGCCGCGGCGGTGGCCTTCCTGGCCGGCGCCGACGGCGGCTGGATCAACGGCCAAACCCTGCGCGCCAACGGCGGCATCATCTGATTGACGACGCGCCGCCGCAGGATCGGGTATCCTGTGGCGGCACACATCACATCAAGGGCGGTTTATGGCGGGCGACAATCAGCAATCCCAGCACGGCGTAAGATCGCCCTGCGTCAGCCTGTGCCACATCGACGACGAAACCCAGCAGTGCCGGGGATGCCGGCGCACGCGGGCGGAGATCGCCGCCTGGCCGACCGCCGGCGACGCGGAGAAACGCGCTATTTGGCGGCGGCTTGAGCTGCGTCAGTGGGCGAAATAATCCCCAGCCTTATTGCGCTGCCAGATTTCATGTAGCACAATTGAGCTACATGTGATTGACCGACGTTGGGAGCGATTATGTCGACGACGACCATCCGTATTCCAGATGAGCTTAAAGCCCGCGTCACCGCCGTCGCCGAGCAGGCTGGCGTGACGACTCACAGCTTTATTTTGCAGGCCATAGCGGAGAAAACGCAGCAAGAAGAGTTGCGCCGCGACTTTGAGAATGAAGCGGAAAAACGCTATGCCAAGATAATTGCGACGGGAGAGACGGTCTCTTGGAAAGAGATGCGCGGTTATTTGGAAAATTACGCAGCGGGTAACACTGACGCGGTTAAACCTCCGGTTAAAAAATTGGGGCGCTGATGGCAAACGTCGAGTTGGCGCCAGAGGTCAGGGATGATATCGAACGTATTCTCGCTCATTTGGCTCAGTATGGCGCTGCGGATTCAGGGCGGCGCATTCAGGAAATCATCCAGGCGATTGCGGTATTGGAACATAATCCATTGATCGGACGAGCCCTTGGCGCAGGGCTGCGTGAATTGATTATTGGGCAGCAAGCTCGTGGTTATTTGGCGCTCTACAAATATATCCCTGATATCGATACGGCGTTTGTTCTGGCGATCCGTAGTCAGAAAGAACAAGGGTATTGAATGCACGATACCGGCCTGAAAGACCGGTATCGTTGTCATGCTCTCAGAAATCCCAATCCTCATCTTCGGTGTTGACCGCCTTGCCGATGACGTAAGACGAACCGGAGCCGGAGAAGAAGTCGTGGTTTTCATCGGCGTTCGGCGACAATGCCGACAGGATCGCCGGGTTGACCTCCGCCATCGCCGGCGGGAACAGCGCCTCATACCCGAGGTTCATCAGCGCTTTGTTGGCGTTGTAGTGCAGGAAGGTTTTCACGTCTTCCGTCCAGCCGACGCCGTCGTACAGCTCCTCGGTGTAGCGCACCTCGTTGTCGTACAGATCCTGCAGCAGATCGAAGGCGAAGTTTTTCACCTGCCGGCGCCGTGCGGCGTCCACTTTCTCTAGCCCTTTCTGAAACTTATAGCCGATGTAGTAGCCGTGCACCGCCTCGTCGCGAATGATCAGGCGGATCAGATCGGCGGTGTTGGTCAGCTTGGCGCGGCTCGACCAGTACATCGGCAGGTAAAAGCCCGAATAGAACAGGAACGACTCGAGGAACACGCTGGCAACCTTCTTCAGCAGCGGATCGTCGCTGCGATAGTGCGCCAGAATGATGCCGGCCTTCTTCTGCAGCGCACGGTTTTCCTCGCTCCAGCGGTAGGCGTCATCCACGTCCGGCGTTTGGCACAGGGTGGAGAAGATTGAGCTGTACGAGCGGGCGTGCACCGCCTCCATAAAGCTGATGTTGGAGTACACCGCCTCTTCGTGCGGCGTCAGCGCATCGGCGATCAGGGCCGGCGCGCCGACGGTGTTCTGGATGGTGTCCAGCAGCGTCAGCCCGGTGAACACCCGAATGGTCAGCTGCTGCTCCTTCGGCGTCAGCGTGGCCCAGGAGGGGATATCGTTGGACAGCGGCACCTTCTCCGGCAGCCAGAAGTTGGAGGTCAGGCGGTTCCACACCTCCAGATCCTTGTCGTCTTCGATGATGTTCCAGTTGATGGCGCGCACCAGCGGCGCCGATGTTACGGTCGTCATAAGTTGCCTCACAGCGCGCAGGACACGCAGCCCTGCACCTCGGTGCCTTCCAGCGCCATCTGGCGCAGGCGGATGTAGTAAATGGTCTTGATGCCTTTGCGCCAGGCGTAGATCTGCGCGCGGTTGATATCGCGGGTGGTGGCGGTATCGCGGAAGAACAGCGTCAGCGACAGCCCCTGATCGACGTGTTGCGTGGCGGCGGCGTAGGTATCGATGATCTTTTCCGGGCCAATCTCATAGGCATCCTGGTAATACGCCAGGTTGTCGTTGGTCATGTAGGGCGCCGGGTAGTAAACGCGGCCGATCTTGCCTTCCTTGCGGATCTCGATGCGCGAAACGATCGGGTGGATGCTGGAGGTGGCGTTGTTGATGTACGAGATGGAACCGGTCGGCGGCACCGCCTGCAGGTTCTGGTTGTACAGCCCGTGCAGCATCACCGACTGGCGCAGCGCGCGCCACTCGTCGCGGCACGGAATGGCGATGCCGGCGGCGGCGAACAGCTCGCGCACCCGCTCGGTCTGCGGCAGCCAGTCGCGCTCGGTGTACTTATCGAAGTACTCGCCGCTGGCATAGCGGGAATGCTCAAAGCCGTCGAAGGCGCCGCCGCGCTCGATCGCCAGCCGGTTAGAGGCGCGGATGGCGTGATAGGCCACGGTATAGAAATAGAGGTTGGTGAAGTCGATGCCTTCTTCCGAGCCGTAGAAGATGCGCTCGCGCGCCAGGTAACCGTGCAGGTTCATCTGGCCCAGACCGATGGCGCGGGCGCTGCGGTTGCCTTCGGCGATCGACGGCACCGAGCGGATGTCGCTCATGTCGGCCACCGCGGTCAGCGCGCGGATCGCGGTCTCGATCGCCTTGCCGAAGTCGGGCGCGTCCATGGTTTTGGCGATGTTCAGCGAGCCGAGGTTGCAGGAGATGTCCTTGCCGATGCGATCGTAGCTCAGATCCTCGTGATACGTGCTGGCGCGGTTGACCTGCAGGATCTCCGAACACAGGTTGCTCATGTTGATGCGCCCGGCGATCGGGTTCTCCCGGTTGACCGTGTCCTCAAACATCACATAGGGGTAGCCGGATTCGAACTGGATCTCCGCCAGCACCTGGAAGAACTCGCGCGCGTTGATGCGCGACTTGCGGATGCGCTTGTCGTCCACCATCTCGCGGTACTTCTCGCTGACGGCAATCTCTGAAAACGGCACGCCATACACCCGTTCGACGTCGTAGGGCGAAAACAGGTACATCTCTTCGTTGTTCTTCGCCAGCTCGAAGGTGATATCCGGGATCACCACCCCCAGCGACAGCGTTTTGATGCGGATCTTCTCGTCGGCGTTTTCCCGTTTGGTGTCGAGAAAACGCAGGATGTCCGGATGGTGGGCGTTGAGGTATACCGCGCCGGCCCCCTGGCGCGCGCCGAGCTGGTTGGCGTAGGAGAAGGCGTCTTCGAGCATTTTCATGATCGGAATGACGCCGGAGGACTGGTTCTCGATGCGCTTGATCGGCGCGCCCACCTCGCGAATATTGCTCAGCAGGAAGGCCACGCCGCCGCCGCGTTTCGACAGCTGCAGTGCGGAGTTCACCGCCCGGCCGATCGATTCCATATTGTCTTCGATGCGCAGCAGGAAGCAGGAGACCAGCTCGCCGCGCTGGCGTTTGCCGCAGTTGAGGAAGGTCGGGGTGGCCGGCTGGAAGCGGCCGGAAATCATCTCCTCCACCAAATCCTGCGCCAGCCCGGTGTCGCCCGCCGCCAGCGTCAACGCCACCATGCACACCCGATCTTCGTAGCGCTCCAGATAGCGTTTGCCGTCGAAGGTTTTGAGCGTATAGCTGGTGTAGTACTTGAAGGCGCCGAGGAAGGTCTCGAAGCGGAATTTTTTGGCGTAGGCCTGCTGGAACAGCTGCTTGATAAACGGGAATTCGTACTGCGCCAGCACCTGCGGCTCGTAGTAGCCTTCCTCCACCAGATAGCGCAGCTTTTCCTCCAGGTTGTGGAAGAACACGGTGTTTTGGTTGACGTGCTGCAGGAAGTAGTGCCGCGCCGCCAGCCGATCTTTATCGAACTGGATCCGGCCTTCCGCATCGTAAAGATTGAGCATCGCGTTGAGCGAATGGTAATCCAGCGCGCCCGTTTCGGGCCTGGTCAGTTCTGTCGTTGCCAAAATGCGGTTACTCCCTGTCTAACGTTTTCAACGTCTTGCGTAGTGCCGAGCAGCTCAAAGCGGTATAAAAAAGGCACCTGGCATTTTTTGGCGATGATGTCGCCGGCGATGCCGTACGCCGCGCCGAAGTTGGTGTTCCCGGCGGCAATGACGCCGCGCAGGTATGAACGGTTTTGCGGAATGTTGAGAAAGCGGATCACCTGGATCGGCACCGCGCCGACGGCGCTACCGCCGCCATAGCTGGGCACGATCAAGATATAGGGTTGTTCCATCAGCAATTTGCTGCGGGCGCCGGCGATCGGAATGCGGATCGCCGGCAGGCCCAGTTTCTCAACGAACCGATGGGTGTTCTCCGAGCTGCTGGAGAAATAAACCAGCGGATTCATCGGCGGGCCTCAGCAGGTGAGCGCCAGCGCGCCGATCTTGTCCGGCCGGAATCCGGACCAGTGATCGTCTCCGGCGATAATTACCGGAACTTGCTGATAACCTAAGGATTTAACGTGGTTCAGCGCCTGCTGATCCTGGGTGAGATCGACCACCTGATAATCAATCCCCTGTTTATCAAATGCGCGATAGGTGGCGTTGCACTGGACACAGTCCGGCTTACTGTAAATAATAATGCTCATGATTCGCATTTACCTTTAGACTGAAGGAAAGGCGGACAAGTCAGATAACGGAGCATTGTTCCTGGCGTTTCTGACGGCGTTATCAACCGAACGACATTCCCTGCGGCTGACCTATAAAATACTATATGTTGATATTTATTTTATCAACCACGCCATATATGGTGTTTTGTAAGGATGAAGGCGCAGACCGCGCCGGGGCTGGAAAAGGCGAGGGAAAAAATTTTTGCGGGTGAGAAATTCCCCCTCTCAGTGCAGAGGGGGGAAGAGAACGCATTACTGGCGCATGCTGACCGCCAGCCGGTTGAAGGCGTTCATGATGCTGATGGCGAAGGTCAGATCGGCGATCTCGGCATCGCTGAAGTGCGCCTTCAGCACCTCGAAAGCGCTGTCCGGCGCGCCGGTGGCGGCGATCAGCGTCACCGACTCGGCCCATTCCAGCGCGGCGCGCTCGCGCTCGCTGAATTCATGGCTGACGCGCCAGCCCGCCAGCGTATCCAGCTTGGCATGGCTGAAACCGCTTTCGCGCAGCGCTTTGCCGTGCATATCCAGGCAGTAGGCGCAGCCGTTGATCTGCGAAACGCGCATAAACATCAACTCGATGGTCGCCTTGTCCAGGGCGCCTTTCTCCAGCGCCATCAGCGCGCTTACCATATTTTTGTACGGGGCGGGCGCCAATTCGGCATAGTTCAAACGTTGCTTAATCATGGTCAACCTCAATCGGTAGTAACGAAATCATGGCGCTACTTTAGCGGCCTTATGGTCTATGCTATAGGGCCATAAAATGATTATTTAACCGGGCCATAATGCCATCTTTCCTGACTTCGCTGCGGCTGGACAGCCGGCTCGCCGAACCGCTGTACCGGCAGATTTACCTGCGGATTAAAGACGCCATTACCCAGGGCAGCCTGGCGGCGGGCAGCCGGTTGCCCTCAGTGCGCGGGTTGGCGAGCGATCTGGGCGTGGCGCGCGCCACGGTGGAAAGCGCCTACGCGCAACTTATCGCCGAAGGTTTTTTGCAGAGTCGCGGGCAGGCGGGCACCTATGTCACGCCGCAGCTGCCGCACATGCCGCCGGGCGCGGTATCCGCTGCGCCACCGCTGGCGGCGATAGCGCCGGATCCGCTGCAGCCGCAGGGCATGCTGCAGCCTTTCCAACTGGGCGTGCCGGCGCTGGATGCGTTTCCGCGGGCGCTGTGGCAGCGCATTGTCGCCCGCCGGCTGCGCGCTTCCACGGTGGCTTCCCTGGCGCTGCCGCCGGCCGGCGGCCTGCCTGAGCTGCGTGAGGCGATCGCCCATTATCTCCATTTATCGCGCGGCATCAGCTGCCGGCCGGAGCAGGTTTTCCTCTGCGCCGGTTATCCGGCGTTGTTGGATTGGGTGGTGGAGACGCTGTTGCACGCCGGCGACGCGGTATGGATAGAAGATCCCGGCTATCCGGTTACGCGCCCGCTGCTGCGGGCCGCCGGCGTCAGGCCGCTCGCCGTGCCGGTGGATGAACAAGGCATGGACGTGGCCGCCGGTATGCTGACGGCGCCTGAGGCGCGGCTGGCGGTGGTGACGCCGACCCATCAAAGCCCGCTCGGCGTCTCGCTCAGCCTGGCGCGGCGCATGGCGCTGCTCGACTGGGCGCAGCAGCGCGGGGCCTGGATCCTGGAAGATGACTACGACAGCGAGTTTCGCTATCACGGGCGGCCACTGCCGCCGCTGAAGAGCCTCGACGTTCAGGGGCGGGTGCTGTACGCCGGCACCTTCAGCAAAACGCTGTTCCCGGCGCTGCGCATGGCTTATCTGGTGGTGCCCGTCGGTCTGACGGAGACATTCGCGCGCAGCAGTCGGCTGCGTGGCTGCGGTTGCCCGCCGCTGCTGCAGGCCGGCGTGGCGGATTTTATCCGGCAAGGGCATTTCTACCGCCACCTGAAACGCATGCGGCCGCTGTACCGCCAGCGGCGCGAGTGGCTGACGCAGGCGCTGGAGCGGCAGCTGGGGGCGTGGCTGAGGGTGGTGCCGCAGCAGGGTGGCATTCAGCTGTTGGCCCGGCTGCGCGACGGCTTGGCGGATGCGCCATTAGCGGTGCAAGCCTGGCAACTGGGGTTGGCGGCGCAGGCGTTGTCGGACTGGCGAATCGATCATCCGGCGGGGCAGGGGTTACTGCTGGGGTTCGCCAATTTCACTCGGCAAGAGGAGACGGAGCGGGCGGTGCAGGGGCTGGCGCAGCTGTTCAAACGCCTAAATTAAACGGCCCGCGATTTCCGCGGGCCAGACGCACATCTGTTTTATCTTTATGACTGCAGGGGTGTTAACGCCGGGCCAGCAGCACGCCGAGCACGATGCCGACGGCGGCACCGATCCCTACGCCCTGCCAAGGTTTGTCACGCACATAGCTATCGGCTTGATCAACCGCATCGCGCGCATGCTGTGTCAGACTGGTGGAGCCATTGAACCGCGCTCGCGCGTCGCGCAGCACGCCTTTCGCCTTGCTGTGCAGCTCTTTCAGTTCCTCTTTGGTCTTGTCACCGGACTCGCGCAACACTTCATCCAGCGTATCGGCCAACAGAGTGACGTCCTGATCGATATCGCGTTCTGTTCTTTCCGCTTTCTTAAACATTCAGCTCTCCATTTCGACACATGTCTCTTAAGTGTAGACCATGGCGCGATTTGCGTGGCCGATCACGGAAAAAAACCGCCGTCACGCAGGTGTTTGCCGGCGCCTGGGCTTTGTACATTTGGTTACTCGGCGAAACCAATCACTCACGGAAACGGCAGTTTGATTCCACTAGTATCTGTTTCAACGGCTCCACCGGAGCTTACCGAAACAACACTCTGAGGATGTAAAGATGAAAAAAGTATTAGCGCTGATCGTTGCTGCCACTATGGGTCTGTCTTCTGTTGCTTTCGCTGCTGATACTGCAGCTACTGCTCCAGCTACCACCACCGCGCCAGCTGCGACCACCACTACCGCTGCGCCAGCGGCTGCTGCTGAAAAAGCGCCGGCTAAAGCAACGCACCACAAGAAAGCTAAGCACCACAAAAAAGCGCCAGCCCAGAAAGCTCAGGCCGCTAAAAAGCACCACAAAAAAGCGCCGGCTCAGAAAGCCCAGGCAGCTAAAAAACACCACAAAAAAGCGCCAGTGCAGAAAGCTCAGGCCGCTAAAAAACACCACAAAAAAGCCGGTAAAAAAGCTTAATTAAGTGATGTTTGCGGAACCGAAAGGTTCCGCACTCTCCAGCCCGTACTCCAGACACCCGGTTATCCCGGGTGTTTTCTTTTGAGGCGACGAACGATGATCAATCGCTATCTGTTTGAAGTCATTTTCAGCGCGGTAACCCTGTGCGGAGCGATCGTCGGCTGGGAACTGTTTTTGGCCGGCAGCTTCCTGTGATCATTGTGCCGCGGCGGTTTCGTGCAAATGCCGCCAGCCGAGCGCGTTGGGCTGACGTTCAAAGACCACCGTGGAATAGCGCAGCGTGGCGCTTTGCCCCGGCAGGCTCTGCTTTTCCCGGTAGCTGACTACCGCGCCCGTCGGCCATTCGGCCACCAGCTTCATCTCTTCTATCACGATTTCCAATCCCGGTTTGGCGGCGCGATGCGCGCGGAAAAAGGCGCACAGCGCGGTGAAATCCAGCGGAGCGCCGTTCAGCGCGATCATGCTGAAATCCGGCGTAAAGCGCGCCAGCAGCGCCTGCTCTTCTCCAGCCCCTTTGCCCAACCAGCGTTCAATGGCGATGTGGGCGTCGATCACTTCGGTAAAATACGGGTTCATAAAGTATCCTGTTGAGCGTTGAGTTGGCGCACGATGGCGCGGTTGGCGAGGCGCAGGCACAGCAGCAGCGGGATAAATACGCTGGCGCCCGCCAGAATGAAGCAGGTTCGGTAGGCCGCCGCGGGCGGCAACACGGTCAGCAGCAGATTCAGCAGCAGGCTGAGCAGCGCCACGCCGAGGCAAAAACTGAGCTGGCGGTTGATGTTCCACAGCGCGCTGGCGTCCGCCAATTGGCCGTCGGGGATCTGCAGGAACGCGCTGCTCTGCGCGGTGCTGCTGCACAGGCTGCCGCCAAACCCCATCAGGGCGAAGGCGGCGATCTGCCACGCGTGCTGCCCGGCCTGGTCGATCTGCGCCAGCGTCAGCATGCCGGCGCCTTGCAACAGGCAGCCGGCGATCAGCAGCGGCCGCGGGCCGAGGCGGTTAAAGGTTTTGCCGGTCAGCGTGATGGCCAGGAACGACGCCAGCGCCCAGGGCAGCATCAGGCCGCCGACCTGGGCGGCGGGCATCCCCAGCTGGTTTTGCAGATACAGCATCGCCACCAGGCTGACGCCGATGAACAGGCCGGGAATGCACAAATAAATCGCCATGGCGTTGCGCAGCAGCGGATCGCCGACCAGCCGCAGGTTCAGCAACGGTTGCGGGGTGCGCAGGCTATGGCGCAGATAATACGCCAGCACCAGCAGGCCGGCGGCCAGCAGCACCGCACCGGAAACCTGATGGCCGGCCTCGCTCAGCCGGGTCAGGCCGAGCAGCAGCAGCGTCAGCGCCGCGCAGGCGCTCAGCAACCCTTTGCCGTCGAGCGGTTTGCGCGCCGTCGCCGACGTTTCCGCGTGCAGCCACAGCGCCGCCAGCGCCAGGGCCAGGGCCGCCAGCGGCAGGTTGGCGAAAAACACCCAGCGCCAGTCCAGCCGATCGACGAGCCAGCCGCCCAGCGCCGGTGACAGCGCCGGCGCCAGCAGCCCAACTAACATGATGGCCGCCGACAGCCCGGCGCGTTCATGGCTGCGGTACAGCTGATAGGTCAGCGTTTGGCCGATGGGGATCAGCAAGCCGCCGCCCATACCCTGCAGGGTGCGCCAGCCGATCAGCGCGCCGATGCTGTCGGCGTTGCCGGCGCCGAAGGTGGCCAGCATGAACAACGCCAGCGACAGCAGGAACACCCGCCGCCCACCGATGCGCTGCGCCAGCCAGGCGCTGAGCGGGATCACCAGCGTCAGGCCGAGAATATAGCCGTTGCTGACCCACGCCAGTTGGCTGACCGATGCCCGCATCGCCTGGCCGATGGCGGGGTAGGCGACGTTGGCGATAAACATATTGATCAGATCGACGAAAAAGCCGAGCAGATAGACGATTGCCACTTTGCTGCGATAAGACATGGTGCCTCCGGTTGAAGGCGAGCAGTGTATCGGGGGGAAAAGTGCGGATAAATCGGCGGCGGGCGATTACACTGTCAAAATGATTTTGACAATAAGGGCGGCGAAATGCTGAATTTGCAGCGCCTGGCGATCTTCGCGGCGGTAGTGGAAGCGGGCAGCTTTACCGCGGCGGCGGCGGCGCTGGGGCAAACCAAGGCGGTGGTGAGCTTTAACGTCAAGCAGCTGGAGAACGAGCTGGGGGTGTCACTGCTGGCGCGTAGCACCCGGCGGCTGTCGCTGACCGACGCCGGCGAACGCTTTTACCAGCGCAGCCTGCAGCTGCTGCAGGAGGCGGAAAACGTGCTGGACGACGTGCGCCGCGATCACCACGGGCTGAGCGGCGTGCTGCGTATCACCAGCACCCCGGAGTACGGCGCGCAGGTGGTGGTGCCGGCGCTGGCGGCGTTTTCGCGGCAGCATCCGCGGCTGCGCATCCAGCATGTCTCTTCTTCTTATCATGCCGATCTGATCTCGGAGCGCTTTGACGTGGCGATCCGCCTGGGCCAGCTGGCGGATTCCAGCCACCGCGCGGCGCTGATCGACAGTTTCGCCATTTTTCCGGTGGCGGCGCCGGGTTACCTGGCCGAGCGACCGATTCATTCGCTGACCGAGCTGGCGCAGGCGCAGTGGATCGCCCACAGCCGGCTTAGTTCGCCGCTCAGCTGGCAGGTGGTCACGCCGCAGCGCGAAGCGGTGCTGTTCAAGGTGGCGGACGCTGCGACGCTCACCGGCGACAGCGCCGCGGCATTGCTGGCATTCGCCCTGCATGGCGCCGGGGTGGCGCTGCTGCCGGCGTGGCTGGCGCAGCCCGAAATCGACGCCGGCCGGCTGCAGCGGTTGCTGCCGGATCACCGTTTCCCCGAGCAGAGCATCTACGCGCTCTACCCG
Source organism: Serratia sp. TSO36 (assembly GCF_057808395.1). NCBI lineage: Bacteria > Pseudomonadati > Pseudomonadota > Gammaproteobacteria > Enterobacterales > Yersiniaceae > Serratia > Serratia sp. TSO36. The sequence continues at coordinate 21,125 of NZ_JBJZOU010000022.1, read as the reverse complement.
AATACCCGCCACGTGCCGGAAAAGGTGCGGGCGTTTATCGATTTTCTGCGCGCGCGGGTGGCGGCAAAATCGTTAGCGAAATAATAATTCGTTATAACTCTCTCATTTATCATCAGATCCCATCGGGGTATGCTGGCAATCTCTGTCTACCCCGTCCGATGCGAGCCACCTTCGATGACCGCAGAAAATAACCTCCAGCTGAACCGACGCATTCTGTCCGTGGTGATGTTCACCTTCGTCTGCTACCTGACCATCGGCCTGCCGCTGGCGGTGTTGCCGGGATTTGTGCATGACCACCTGGGTTACAATTCGGTGCTGGCGGGCCTCATCATCAGCGCGCAGTACTTCGCCACGCTGTTCAGCCGCCCGCACGCCGGGCGCTATGCCGATCAGCTGGGGCCGAAAAAGGTGGTGTTGTTCGGCCTGGCGTGCTGCGGCGCCAGCGGCCTGTTTTACGCGCTGGCGTTCGGCGTTGACGGTTACCCGTGGCTCAGCCTGCTGTTGCTGTGCGTGGGGCGGGTGTTTCTCGGCGTCGGCGAAAGCTTCGCCAGCACCGGTTCCACGCTGTGGGGTATCGGCCGGGTCGGAGCGATGCACACCGCGCGGGTGATTTCCTGGAACGGCGTCGCCACCTACGGGGCGATGGCGGCCGGGGCGCCGCTCGGCGTGTACTTGAATCAGCAGTGGGGATTGGCCGGGGTGGCGGCGCTGATCGTGCTGGCGGTCGCGGTGGCGCTGCTGTTGGCGAGCGGCAAGCCGGACGTTTCGATCGCCGCCGGGCAGCGCATCGCTTTCCGCGCGGTGTTCGGGCGCATCTGGGCCTATGGCCTCGGGCTGGCGATGGGCACCGTCGGCTTCGGCGTGATCGCCACGTTCATCACCCTTTACTACGCCGACAAAGGTTGGAGCGGCGCGGCGTTTTCGCTGACGCTGTTCAGCTGCGCCTTCGTCGGCATCCGCCTGATCTTCAGCAACGTCATCAACCGCCACGGCGGTCTGAAGGTGACGCTGGCGTCGTTTCTGGTCGAGATCGTCGGGCTGTTGTTGATCTGGCAGGCCGGCGAACCCTGGATGGTGCAAACCGGCGCGTTGCTGGCCGGCGCCGGTTTCTCGCTGGTGTTCCCGGCGCTGGGCGTCGAGGCGGTGAAACAGGTGCCGCCGCAGAACCAGGGCACGGCGCTCGGCACCTATTCGGCATTCCTCGATCTGGCGCTGGGCATTACCGGGCCGCTGGCCGGGCTGCTGATTGGGCAAGCGGGCGTGCCGTCGATCTATCTGGCGGCGGCGCTGCTGGTGGCGCTCGGGGTGCTGCTCACCCTGCGTCTGCTGCAGCGCAGCCGAGCCATTCAGGAATAGTCTGAAACCCGGATTCCTCCCCAGAAAATCATTGTTTCGGTGAATGATTACGGTAAGGTCGCTCAGCGGTCCAGAATGAGAGGAGGAATCGATGTATTTACGGCCGGATGAAGTGGCTAAAGTGTTGGAGAATACCGGCTTTGAGCGTGATTATGTCACCGACCAGGCCTATGGCTACCGCAAGGGTACACACTACGTGTATGTGAATCGCGAAGCGCGGATGGGCAGAACCGCATTGGTGATCCACCCGGCGCTGAAAGAGAGAAGCGTGCATTTCGCCACGCCGACCTCTCCGGTGCGCACCAGCGAGCAGTATCTGGAGTTTCCCCTGGATTTAAGCAGCGACGCCCCGAACCAGCGTTACGGCATCGCACACGGCTTCAGCTCGCGCGAAGCGCTGTCGCGCTACCTCTACAGCATGTTCCTGTAATCGGTCCCCCGCCCGGGGGACGCGATCAGCCGTGGGCCAACGCTTCGCGGTTGAAACGCTCATTGTAGGCGCGGCGGAACTGCGCCAGTTCAAACGCATCGATATCCAGCTCGGCGAAGTAAAACAGCGCCGCTTCGGTGTGCTCGGCGTGCAGCTCCGGCGATAGCCCGGCGCGCAGCAGCACGTCGCGCCACAGGGCAATCTGTTCGTCGTCCGCCTGTTTGATGAACGTCAGGTAGATGAACAGCAGATAAGCCGCCTGGTGCATTTCTTCGGTGTAGCCGTTGTTCAGCATGCGGATAAAGGTCTGGCTTTGGCGGCCGCCCATTTCCTGGATCATCGATTCGATCAGCATCGGTTTGACCCTCAGCAGATGGGCCAGCGAATCGATGGCTTTGCGGGTGTCGGACGTCAGGATGCGGTAACCGATGATAAATACGACGATCAGGGCGGCGAGGATGATCCAGGTCATTTAGGCTTTATTACACTCTCAATACGCCAGAAGAGGGGCGGGAGGCGCTGTGCGACAGCGCCCGCTATCAATGCTGTTCGCCGCTGAAATTACCGACCGCGCCCTGTTGGCGCAGGTGGTGATTGAAGGTGGCCGCGTCTTTGGCCAGCGCATCCAGATGGGCGCCGAGCATTTTGATCTGCTTCACCAGCGCATGCTGCTCCGGCACCGAACTGGCGGTGCTCAGTTTGCGCGCCAGTTGTTCATTCTGCGCCCGCAGCGCGGCTTCGCGCTGTTTGGCTTCTTCCAGCAGTTGCTGCAGCGCCTGGTAGCTCTGCTGCCATTCGCGGTGTTGCCGTTCGAAGCTGCTCTGCAACTCATTCATCGCATTTTGAAACTGGATTTCCAGCTCGCGCATTGTCATGGGCTCGATCCTTTGCGGCACTCAATGATGGCTTAGCAGTATAGCGAAAACTGTTCGCAAGCTCACCCGTTGACGACAAATGAGACAAATGCCGCTGACAATTCCCGGCTTGCAACCGTGGCAAGGCGTCTTACAATCGACCCCATTCCCGGCCGTAAAGGCTGCCGTTCAAGAGAGGTGGAAGATGAGCGAGCAGGAAAAAGACTTTTTTGAACAGGCGATGGCGGACGTGGTGCCGCTGGCGAGCGGGCGGCAGACGCTGTACCTCAAGCCGCAGGAGACGCTGGACAAAAGCGCGCGGCGCGAAGCGCAGCGGCTGCGGCAGGAAAACTTCCTCAGCACCGATTTCCTCGAGGTGATCCCCTGTGAACAGCCGCTGGAGTTCAAAGGGGAAGGCATTCAGCAGGGCGTGCTGGACAAGCTGCGCCACGGGCGTTACCCGCCGCAGGCGTCGCTGAACCTGTTGCGTCAGTCGGTCGAAGCCAGCCGGCAGGCGCTGTTTCGCTTCATCTTGCAGGCGGAGGCGCAAAACCTGCGTTCGCTGCTGATCGTGCACGGCCGCGGGCGGCAGAACGAAAGCCATCCGAATATCGTGCGCAGTTACGTCGCCAAATGGCTGGCGCAGTTTGAACAGGTGCAGGCGTTTTGCCGCGCCTTACCGCGCGACGGCGGCGAGGGTGCCTGCTACGTCACGCTGCGTAAATCGGCGCAGGCCAGGGCGGAAAACTTTGAGCGCCACGCCAAGCGCAGCCGTTGAAAGGATAGCGGAAATAAAATGGCCGGCGAGAGTCGCCGGCCATCGATGAATTATTTATTAAATATTTTATAGTCCAGCGAATAACGGCCGGCGCCGGTCACCGCCAGCAACAGCAAGCCGCCAATGATGCTGATGTTTTTAAAGAAGTTGATTTCGTTGCCCATCATTTCCATGCCGGTCATTTTCCAGAACGGATGGCCGATAAACGCGGTGCCCAAAACATACAGGGCGAAAATGACTGCGATAGGGCGAGTAAACAGACCGAGAATAAGCGCGATGCCGAAAATAAACTCCACCAGCACGGCAACGATCGCCGCCAAATAAGGCATCGGTGTGCCATAGCCTTCCATCGCCGTGACGGTCGCACCGAAGTTGACCAATTTCATCCAGCCGAAAATGATAAACAGAATCATCAGTAATATGCGGGACAGCAGAATGACGCCGTCTTTTGAGCTATCACCCATTTCGAACTCCTTAGCCACTGTCGGAATTATGTTGTCTTACTGAATAAAGATTAGAACAATTTACGTTTTTTTCTAGCGGTGACGGGCGGTTGCGCCACTTTTTTCGGTGTGCGAGACGCGTGGTGAAGCCGGCGGCATTGCCTATACTTGAACCCGGAGCAAAAACAATAAAACAGGCAATGTGAGGCCAAGATGGACGAGGAATTGACCGCCGCCGGTTACCGCTGTTATTCCGGTGATAAGATTGACGTTTATTTTAACCGTGCAGTTTGCCGCCATTCCGCCAACTGCGTGCGTGGCAATGCGGCTATTTTTACCTTGAACCGCCGCCCGTGGATTATGCCGGACAATGCCGAGCCGGCCGAAGTGAAACGCGTCATCGACACCTGCCCCAGCGGCGCACTGAAATATAGGGAGAAATAATATGGATCATAAAATACTGGCAGACGAGAAGCGTTTTTATATCAATGATGAACAAGGCAAGCTGATCGCCGAGATCTCTTTCGTGCCGAGCGGCGACAGGCTGACCATTATCGATCACACCTGGGTGGATGAGTCATTGAAGGGGCAGGGCGTCGGTAAAAAGCTGGTGGCGTTGGTGGTGGAGAAAATGCGCGCGGAGCAGCGTAAAATCATTCCGCTGTGCCCGTTCGCCAAACACGAGTTCGATACCACGCCGGCCTATCAGGACATTCGCGCCTGACGCGATAACGGGGCGCGGCGCGCCCCGAGCGTTCAGCAGACGCCGAAATCGCCGTCTTCGTGGTACAGCGCCACGTCGCTGGCCTGCACCTCCGTGCGCTGCTCTTTGCCCAGTTCATTCCAGCTGCAAACCAGGGTTTCGCCGTCGATCGCCACCACGGTCATCTTTGGGCCGCCGGTGGTGCGTTGAACAAAATCACCGATATTGAATGCCATGCGTTCCTCCACAACAGATTAAACCTCACCTATTGATAACACAGAATGGCGCCGCCGTTGGCACGAGTTTCGTTATGTATTATTTTATATAGCGATTATCACCAAGGAGAGCAGACTAACATGCCGGGATTATTGATGTTTTATGTGGGCGGTACGGCGCCGGGCGCCAATATTGAGCTGCACGACGTGCAGTTCGCGGCGGCGGACCGGCCGGAAGAGGTGTATCCGCTGCTGCGTGAAAAGTGGTTCGGCGATAAGCGCAAGGTGCATGTCGACGGCTATGCGCGTATCGACTGGGCGGACGGTTACGACGTGAGCCTGGAGCCTGCGCCGTTCGCTGGTGAAGAGAAGCTGTTTTTCGTCAACGTGGGCGGCTACCGCAGCGATGAACTGGCGGAATTGCACCAGTTCGGCCTGTTTGTGGCGCGCTCTGCCGACGAGGCGAAGGACAAAGCCAAACGGGCGCTGCTGACGGACAGCGCGCAGCAGCACAAGGATGACCTGGCCGAGGTGGACGACTGCCTGCTGCTGCAGGCGCTACAGGGCTACCACGTGCATCTGCGGGCCAACCCGCACGGCAAACCGGCCCGGCCGCTGTGGCAGGGGTATCTGCCGATCGGCGAACCCGCGCTATAACGCCGCCAGCGCCTGCAGCTGTTGCTGCAACCAGCGGCAGGCCTCCGGCCGGCCGTTCTTGCGGTGCAGGTAGATTTTGATCTGATACGGTGGCACCGGAAACGGCAGGGGGTGGATAGCCAGTGCCGCCGCCCGCCGCAATTTTTGCGCGGCGTAGCGCGGCATGCTCATCACCAGTTCGCTGTCGGCGACGATGAACGGCGCTCCCAGCAGCGAAGGCGTGCGGATGGCGATATCGCGCTGCAGCCCCAGTTTATCGAGCTGGTAGTCAATGACGCCGCGCTGTTCGTTCCACGGCGTCACCACCAGATGGCGCGCCCGCAGATAGTTTTCCAGCGTAAGCTCGCCGTATTTTGCGCTGAAGGCGGGCGAACAAATCGCCACATACTCATCCTCCAGCCAGCTCACTTCGTCGATCTCCGGGTAGCTTTCGCCGTCGGTTTCGGTAAAGCCCAGCGCGAAGTCGATGCGCCCCGCCAGCAGATCGTTCAGCGCCACTTTGCGCTCGGAATAGCGCAGCTGGAACGACAGCCCCGGCGCCAGGCGCTGCATCTGCGCCATCAGCGCGGGAAATACCGCGAAGGCGGTGTAATCGGTAATGGCGAAGGTGAAGCTCTCCCGGCTTTCGGCGGGAACGAAGCGCGGGCGCGGATGCAGCCCTTTGGCCAGCAGCGCCAGACTTTCGCTGACGGTTGGGGCCAGGCTGTCGGCATATACCGTCGGGTGCATGTCGTTGCCGACCCGGTAAAACAGCTCGTCCGCCAGCGCCTTGCGCAGCCGGATCAGCGCGTGGCTCAGCGCCGACGCGCTGAGAGCCAGCTCCGCCGCGGCGCGCGTTACAGACCGCAGCCGATACACCGCTTCGAACACCAGCAGCAGATTGAGATCGAGGCGTTTCAAATCCAGATGCATGATATTCATTACCTGTTGATGAAAATGCAGTTCATACAGTATTTGAGGCGCGATATGCTGGCAAGCACAGCCATCAACACACTCAGGATTTGCCATGACCATTGAGATTTACCCGGCGCAAAAAAGCGACGCCAAACTGATTCTGGATATGATTATCGAGCTGGCGGTGTACGAAAAGGCGCGCGAGCAGGTGCTGGCCGGCGTGGAAGATATCGAACGCAGCCTGTTTGGGCCGGGCGCCTGTTCCGAAGCGCTGATTTGTACGGTGAACGGCGAGCCGGCGGGTTATGCGGTGTTCTTTATGAGTTACTCCACCTGGCTGGGTAAGAACGGCATCTATCTGGAAGACCTGTACGTGGCGCCGAAGCATCGCGGCGCGGGCGCCGGTAAAAAGCTGCTGCGGCACATCGCCCAGCTGGCGTGCGAACGGCAGTGCGGCCGCCTGGAGTGGAGCGTGCTGGACTGGAACCAACCGGCCATCGATTTCTACCTCAGCATCGGCGCGCAGCCGCAGGGCGAGTGGGTGCGCTATCGTATGGAAGGCGAGGCGCTGACGCACTTCGCGGCGCACGGGGCGGCGCTGCCGGCATGATAGCCGTTGGGGGGAGGCGGCCTCCCCAACTGTGGTGATGTGAACGGTTTACTGCGGATCAATCAGGCGGGTTTGCGGGCGGCGAGAATGAAGATCATCGGGCGCTCCTGCTCTTCGTCCAGTGCCGGATTAGCGGCAATTTGCTGCGCGCTGGGGCCCCATTCGTTCAAATGCTGGATGATAAAGCCTTGCTGCGCCAGCAGGTTGATATAGCCGCCGAGCGTGCGGTGCTGCTTGATGACACCTTCCGCCAGCCAGTTGGAAACGCGCTGGCCTTCTCGCTGGTAGCCGTTCACCGGCCAGGATTTCTGTCCGTTGCCGTCGGTCAGCCAGCCCTGCTGCGCCGGGGCGGTGTAGATCGGGTGCTCGGCGGTGAAGATGAATTGCCCGCCGAGTTTCAGCGCGGCGTAAACCGTGGCGAACAGCGCGGGCAAATCCTCGAGGTAGTGCAGCGTCAACGAGCTGTAGACCAGATCGTAACTTTCCGGCGGCAGCTGCAGCTGCGCCAAATCCTGCCGACGATACGCGATGCCCGCGTCGGCGGTCATCTCCCGCGCTTTGGCCAGCATTTTTTCCGAGACGTCCAGCCCCAGCACGCTGGCTGCGCCCTGTTCGCGCGCGCTGCGGCAGAACCAGCCGTAGCCGCAGCCGAGATCGACCACGCTTTTGCCCTGCAAATCCGGCAGGATGCGGCGGATGGCGGGCCATTCCGGCGCGCCGTCCAGGCCGTGCTGCGAGCGGCTGAGCTGCGCATAGCCGTCGAAGAAGGCCTGATTGTCATAGATGTTTTGCGTCATGATGACTCCTTAGTGAATGACGGCGGCGGAATGCCGCTGCCATACCGTGCATATTGCTGCATAATTCTACGCTGACAACATGGATAACAGGAATGACGATGGACATGATTTCGGTGCGGCAAGTGCCCGAGCAGGCGCCGCGCGCCATTGCGTATTTTCAGCGGCACTGGGCCACGGCAGAGACGCTGATGATGTATGAAGACGCCATCAACCGCAGCCTCGGCGCCACCAACCCGCTGCCGCAGTGGTACCTGCTGATGGAAAATGACCGGATCCTCGGCTGCGCGGGGCTTATCACCAACGACTTTATCAGCCGCGGGGAACTGTATCCCTGGCTGTGTGCGCTCTACGTAGAGGAAGCGCAGCGCGGCCGGGGCTACGGCGCCAAACTGATTGAGCATGTGGCGGCGGAAACCCGCCGGCTGGGCTTCCCGCAGCTGCACCTGTGCACCGATCTGGAAGGCTACTACGAGCGCCACGGCTTCGTTTATCACGGGCTCGGGTATCACCCCTGGGGCGAAGCCTCGCGGGTCTATTCGCGGGTGCTGTGATCGCCGCCGCCGGGGGCGAGCAAGACAAACCTGACTTTTCTTTCACCTCATCGCGCATCGCGGGTTACACTGGCCGCTTGTTCGCCACCGACCGGGTTAATTCGCCGCCGCGATGAGAGTGCCACGCCAGCTACAGCAACGCTTTACCGCCTGCATCGCCATTATGGCGGTGCTGTTGCTGTTTGTGGCGCCGGTGGTGTCGAAATCGCTGATGCACCACCCGATGATGGGCGGCATGGCACAGACGGACGCCGCTATGCCGCACGACATGCACGCGATGACGATGCCCGCCGCCGAGCATGCCGGCCACCACGGCATGGATCCTGCGGAAATGATTTTCTGCGGTTATTGCGAGCTGCTGATCCACGTGCCGCTGCTGCTGTGGACATTCGTCCCGCTGCTGTGGCTGATGGCGCGCATCGCGCGCCTGCCTTGCGCGCCGCGCATCGTTTCTCCGCCCATTCGGCGCCTTGTTCTGCGGCCGAGCCCGCGCGGGCCGCCCGGCCAACCGTTTTTCCCTATTGCTTGATCATGGGTAACGCCGTCCGTATCGCTGCGGACGGTTTGCCTGCGCGCACAGTTTGAAAAACGAGAAAGGCCATGTCTTCAATAACCAAAACTCCACCTGCCGCATCGCCGCGTGGCGCGATGCTGAACCTGATCAGACGGCTGCATTTTTATATCGGCCTGCTGGTCGCTCCTTTTATTCTGGTCGCTGCATTGACCGGCACGCTGTATGTGCTGACGCCACAGCTTGAAGAGGCGCTGTATCGCGATGCGCTTTTCACCGAACCGCACGGGCAGGCGAGATCGCTGGCTGACCAGATTGCCGCCGCCCGCCGCGCGGTGGGTGACGAGGCGCGCATTTACGCCGTGCGCCCGGCACCCGGCGCAATGGACACCACGCGCGTACAGTTCGCGGGTGCCGATCTGGGCGCTTCCGAATCGCGCGCGCTGTTTGTCGATCCTTATACCCTGGCGATCAAGGGTGATATGACGGTGTACGGCACCTCCGGCGTGCTGCCGCTGCGCACCTGGCTGGATAAGTTGCACAGCAGCCTGCTGCTCGGCGATCTGGGGCGCAACTACAGCGAGCTGGCGGCCTCCTGGCTGTGGGTGGCCGAGCTGGGCGGCGTGGCGCTGTGGCTGGCGACGCGGCCGAAGCGCAAGCTGAAAAGGGCGAAAGGGGGCTTCGCCGCCAGCCGCCATTGGCATATCACGCTGGGCGTGGCGCTGCTGGCCGGGCTGCTGTTCTTCTCGGCTACCGGGCTGACCTGGTCGCAGTGGGCCGGCGGCAACATCGACGCGCTGCGGGCCAACCTGGGTTGGCTGACGCCGCAGGTCAATACCAGCCTGCAGGCCGATACGCCGCAGACGCCGGCCGATCCGCACGCCGAGCATCGCGGGATGATGGCGGGCATGAAGATGGCCCCAGCCGCGCAGAGCAATGCGCTGAACGGCGACTGGGATCGGGCGCTGTACGCCGCGCGCGCCGCCGGAATAGATGCCGCCAAGGTCGAGCTGCGCCAGCCGAAAGGCGAGGGCAAAGCCTGGACGGTGACCGAAGTGGATCGCAGCTGGCCGACGCAGGTGGACGCGGTTGCCATCGCGCCACAAAGCTTTGCCGTCGTCGACCAGGTGCGGTTCGACACCTTCCCGCTGATCGCCAAGCTGACCCGCTGGGGCATCGACGCCCACATGGGCATTCTGTTCGGCTTGCCGAATCAGCTGCTGTTGGCGGCGTTCGGCCTTGGGCTGTGCTTGATGATCGTGCTGGGTTACCGCATGTGGTGGAGTCGCCGCCCGGCGGCGGGGGCGCAGCATCCGGTGCATACGCTGATTGCCGCCTGGCTGGCGCTTTCCCTGCCGGCGCGTGCCGTCACGCTGCTGGTGGCTTCCGCACTGGGATATTGCCTGCCGGTGATGGGTGTGAGCCTCGCGGCGTTGCTGCTGGTGGACGTGTGGCGCTGGCGCGGCCAACGGCAAGGCCACCGGGATGAAACGCCGGAAGCGGCCGCCCGCCGTGCCGAGGTGCGCAAGTTCCGCGCGGCGGTGGCGACGGTGGCGGTGGCGGTCGGCTGCGTGATGGGGCGAGCGATCCTCGGCGGCACCGTCGAGCAATTCCAGCTGCCGATCGGCGCCTGGAGCGCCCAGATGGTGATCATGCAGAGCCTGATGGTGTTGCTGTATACGCTGGTGTTCACCCTGCTGCTTTCCATTCCGCTGTGGTATTTCTTCCTGGGGGAGAAAGAGGGGCGGTGAGGCATTTTTCGCCGACGCAAAGCATTCAACCCCGCTGCGGCGGGGTTTTTCTTGTTACATCAGGCGGTGCGCGTGCAGCTTAACGCTCTCCATGATGCTGTCCATCGTCACCTGCACGCGGTGCGGCAACACGCCGCGCCGGCGGTAGATCAGGTAGGCCTGCATATCGATGCCGCGCTCGCGCGCCAGGCAAGGCTGTAGGGTGCCGGCATCCAGCTCGGCGGCGACGGAATAGTACGGGGCGTAGACGATGCCCAGGCCCTGTTTGGCCAGCTCGATCGCCGGCAGAATGTTATCGCAAACGCTGGCGCCGTTGATCTCGACCTGCACCAACTCCCCCTGCGCACTGTAGCCGCTCCAGGTATTGCGAATGCCGCCCAGCATGCGCAAAGTGATGCAGCGATGCTGCGGCAGTTCATCCAGCGCTGTCAGCGGCGAGCGGGCGATGTAATCCGGTGCGGCGAACAGCCCGACGCGAAAACGGGTGAAGGGCCTGGCGATCAGGCTTTCGTTTTGCGGCTGGAAGAGGCTAATCAGCAAATCGCAGTCGCTGTCGAACACTGCGCCGTACTTTTTCTCGCGTTCGTCGGGGTTGCGGGTCACCAGATCGACAGTCAGCGCCGGTGCAGCGTGCAGCAGCGGCGGCAGTAAATAACGGGCCAGGAAAGCGTGGATGCCTATCGGCGCGCCGAGCGTGACCATGCCGTTCAGGCTGCGTTTATAGGTACCGGACATATCGAGCAGATCGCTGTGTTCGTCCAGCAACTGTGAGGCGCGCCGCAAGAATTGCTCGCCGAATTCAGTCAGCGCCAGGGTACGCGGGCCGCGCAGGAACAGTTCCAACCCAAGCCGCCGTTCCAGCGCGGTGAGGGCGCGCGACACGTTAGACTGCGGCATATCCAACAGCTGCGCCGCTTTGCTGACGCTCGCCGTTTCGGCAATGATGCGGACAATCCTGAGTTCTTCAATGCGGAAGTCTTTCTCTTTCACTGGCCGGCTCTTGTGAGTTTGTATATCAAAAATGATATACACCTTTGGCGGCATTGTCATATGACTTATCACGGGCGGGTGGGTATCATTCGATTTGATTATTTGCTATTCACCAAAATAAAGAGAAACCCGTCAATGAAAGTGACAAGAGCGGTTATTTTGCCTGCGCTGTTATTACTGGCCGCGTGCTCTTCCGCCGTGACCGAAAAAGAAAAATACTCGACCTTTCTGACCAATTATAACGATATCAATAAAGGTCAATCCGCGTCCGGCAAAGACGTTTTATATTGGAAGGATAAGAACGTCGATTTTTCCCATTATCAATATCTGGTGTATCAACCGATGATCTATTTCCCGCGGCCGAAACCGAGCGAGATGGTGAGCCAGCGCGCGCTCGACAATATCCTGAATTACACCAACCAGCAGTTTAAGCAGGCGATGGGCACCCACTTTACGCTGGTGGACATGCCGCGTGAGCATACGCTGATTTTCCGCGGCGCCATCACGGCGATCGACACGCAGAAGAAAGGGCTGCAGATCTATGAAGTTTTGCCGATCACCCTGCTGATCGCCGCGACGCAAAGCGTAACCGGCCATCGCACCATGGAGAGCGCGGTCTATATGGAAGGCGAGTTTATCGATGCGGCGACTAATCAGCCGGTCATTAAAGTGGTGCGCAAGGCTTCGGGGGAAAATCTCAATAACGAGAAAGCGCAGCTTAAAGTCACCGACGTGAAGAATGCCATCGATACCATCGCCAACGACATTAGACAATATAACACGCTATAAACCTCGTTTATTTTCGTTATTCTCAGCCAGGACTTTACATGTTTCTTAACTATTTCGCTTTAGGTGTACTGATCGCGGTATTCCTGATTTTATTCTACGGCGTCATTATTATTCATGACATTCCCTATTTGCTGGCAAAAAAACGCCGGCACCCGCATCAGGATGCGATTCACGTCGCCGGCTGGGTCAGCCTGTTTACGCTGCACGCTATTTGGCCACTGCTGTGGATCTGGGCCACACTCTATCGGCCGGAACGCGGTTGGGGCATGAGTGAGAAGGCAGAACCTTCAACGGACCTGCAGGCGCGCATCGCGCTGCTCGAAGCCGAATTGCAACGCCTGCAGGAAAAGCCGACGGCGGTTTCCGGCCCTACGGTAAGTTGAGCGTAGCCTATGGATTTGCTCATTATTCTCAGCTACGTGGCGCTGAGCTACGGCGTATTTAAACTGTTCCGCATTCCGGTTAATAAATGGACCGTGCCGACCGCCGTACTCGGCGGGATCGTTATCGTCGGCGCGTTGATTCTGACAATGAACTACAACCATCCGTACAGCGATCGGGCGCAGAAAATTGCCGTTTCTGTGCCGATGGTGCCGCAGGTCTCGGGCATGATCGTTGAGGTGACGGAGAAAACCAACGTGCTGCTGCGCAAAGGCGAGGTGCTGTTCCGTCTCGACGACAGCCGCTATCGTGCGCGGCTCACCAGGCTGGAGGCGGATCTGGCCGGGGCCGAGGCGGAGATAAGAACGCGCCGGGCGGCGCTCAGCGAGTCCGCCGCCAACGTGCAGCGGGTTAATGCGGAATATGAGCGTGCCCGTAAGGACTACCAGCGCTATGCGAAAGGGGCGGCGATGCCGGTCAATCCGTTCTCGGAGCAGGACGTCAGCCATGCGCAGCAGCAGTACCAGGCGCAGTCTGCGGCGCTGCAGGCGGCGAAAGCCCAGTTCCAGCAGGAACAGGCGCGGTTGTCCGGGCGCTATGACGGCGAAGACGCCACGATAGCCAGCTTGAAATCGCAGATTGCCGAAGCGCGCTACAACCTGGAACAATCGGTGGTGCGTGCGCCGAGCGACGGTTATGTCACGCAGGTGCTGGCGCGGCCGGGCACGGCGGCGGTTCGCCTGCCGTTCAAACCGGTGATGATCTTTATCCCGCAGCAAAAGCGCCAGGTGGTGGCGGTGTTCCGCCAGAACGCCATCCTGCGTTTGGCGCAGGGGGACCAGGCCGAGGTGGTGTTCAACGGCTTGCCGGGGCAGGTTTATGGCGGCACCGTAAGCCGGGTGTTGCCGGCGATACCGGACGGCAGCTACCAGGCCAGCGGCGCACTGCAGGGCCTGAGCGCCACACCGGGCCGGGAAGGGGTGTACGTGATGATTGACCTGGCGGCTAACCCGGATCTGGCTCACTTGCCCGACGGCGTGAGCGCTCAGGCGGCGGTCTATACCGGGCACTTCGAGCACGTCTCCGTGATGCGCAAAGTGCTGCTGCGCATGACCAGCTGGCTGCATTATCTTTATCTGGATCACTAGCCTGCATTGGCTCGGGGGAGCCCGGGCCGTGGGGTGAGCCTTCGGAATACGACAAAAACAAAAAAGCCCGCAACCGAAGTTGTGGGCTTTTTCTCTATTATCGCCGGGTCTATCTGGGCTGGCGGAGTCTGAATTGATAATGTAATTCATTGAATTTACTTTAGTAACTACTAGTTCAACTTTTCGCTGGTGCCTATTTAGGTGCCTGAAAGTTTATTCACCTCTTTTTGAAGGGAAATAGAAGAGAGGTAGGGAAGAGGGCTAACATGATTTAAGTGCTCATCAGCCCGGTCGCTCGTCTGGTTCTGAGAATATCGGTCGCGGTCAGGATTGGTGTCTGTTCCTGCCATGTAAACCCTTTGCGGTCAGTGTGAACCAACTCATAGCGTCTTACCAGGAAATTTACCGCATCAGCAAGTTTAATGCCTACTTCAATATGCTCCTGTATTGCAAGTTCGTTATGGAATTGTGTGTCGTTGAGTGTGAGGCAGTAATGATGTTTCATCAGATACGTTAACAATTGTTGTCATACCTGGTAGGGCGACAGTAGTGGCGAAACCGGCACTGTGGCCGTTAGAGTGGGAACTTGCATATGTTGGACCCTGTGGACCTGATTGAAGAATAGATAGGTTTAATTGATCGTTGCCTTCTGAGGATAAACATTAATGTTGTGTAGTTGCGAAACTATCTAGATGAGTAAACCTATGAACATGTTAAAATTATCATAACATGCCGGTGAAGAAGTATAGTATCAGGGCAATAGAAGAGAATGCTGTATCCTATCTACATGATAGCAAGCTAAAAGTGGTTAAAAATACATTGATTTAATTTGCTAACTGTTAGTTTGAAAAGTATTCAATCATCTGCTCATTCGTGCTTAAATCAAATTAACAATAAATGTTTAATACTTGATAATACTAACTTTCTATGCAAGATTTGTTTGTTAATGAGGTCACTTATCCACATATTATCAATACTCGTGGGGTCATCTTGAACCACATTGTTTAAGGAGAGCGGTATGCCCATTGTGTTTATACATGGAGTGAACAATCGCATTGAGGACAGGGATTACGAGTCCGGTATCAATATCAAACGAGAGTATTTTCGAAGTACGTTCGCTCCTTTATTGAACATGTCAATCCAACCACAAAATATTTTTTTTCCTTATTGGGGGGGGCAGGGTGTTGATTTTCGGTGGAAGCAGGCTTCTTTACCCCACAGTTCCGATGACGTCGTAGCGCTGGGAGCAAATAGCGCCGCACTCGAATCCTGGCTAGGCGAAGTACGATTCCAGAAGAACAGTGAAACGATTATCTTGGGCGAAATTAGTCGTAATGAAGGATTTACCTCCGCTCTAGACTTGTTCTGGGACATTGTTTCTGTTGCAGTTTCCGACGACCATGCTCAGGAAATCGCTTTGTATTACGAAGCTTCTCTTCGATATGCTAAAGATGAACCAGCCCCTGAATGGGCGCTTGCGACTTCTCCTTTAGATAATGAAGATTTCGCCTGTCAACTCTTCAGGTCTATAGAGAGCTACATTCAACCAAAACAGATAACTCCAGGTGTAGTGGCTTTAGGAATGGGTGACTGTTTTACGTCAGTGCGGGAGGCCATGCGGCGCCTTGGAAATGCACCTGCTGATATAGCTGGTACCGTTTTAGCTAAACTAGGCAGAAAATCTGCGCATGAAAGAGCCTCACGATTTCTTGGTGATATATTCATTTATTTAACAAAGCGAGATGATACGGGACCAACTAGCATACTAGCTGACGTTCTGGAGAAACTTCAGGAAGCGAACGCTACCAGAACGGAAGATGATGACAAACTCGTTGTAGTTGGTCACAGCTTAGGAGGTCTTCTTGCCTATGACGCTCTTACTCATTTCCTGCCCGACATCCATGTGGACTATTTTATTACCGTCGGCTCCCAAGTCGCATTGTTTGAGGAAATGACTCTTTGTAAGACTAGTGTGCTAGGTGTACCCGCTAACCCTCCCAGAGATCGCTTAGCTAAACCTTCGAATATTGGCCGTTGGCTCAACGTTTATGACACAAATGATGTGTTCTCTTTCCGAGTTGAAGGCGTGTTCCTCGATGTTGAAGATTATAAGTTCGATACAGGGTATGGTCTGCTCGGTGCCCATGGTGGCTATTTTTTAAGACCGAGCTTCTACAAGCGACTTGCTAAAAGAGCCTTGGAGGTCAAGGAGTAGGTATGGGAATTGTTTTCGAATCTCAGGCTTTCAAAGAGGATCCAAATGTTACAGCGACTCATGTTCTCCTCGTCGGATGCGGTGAATATCCTGGCTTGGCAATCTCGGAAAATGATTTAAAGCCTCTACTTCCTCCGCGTATCTCAGTAGAAGCAATGGCCAACTGGTTTCTTTCCGGCCGAGACGCGATGCCTGAGGGACGTGAAAAGCCACCAGAGAAGGCGTTCCATAATCCCCACGCGCCATTAGGCTCGCTTGCCATATATGCATCCCCTGCAGAAGATTACACATTGCCCTCAGGAGAGACCGTAGCTTGCACTAGACCAACTATTAATAACTTGAAAGCTGCCGCGCACCAATGGTTGACCCGGCTAGGTAATAATCCGCATAGCCGTGGAATATTCTATTTCTGTGGACACGGTCTGAGCGATGGAACCGTCCAATATCTTGTCGCAGACGATGTGATGGAGATTGATCATGACCCTTGGGGCGCGCTCTTTCATGTTACAAATACCTGCCAGGCAGCTATCCGGACTACCCCTGCAACACTGGCTTTCTGGATTGATGCTTGTATGGAGTTCAGCGAGCAAGTACTGAATAACATCAGCTCACCAAATCCTCTAATTAATGGTTCCCGTTCTGGTCCACCTAAGACGCGAGACTGGTCATTGATTGGTGCCACGAGTATGAATCGGAAAGCCTATGCTCCCGAGCGTGGGGTCGCGCGTTTCACTGAAGCCCTATTGCTCGCTCTTCAAGGGCATTGTGGTACACAGTGCGGGATGGACCAGGATTTTAGTGTTGGGTCTAATGATATACGTATCGCAACAGCTGAATTTCTTAGCCTGTCACAACATGGCATGGAGGATGACATCCAAACCTTAGGCGGTTTTCAAGGGGATGGCTTAGGCGACACTGCACTTCATGTTCTACCTAGTAGCCCACGAGTTCATATAGAAATGTCTATCGATCCACCCGGTTTCGGAGTGCTCGCTACCGCATATATGGAAAATTCTGCTAATCCACGCGAACAGAAAGCTTTCAGGGATGGCCCTGTAAGCTTCTTGAAGGAGCGAGGTGAGTGGACCTACGGTACGACATTTAATCGAAACAGATTTCCAGACCAAACTCACAATAGATTGTTAACATCAGCTGTCCTTCGTTGGCAATTCAAAGTACCGGAGTGAGATATGCAACACCTTTTGGTTAGCGTTAGGGTAGGCCCTAATCAGGCCTTACCAATTGAAATTTATACCCCTGAAGGTTCTTTAATTGATAGTGGGGCAGTTTCATCCAATCAATCCAAACTTTTTGATTTACCTATGCGGCAAAACGGAGATGATGATCGGATATTTGAGAGGGTTTATGTGTTCGCGAAACTTCCTGGAGGTGCGACTATTCAAGAGGTCGCGGATCTAGATGTTTGGGGAGGAAAAGTTGTTCTAGATGTTGCAAAGAGTAGCCCTTATGAGTGGCTGGAATGGGTGACTCCATTTCGCTCTTTAAGCCATTTAAGTAACAAAAATATCCAAGAAACGACCGGGCTTTCCATCTATCAATCCCGCCGGATAGGTAAAGTATGGGCGACGCTATGGGAGTTTAGGGAAAAGAGTTGGGGGGCTAAAAATGTTAATTTTGAACGACTCAAAGGTGATCGAGGAGTTCTTCAACTAACTTTAGACGTTCCATGTTGCCCGCATTTATTGCAACTAGGAGGTGAAGAGTTATCATGGCGCATGATATCCCTACCACCCGGTAAACGAGTGAATATTGCTCTAACACCTCGAATGCATGAAACACGGGGGGATGCACTCGACATTACAGTAGGACAAGAGCAACGTGAAAACGAACTTATCATGTCCTATCTTTCACAAGGGTGCCTACCTGAAGTAACGAAGTTGGCAGAGCTTATGGAAATATCAGACCGTTTGTTATTTGATAAATTCAACGATCCTATTTCCGCTGTTGCAGGGGGGTATGTTTTACTTAAGACTAATAAGTTGGAGGAAAGAGAGTCATGGTTAGATAATTTGAATAGTCATTTCCCTTATATCGCCGACATCAAAATTCTGAAGGCGGCATTGGCTCGAGAAAAAGAAGGTATACTTGAAAAAGACATCCGTCAAATGCTCCTTGATTCAATGGAAGTTGGTCTACCGATTTTTTCGCTTGGCATAACTTTATTACACGACGGTATGGCAGCAATGCATCGGGGGGCAGATGAAACGCGAAATTTCCACAGAGCGTTTCTGGCTGTCCAGGCTTATGTTCGTGCCGGATTTTCAAAAGGAGCCTACTTCGCTTTTTATGGGAAAAGTCCTGCAGAGCCACTTTGGATTCCTATCTATGGTACCGAGCAAGCAGGGGCCGCTACACCAGTGAGTCTCGGCTCTAGCCCACCCGTATTCATGGGACGACCTAAGGGATCACCCCGTTCGGTCCGGTATGGAGAAACCTCAGTCACATTGCCTTCTGCCCCAGTAAGTATGATGACACTCGATGTTATCGATGAATATAATAAAAAACAGCTCGATCATGTTGAGTCAGGCCATAGACTTAATACAGTGGACTTGCCAGAGTTTATCCTCAAGCAGACTAGGATCTCAGTAACCTCGGCGCTGCCTTCACGTGTATTAAAAAGGCTTCCCGATTACCTTGTTGTCCCCGAACCTAATGAAAGTCTCAGTGATATTGTCGTAAGTAAGGGCCCTCAATCTAAATCAAGTCTTCCGCCAGAACGCAAGGGCAAAGCAAAATCTATACGAAATGCTAAAGATTGGAAGTCTGCGCGGATTTCTCACTCAATTCTTGTGATGAATGAAGATGATTAGGGCTTCAAATGTACGTCAGCTTCACAATAAGTAAAAAATTTTGCTAAAGTGATGCCGTATATCGTGTCGATTTTTTGCAAATCATAAAGTTAGTAACTTTAGAGAGTTCTGCCCGTATATGGAAAGACTCTCTTTATACAAAATTTAAAGTCAAAGTTATTTAGTTAGTGAATTTAGTAGGGTAATTATTGTGTATGCTAATGTGGCTATTTTTGATAGTTCTCGAAAGATAGAAGAATGAATGTGATTTTCTTCTGTAACTAATTTTATCTATGGAGTTGTGTGAAATGTTTCACCCAATTCTAAGATGTCAAATTTTTGTATAAGCTGCTCCTTCTATTAATGCTTGTTCTAAATTACAATAAACCACGCTCGGCAAAAGAAACCACTTCGTTCCCGACCACGAGATGATTGTAGTGGCACAGTAAATTTGGCCACCTGATTAAAGGTGATATTCTCACCTCAACATGAAACAGGTGACTTAATGAACAAGAAAACTAAGCGTACTTTCACCCCTGAGTTCAGGCTGGAATGTGCACAACTGATTGTTGATAAGGGATACTCGTATCGGCAAGCCAGTGAGGCGATGAATGTCGGCTCTACCACATTTGAGAGCTGGGTACGCCAGCTCAGGCGAGAGCGTCAGGGGATCACGCACTCTGCTACCCCCATTACTGCAGAGCAGCAACGTATCCGCGAGCTGGAAAAGCAGGTTCGCCGCCTGGAGGAACAGAATACGATATTAAAAAAGGCTACTGCGCTCTTGATGTCCGACTCACTGAACGGTTCACGATAGTTGCCAGACTGAGTGACAGCCACACGGTTGTTACCCTTTGCTCCGCTCTGGGAATACACCGTAGCAGTTACCGATATTGGCGAAAACGACGCGATACTGTCAATCCAGCGCGAGTCAGGTTGTGCAGCGAAATACGCCAAGCATGGAACCAGAGTCGGGGCTCTGCTGGCGCACGCACTCTGGCTGAAATGCTGACTCAGAACGGCGTCCCGATGAGTCGTTACCGTGCCGGGCGTCTCATGAAATACCTGAATCTGAGCAGTTGTCAGCCCGGAAAACATCAGTATAAAAATGCCCGTCAGAAACATACATGCTTGCCGAATTTACTCGAGCGTCAGTTCGCTGTGCCGGAGCCAGACCGTGTATGGTGCGGAGATATTACGTACATCTGGGCAGGAAATCGCTGGTGCTATCTGGCAGTTGTCATGGATCTTTTTGCCCGCAGAATTATCGGCTGGAATCTGTCAGCGAATGCCGATACAGCGTTGGTAAGTAGTGCCCTACGGATGGCCTATGAGATACGTGGCCAACCCCGGGAGGTTATGTTCCATAGTGATCAAGGAAGCCAATATACCGGCCTTAAATATCAACAAGTTCTCTGGCGTTACAGGATAAAGCAAAGCGTCAGTCGGCGAGGGAATTGCTGGGATAACAGCCCAATGGAACGCTTCTTCCGTAGTCTGAAAACAGAATGGGTTCCGACAAATGGTTACACAGGGAGTGATGAGGCCCGGCGTCAAATCGGCGGTTATATCCTGAATTACTACAATAGCGTCAGACCTCATCATTACAACGGGGGGCTAACGCCGGAAGAATCAGAGAACAGATACCGTTCTTACTATAAAACCGTGGCCAGTATTACTTGACCACTACATGTGACTGGCGAAATTGTCAGGAAGAAGAGGAAAGTAAGAGGATAGAAAAAGCAACAAAAGCAGGAGGGAGCAGAGGGATAAACTATGCTCCTGTTAAGGTTGAGCTTATCCGTCTCCTAAGGCTAAGGGCGTCAGAAAATAAATGGGAAACAGTTGAGGATGCAATCAAGGGAGTCTATGAAGGGCTTTGCACCTTAATTGAGAAGGAGTCGAAGGCGTCCGGAAAAAAAACTGTGTTGAAATATGATAATCTTCCGAGAACACTTCGTGGATGGTATGAAAAGCATGACGATATTAAAGTTGCTTTTGAAGAGGCTATAACCTGTAAGAGATAAATACACGCTTGTGTTTCAGGGAGCATGAATGTCCTATAATCCATGATGGGTGAAGTTGTCAAGTAATATTCTTTACTGCACCATCGAATTGTAAGCGTACAGCGGGAACCGTATTGACGAATGCGTGTCATTCGGCCAACAGGGTGACACGCCATGGTAGTAGTTCGCTGACCCTGTTGACCGGCCAGTCTGCGATGACATCAAGTACATGCTGG
>NZ_JBJZOU010000021.1:0-426088 GCF_057808395.1 Serratia sp. TSO36 | reverse complement strand
GCCTTTTCGCCTGCCGGCGACAACATTTTTCTGCATATCTGACATTTTGGTTCCCACTACTATTTGGTGGGAACCACTTTGTCGAATGTGTCAGAAAATCACCAGACGGTACACGGTGTACGCTTACATCGAATTCGGCGTGGATGGATAAATGATACATAGCCCTTCATTTCCGCTAAGTAATGAAGCCGTATGTCTGCTCAGCATTACTGAGCAGACATACGCGAGAATATTAATACTGGAACGGTGTTTAAGAAAGCTGCTCCGTCATCTGGCACGGCTCATTGGCTGGGCGAGTACTAATCAGCGGAAGGGCCTGTTGGGCTGTATTCATTGATAAACCACGTGGGTAGTGGGTGTCGGTACAGTCGAGCTGACAACGCGATCAGGACTTGCCAGTTACAGTACCACCTGAAGTCTGATGGGACGGCTGCACCGCCAAAGGTTTTAATTGACGCCTCGGCTTCCTCCTTTGCTGAAGGCCTGAGGCCAGACAATGCTCTGGAAATACCGACGCTGTGGATCTCCAGTGTTGAGCCGCTGAGTGTTTCAAGTGTTGTGGTCGGGAACCAGCGCTCAAGCGTTACCCCCTTCATCAGAGGCAGTAGCTGATCGCGCAGCGTCTGGAGGGCTTCTTCATCACCGAGCAATGAAGTCACCGTCGCGAGTGCCGGCACCAGCGTTGAGGTCTGGAAGAAATCACGACTCTCAGCCTTGTTACTGTTGAGGGCAATAGCATCTTCCAGCGAGTCGGTGTCGACCGGCAGATAACATTCTGTTCTCAGCGCATGGTGAAGTCGGGCCACAACTTCTCCTGCGATAATCAGCGTATTGTCCCAGTCTGACTCACCCATCAGGGCGCAGAAGAGCAGGGTCAGGTCGATGCCGTGCCCGTCATAAAGGGGAAGTAGCACCCCCGAATGCTGATTGACCAGATGAATGATGGCGTTGCGAATCGTCGTGCGAAGAGTCTCCTCTCCAGGTTTTTGCTGGAGCAATAGTAAGAGGGTAGACATGCGACCCAACTCCTCAAACATAAGCTCCAGATAGAAGACGCGATCCGGGCGCCAGCGGAGGACGGCGCGCGGTGACTCCAGGGTTGGCATTACTTTTTCAAAGTAGTCCACCAGAGCCTGTATATGCAGCGTAACTAGCGTTTCAAAGCGGTCGATAAAGGCGTTGTCGGCGTACAATTCCAGTTTTACCGCCTCGGCCCACATACGCAGTATCAGGTATTCGCCGGTAACGACCCCAGGCTTTAAATTGTCTTCGCTTTTTCCCCAGACCAGCAGGACCGCCCAGCCCATCGACGCGGCGGCACATCGCCTTAAAAACTTCTTCTTTCGCGTCTCCGCACTCTGTTCTGACTCCTCGGCCTGTATTTCAAAACAGGCATCAACAAAGCGGATAAACCGGTTTATCGCTGAGTTTGACTCCTCAAGGCCGGCCAGGGCGGCGCGCAGGTCAGATTTTCCCCGAGCCAGCAGTAATGTTTCATCGAAGAGGTACTGCTCTATGCACGGTGTGAGCTGATCGGTGCCCCAGAATTCAAGACTGCAAAGCGGACGTGTTGCGATGTCTTCCGTAAGGGCTGAAAAACCGGCCTGGGCTTCCTGCAGCAGTACGCCATTGGATACCAGAACAATCCGCTTGCGCAGCGGCTTGAGCCGTTCCGGTAAACGGTTTCTGAGGAAGTCATTGCAGGCCTCCCGGATAGAGGGGTCGATAGACTGCGGCCCACCGTAAAAATCGGCCCGTCCGACGTTACCGAATTTGATGATAAAGACAAAAACCTCATCAACCCCGTCGGCACCCGCTTTGGTCGACAGCACGTCAACACCAGCCTGCGCGGGGCCAATCTGTGGGCGACTGAGCACATTGTGCCCCATGGCCTTAAGCAGTTCTGGCAGCAGAACATCGAGCTCATTGCGCTCACGCAGGCCCGCTAGATAATGGGAGAGAACCAGCTGAATACTCATTCCAGCTCTCCTTTCCACAGCCTGTTTCTGGTCAGAACACCGGAAAGTGGATCGGTGCGCCAGGTGAGGGGCAACTCGACTTCTACCTGGAAGTGGGTCATTTCCATCGTGCTTTCTCTGGCGTCGTCACCCATCGAAAACTCGACGGCAGTTTTGTTGGCGTATTTGAAATATTGCTTTGTGACGAACTGACCAAAAATGGAGTGCTCCTCCGAGTGTCGTTGAATCTCCCTGTTCTCACTGCGTTTCAGACTGGCATACATCAGTCGCATCTCAGGCGTCATCGCAAGCTCTCGAAGCACCGGTAGTCCGTTCAGATGGTTTTGCTGTTGTTCCAGCTGTGCCAGCGCGGTATTCGCCAGCTCAAGCGAGGTAAACGGGGATTCAGGGCTGGCAAGCAGCCGCTGCGTGGTCCGGGGATATTCTTCTATGTGATGCTGCAGGAGTACGCCGGCTGCATTAAGTGCCGTGACGCCGGCTGGGTAAGTGGTTGCCAGGCTTAAAGCCCAGCCGAGTGAGACGGCGGGGGAAACATGCAGGGCGCAGAGCCGGGACGCCGTCAGTATGGCGCGTGCCTCATCAATGGAGGACAGGTCGTACGCCTGTGGGGTTGCTGCCTGAAGGTGGCACACGCTTGCCTCATGCGCGAGGGCTTTTGCCAGTCCAATACACTCTTTATCGGTCAGCCAGCAGGAGAGGGCGAGTGCGAAAAGCGGAGCAGACTGACCGATTTCATGCAGGCAGTTATCTGCGGCGCGAAGACACTCTTCAGGGGACGAGGTCCTGATGGTTTCGCGGCACAGCAGGGTCAGTTCAGCTATAACGGAAGGACAATTGCCGGCATCGGTTCGTAATGCAGCGAGCTGGCGATAGATTTCATAAAACTGATCTGTAGTCATACGGTCCTCAGCTCAGAATGCTCAATAGACGTGAGACAGACGAAGTCATCTGTCGCATACTGAAAATTTATTTAAAGTAGCCGCTCCGGAAAAACGATTACTCGTCCTCGATAGAAATCATTACATTTTCTGGTCTGCCGAGTTGAACAAACAGCATAGTCTCTACAAACTGGAAGTGCTCATCCCAGAGTTTTGTTTCAGTGTCTTTGTCTAACCCAGTTTCATCTGAAATCAGAGATCTGAAATGCTCAAACCAATTTTTGTCCTCATGAGTATTTATGAGCGTATTGGCCTGAATATGAATCTCTTCGTATTGTTGTTGATTAAGAAGGCCGAGTCTGTCCCGAAATCCTTCCAGAACATCACGCACATATGACATTCTCAGCAACCCCGTCACAACCTCACGCCAGGAATACGCTCTCCGTTTTAATACTAACGGAAGGTAAATGGCGATCCGCTCCAGAAGCCGGGTCACAAACACGGCTGCGTGAGAAGAGTCGACTGGCGCAAACGTTCCGATAACGCTAAATGCACCTGATTCGAGAAAACCATTCGCGACAGAGGCATGCGAGCCCTCTGCTGGATGGGTGCTACATGCTGCCAGAACAATGATAGGGGGGATCTTTGCTTCCTGATAAAGATGCCAGACACTTAGTTTTTCATTTCCTATAGTTAACCAAGCCGATTCTGTTTCACCGCCATGACCACCATGGCAATCGAAAATAACCATTAATCCTGTAAATGCGTTCAGCGCGTCGACAATTTCCTGACGTGTATTAACATCGACTATCTGAATGTGCATGCCAGGAAGTCTTTGGGTTTGCTCTCTTGCCTGCACTATATCCGACAGATGATTCTTGATCGGATCGTTGTCAGCAAAGGATCTGATTATGAGGACGTTACATAAGTCCTTATATCTGAATATGGACTTCGGTCGGGAAGTTAATACGTCCAGAGCGACATTGCCCGGGGTTGAAGGTATCCGGGATAACTCGTATCTGAACATTATGGGGAGTTCATCAACCGGTACCCATTCAACTGGAAAATCGCATACGGCTAAACATTTCTCTCTTTCACTGAATATGTTGGCTAACAGAGCATCACCAATGTCTGTCTTAAGCAGTTGGCCATATTCCCGCATTCTTGTGTTGAGTTTTTCACGCCATTTTCTGTCGTTTGAGCAAAGAAGTTTTCCAATGTCCCGAAGCTTGTCATGATGAAGCATTACATCATTTGGAAGTCTAAATGCCGGGGAGAATTGGTTGACGGCGACAATTGCGATGATCGTTGTGAAAATTTTCAACTCGATTTGTCGGTCACATAGCAACGGTCTTAATATTGGGTCCTCATACGGATTGAAAAGATCTTTCTCGTCCATCTGAAGAGTGTAGTTGCCATAACCGCTGCTTCTTATCAGTCCGCGCCGGAGAAAATTACGCTTAGGGTTATTAAGTTGCCTGTTGAGCTGTTGCCAGAGAGCACTATCTGCACGATACAGATAAGTGTAAACCGAGGGGCAGTGAATAATTACATCATTTTTTCTGAGTGGTGACGAGTTTATTTTCTCTGGACGTAATCCGTCAATCAGTGCGGCCAGCTCCAGCATCCCTGTAATGTGTTCAGAACTATCGCCTGCAGGTTTAATTGGCGTAACGTCAATTTGTACTCCATAACTGAGTAAAACATCTAGCATAGGTTCGGTACAGTTATGCCCTTTTGCGTTGACAGTGAGAGTTTCTTGTGTGGCTTCCCCTCTTTTGCGCTCAGCAAATTTTTTGAACTCCCTAAATTCATCGTGTTCTTCTGCCAACGCATCTACAATTCCAGAAATTAGTGCCAGAACAGAGTCGTGGTTCAACGAGTCAACATGTATAACACCCTCTTGTTGGGCTGTTGAGATATGAGTTATTGGTTTTTGTCCGATGGCAGATTTAACTACATCTACCGTTGATGCTGTACTCCACACGATGAGGGGCCGGGTTTCACAATCGGATAAATACTGTTCAACAAGGTCTGCGCGTAACGTCTGTATTTGAAGCGGGCTACCTATGGCCTTGGTCAGTACGTATTCTCCGCCAGTAAAGTATATGTCGCCAAGGTCATGCGGAAATTGGGTTAGACGCTTTAATATTGCTAAATAGTCCGGATACCAAAAATCTGAGAAACCCTGAAAGAAAGTCGTTCGCCTTGCACGCGTGTCATCCGGTACTATTACAAGATGAGATATCATACTCGTTGTCATTCTCTGTCTCATTTGGTCTGTATTATCAACACTCAGATCTACTATTTTTCCCTTAAGTGGAGAGCTATCTTCCGAGGCGCAAATCCAGCGAATCCAAGGCCTCAAGAGTAGCAATAACAGACTCAACATGCTCTCCATCAAAGTCATCACGATTTTCCTCTTCGTGTGTTCCCTTGTTCAGATATGTCCAAACCAGATTCTGTTCTGGAATGCCCAGAATCGTGCCATAGGCTGCAATTAATGGCTCTTTATTGGCATGCTGGAAAGTAGCAGCACTTCTAAGTCTTTTCAGTAGCGAGTCGCAAAGGTTTCGGAGCTGGGGCTCGGCACCCGCCGCCGTGATTTGTAATGTGAGAACGCCCTGATCATGACTGCTAAGCCATTTCCATACCTTTTCTGAAAGCATTTCTAATGCCTGTCGGGAAGCGGCTAACGCCTCCCTGTCATTAAGAACGTCACGGCCAGCCCTTGCTCTGGCAATGTAGTTTGCGCTCGCCACATTACCGCGAATGCGAGGTTGATAATTGCCATCATGATGTCTGAGAAGGTAGACGCGGCAGTTATTCCGCCGTCTTACGGGAAGATGTTGCTGAATATCTTTGATGAATTCGTTGCTGTGGCAGGTAACGATAAGCTGAGTGTCTTCAAAGGTGTCATTTTCAAAAATCGTTTCTCGTATGCCGCCACGGTGGTCGTGGTCGATGGCATTGATAGCGTCATCGAAAACAATGAGTGGGCATGCAATGCTCCTCGCCTTCGCCAGCAGAATGGCGAGGCCAAGGCAGCGAACATGGCCCTCGCTCAGGACATGCAGTGCATCTACCCGGCGTTCAGGGGCACCCCGAAATGAAATTTCTATCTTTTCTTCGCCTGTTAATGGCAAATGGAGCGCTGCGAGCTTATCTGTGTCAAGATCGTTGCGGTTAAATGAGTTGTAGAGCGTCATGGCTGACTCGTTAAGTCCCGCCATGAGCTGCCCTGGCAGCTGGTTGCGGTACGATCTTATTGCTTCAAGGAAAAGGTCATACGTTGTCTTTAGCGGCGTGTCCCTGACGATGTCCTGCTGCTCTTGCGCTACTTCCAAAATTAAAGAGGCGTTTGTTTCATCAAACCCTGTAATACGAGCACCTGCGGCGTCAATGTTCTCTTTCAATTGTTGACGTTTTTGGTCCTGCGCCTGTACGCGAAGCTGGAAATCCCTAAGCCGGTTTCGTTCCTCAATTAACTGCTGGCGTCCCTGTTGGGACGCTTTTGTCGCAGTATCTTGCGCCGCAATCTGATCTGCTATTTCGATGATTTGTGCTAAGGACGGATTAATCCCGGCATTATCAGGCGCAATAGCTTCCCACCAGAATCCCGCGGGTTCATCGGGCAATGCAGCGAGGAAGGCCCCTACCGGTGTCACGGGCTCAGCGCCAATGAATCGCTCTATTTTTTTGAGGATTAGCCTGAGTTCTCGGGAGATGCGGTTAACGTCAATCTCCGCTGCTTTTTGATTTTCCTGGAGCAGGGCTAGTGCTTCAAGCTGTTGCAGTCCGGTTGTGGCTTTTTCGTACGGATCGTTTGCGACATGGTTCTCACCAGCGAGTGGGGTATCGCACGCCGGACAGCGATCCCCCACGGGCTCGCGTAGGGCGAGTACGGCTTCGTAAAGTCCTTTGAATGATACCTGATCGCTTTGAGCTTTTAGATCGGCGGCGATGCGGTTCAATTCATTCTTGTGTGTCTCAGCCCTGTCATAGTTTTCCTGAAGGGTTGGGCCGTTAATACCAACAATGGCGGGTGAAGCGGCCTCCAGAATGGTGTCCAGTTGCTGCAGGCGTCCAGGCGCGTCTTCGCTACCGAACAAAGCTTTCAGGTCGGCGTACGTAGTTCCTGGTGCATAGCTTTCAGCTAAAGCTGACTCTTCATTGATGAGTGTCCTGAATGCTTCGGCTTTACCGTCCACCAGTTGTCTATCTGTCAGCAGTCCGGCGCGGCGCGTTTCAAGCACGGCCTGCTTATTCGCAGTCAATATGAGCTGGTTATCAATGCTCTCATTGAAGTGGCTAACGAAGTCACTGAACTGGTCCATGCCAAAGAGTGTAGCGATAAGCTCGGCACGTTGAGTATTGGGACGGGCGGCTATTCGTGAGAAGGAATCAATTCGGTTTTTTTCAACGAAGCAAAAGCGAAATGTGTCTGGATTTGAAACAACATCAAGCTCCAGGCCCCGATTGTCGAGAGCTTTAAGAACAGGCGGAGCAGAACGGCCTGCATGAAGGTTCGCGAGGTAGGTTCGTGCAGCAATGCGTTTGTTTCCTGCCTCCTCTACATCCCCCAGTAAGGCATATTCCAACGCTTCACAAAGGCTGGTCTTTCCACTCCCATTCGGGCCGTAAAGCAGCGTTATCTGTTTATCGAGCTCAAAGGATTCTGGTGTTCTGAAACCGCGGAAGGGGCCTAAGGTCAGCCTATGCAGGCGTGACCACGGCCATTCACCTACCTCAGTATTGGCTTCAATTGCGGGAGGCTCTTCGGGGGTCTGCGCCAGTTGCTGACGCATCAACTGCGCCAGATAGATGGAGCGCTGGCTGCGATTTCTGGAAGTTCCTGCAAGAGCATCAAAGTTTGCAAGACACAGGCTAGCCAGTTGCCGGACATCTGATGGGATTGCCTCAGATTGGTAAATCCAGCTAACAAACCGATCAAAATCTTGTCTTGCAGAAGCCATATAACTTTCCCTGTGCTATCAACGGTGTTGACTGTTGTATTCCTCCTCTCAATAAATGTAAATGAATTAAATTATGAGATTCTATGGCGATCATAGATTTGTCGTTCCGAGTGAGTCAGCGGTTCGGGCGCATCTGTGATGAGGCTGCATGTAAGGCCGTCTTCGGTGCCAAACAGCGCTATGGGCATCGCGTATGGTTGATGAATAGTAGAAATTCAAGACCATCATAGCGAGTCTGCGTCGTCAGGGACGGCGGGCAAAAGTGAGCCGGAAGTTCAGCCCGGTCAGCTCATTGAACACGGCCTGCCGGTATAAGAAAACCTGCTGAAGAAGGTCTTCATCGTCTGCGGCCGAACCAGAAGCAGGCGTGGGACATCACTTACTTATGCACAGATAGGGGCTGTCAGTGTTTTTTGACCTGTGGTCACGGGCGGTGATCGGTTTGGCAATATCGTCACGGATGACACTATCTAGGAATCAGTAAATGAATGGATCTTTCTGGCGACAATAAACGAATATTTGGTGTTACATCTAGTGACGTTGGATAGACGCGATGGTGTTGAATTGTTGCTTAAATCGATGGAACTTCTCGATATGTGTAAAGGAATTGTTCATCATGAAAAATGGCAACAAACTTAGACAAGAAAAAAAGAACAGGCCACTCATGGTAGTAAAGCAATAGCATCACTTTTCACTCATCTAAAGCTGAAGTGATCCATTTGCTGCATTATAACAATCCTGAGGATGGCCGGAAAAGCAGAAGGGAGGCTCTGGAGTTAATTAATGATGAGATATACACATTTATTCAAAAGCATGTCTATTCTGGTTCCACTGAAGAGAAAGAAGAGGACGTGGTAATATTATTTGCACGAACTCTCCGGTTGATTGATCTAGAGATGATACAGTAATTAATGCATCTTTTAACGCAATGGTAAGGAAAAAACGTCCCTAAAGGCACAGGGTAGAGAACCTATACTTTATGCATGTAAGTAAATAACAATCTCATTTACAAAGCCTAAGTAGTTCGCCCATTTTCTTTTTTCTCTCTTGGTCACTGCCAAGTCCCAGTGGTGCAAAAATAACCCCGGCGCCGCTTAGGTTTGATTTTTTATTTAATATATTGATTATGTTTTTCAAATAACTTTTGTTTATGTAAGAACTGTAGCCTGATTCTATTTTTACCAACATTCTACTTGCATTAAATCTGTCGTCTGGGCTGGCTGAATCAATTACTCGCATATTCATCCTTAGTAATAAGCTGCTCAATAGATCACCAGAATGCTCAGGTATTTCTCTTACTAATATGTTTTTTTCTTTATAATAAACATCATTAGACTGAAACTCATCAAGGAAGGCATTTAAAACAAATTCTTTATCATTAAGATTAAACTCGTAAATCTGTCCACCATACTCCTGTGATACTGTAATTCGATGTAAATATCCCTTGTCCTCATATCTGGCCTGAGATACTAAAGGATGCTCGCTAAAATGAATTGTCACTTTTAAGGCACTAATTGCGGAAATAAACCAATCATCTAAGAGAATACACCCACTATTATTCGTTAAATCACGCACCTCTACTTTTCGCCCAGAATCTATAAACTCACTCTCACTTTGCAATATCCAGAAAAGAAGATTGTTTTGATGTATACGTGATGCAATAAATAAAGGGTATCGAAATCTGTGACAGAACTCACTGTACTTATTTAAAAAAGATCCTGAGATTTTTTTGGTTTCTAAAGCATTGCTTGTCTTTACCTCAATAAAACATTTTAATTCCTTACCCTTGGGCATGTTAAAACTGGCCAGATAATCTGGTACCTTAATGCCAGTGTTATTTACTGGTGATTGGCCTAAAGATGCTAAACTTGTACATACTTCCATAAAAAAGCACAATAAAGCGAATTCGTCCTCTAAAAATAAACCGTTAATTCGCCTTTTTATTTCATCTTTATTTTTATCATTCCCAACAGAAGTAAGGAAAACATCAAACTCTTCCTCAGAACTCATTCCGATTCGAATGTTTTTAAATAGTTTTAGTTTTTCCACTTCCGATAGATAATTTAAACCTTGCATATTCATCCCTCGCACATAGATGTTATAAAATTACTAGTTGTAATGTGCTGTACTTTCCAAGTAACTGCGCCGAATAATAGACCCTTAGAAGGTAATCAATCCAGACTGTTCTATGCCGATCATAGTAGCAATATCTGATCAAGAAAAACACCCGAGTGATAAGCTCGGGATCGGATCGATATGGCATGAGCTCGACATCGTCATATTGATGTAGCACCGGTATCATCCGGCCAAGTGCATAGCCACAGTCATCGTAGGTTGGCGGATTTTTTATCGTTGACAGAGACAATGATCACACTAGATATACTGTAGTAGGCGAGTGGTCACATCTCTCGCTCGGTCACCTGAGTTACTCTCCCTGGAAATCCGTTCACAGTCATATCGGCGGTTGAATCGCCACGGGTTTAACAGACACCTCAGAGTCATTTAAAATGGCTTAAAGAGAGGTTCACATGAGTAGTAAGCGTTATCCCTTTGATAGTTTTTAGAAGGTATCCCCTAGTAAATGAAAGCCCTTTGCGAACACTTGGTTTGCAGTGCTACTATTTGGTGGCGTCAATTGAGTTAACTGGTTATTTATCAGTTATATTGGGGTCTAAAACCGTCGCAGTTACTGTCTTTTTATATAGTATTTGAGACTGATCAAGTTGGTGGCAAAGTCTCAGTCGGCGTTTCCAGGAATATGGATCATCACGCTAGAGTGCATTCAGTGTAATGGTCGCTCTTGCCTCTGAAGTCGGTCATGGAATGTTTATGGATAAATTGTCAGAGAAATTGCCGTTTGATGCTTCGAAGCTTTTCGAAGCCCTTATGTATCAGTTAGTTGTTGCGCTTGAGTACTGCCATAAGCTGGAGAAGGGGAAACGCCTCTGGGTCGAGGTGTACGGCGATGTAACCTTGGAGGATGTGGCTCAGGTGGAGGTCAAGCTGTATGCCGATACCTTGAGAGATGGCCACCAGAACATCTGGAACACCTTGAATAATTGGTTGAATAAAGCGTTTGACCATAAGGCCTACGAAAGCCTGATACTCTTGACGAACCAGGAGTACTCACCCCAGTCCACCCTGACCGACTGGAACTGCTCCACCGCTGGCGAAAAGCTCGCTCTACTGCTTGCGATCTACGACGGTGCTGAGCAGCGCTTTGCCGCCTCCAAGGCGACTGAGCCATCGGAAACCCTGCAGTTGCAGCGGTCGGTCATGGATCTGGCAATCAGAGACGATTTGCTGGAGGTGCTGGAGCGCGCGGTATTCATCACCGGCTCACCTTCGCTCAACGAGCGACTCCATGCCTATAAGGTGGAGAAACTCAGGGTCATACGGGAGTCGAAGCAGCAGACCTTCATGGATGACATCCTGGGCTTTATTGGGAGCTCGCGGTACATCAATACTGGCTGGGAGATCACCTGCGAGGAGTTCACCGCCAAGTTTGTTGATCTGACCAAGCTCTACATGAAACATTCGAGCATCTTTCCGGAGGTCGATACCGACGCTCTGAAGCAGAAGATTAATCTAGATGAAATTGCTGACCGGCCTTTCGTCCAGAAAATTCGAGAGATCGGTGGTGAAGCACGGATCAAGCAGGCCGCCCTGCAATTGCTCATTGCGGGTGAGGTCATTGATGAGCTGTACAGCGACAACTTGGCCTCTGAATTTGACGTCAAGCGCTACCAGAAAAACCACCTTGATCGTCATTTGGACGGACGCCTAAGTGCGATGGTTGATTGCATGGATGAGACCTGTCCCATCCAGTTGCGGCGCCAATCGCTGAAGTTCTTCTACAAGCAGCACGCCGAAACTGTGGTGCAGTTAAACACCTTTGAAGATACGACGGCGGACTTTCGAAACGGCATCTACCACATGCTGGCTGATGTGAAAACCGATGACGAAGACAAAACGTTTTACTGGAGACTATGGCCGTGAACCTGAACGCTGCCGACTACATCTATACCTTGCGCCGGACGCCATTTTCTCTCGCGCCCATCATCCACTCGTTCTATGACCACTGGGATCCGACAGAGAAGGACATCCTTCTTAGCTACCTAGTGCTGCCGCTAGTGACATACAAGCCCATGCATAAGTTCTTGAACTATGCCAAGAAAAACAGCTCATTGCGCACGCTGATGCAGGAGCCAAGCCGTGTTCTTGGCTTGGAGGCCAGGATCGAGGAATACAAGCCAATCACCCATGCTTCCCTGCTCATCCTTACCTCCGAGAAAAGCATCAAGATCAATGACGACATGTCGGTGCAACCCCAAGGTAAGATCAGGGAAGAAAATGCTAATGCCCAGCTCATCAAGTACGCACGAAAGCTCGCTATTGTGTTTAACGGTGAAAATGTTGTTTCTGTTTACAGGTCGTTGGGGTTGAAATCGCTATGAACTGCTATGTAAGGTATATCGGCGTCGTTGACAAAGACGACCGGATTCATGCTGTGGAGTTTACTCAGGGTCTGAACATCATTACCGGGAAGTCTTCGACAGGTAAGAGTGCGATCCTGGAGATCTTCGACTATTGCCTAGGCAGCAGCGAAGACACTATCCCTGATGGCAAGCTGACCGAGCGTGGCAAGACATTTTTCACCGTCCTGCAATTCCCTACGCTGACTTTGGTAACAGGGCGTACAGCAGCTTCCAAACGCTGCTTCTTGCGTGAAGTCACTGGGACAGAGGCGGACAACATTCTTGAGCTCATGGGGCACGTCGAATACTTCTTCGATGAACGACACTTTATTCACAAAGATCAGTTCTTGAAGAGCCTAGGCAAGTTCTTCGGTATCACGATGGAGAACATTGATACAGACCCAATGTATAAGCAGGTCACGGGGGCCAAAGGTGCGACGCCGTCCGTGCGAAGCTTCCCGTCATTTATGCTGCAGCACCAGAATCTGGTCGCGAATAAGCATGCGATTTTCTACCGTTTTGATGAGAAGGTTAAACGAGACCAGGCGATCGACCACTTCAAGATTCTCATGGGGATCGTGAAGGAAGATTACTTTGATGTGTATAAAGATCTGACCGAGGCGTCCTATGAGCTTCGGCGTGTTGAGCTGAAAATACCGAAAGACGACAAAGCGCGAGAGATGGCCATCGCGAAATTCAACAGACTGCTGAATCAGTATCAAGCTCTTGCAGGAAAGCCCCTCTTCGACATGACGGCAGATGAAATTTTCCTCAAGCCAAAGGAAGCGCTCAGGCTTATGCTCGCGACCCCAGTTTTTGTGGATGGTCTAGCCGACGACTACGAGAAAACCCTCAACTCCTTGCGTGACCAGAAAGCCAAGCTTGTGGCCGAACTACGCTCAGCCATTGGCCGGCTGAACCTGCTGGAACGGTCAGTCGAGCAGGTCAAGGGGATCGGCACCTCGTATGCGTCACTGACAGTCCCTCGTTCCACGAGCTTTGATCACACATTCTGCCCCGTTTGTGAGTCGCACTCCGACATTCCCGAAGATCAGGCGAACAAGCTCACTCAGGCGATTGAGTGGCTCAATACCGAGTTGAGGCTTTCCTCCTACGCCCGAGAGAGCTTGGGGCAGGAGAGTCGTGATCTGAGAAAGGAGATCAAGGAAATTCGGCTGAAGCTGAAGAGCGTTCAAACCTCGCTCAAACCTTTCGAGGAGCATGATAGGCGGGTTGCTGAAGCAAGCTCGCTCGAAGATGCGCCGAAAAAGGCCAAGCTGTTACTTGAGATCGCTATCGAAGAGTTCATCGAGAATCCGCCATCTGACCTCAAGAAGATGAAGGCGTATTGGGCAGAGCAGGTCAAGAAGTACCAGGAGCTTCTGGATAAGTATGACGTTGATATCGAGCTGGATCGGTTATCTCGGGATATCAACAAAAAAATGAAGGAGATCGGTCAGCGGTTCCATTTCGAGGAGACCTACAGGAAGGGCTCCCTGCGATTTGATATTAATACGTTTGACCTGTGGCACGAGAAAGAGGCGCACAAGAAAGTGTTTCTCCGCTCGATGGGCAGTGGTGCCAACTGGGTGTACTCACACCTCACCCTGTTTATGGCGCTACATTACCAGTTCGCTGCTTGGGGGGACAAATGTGCAATCCCCCCCATCCTATTTCTGGATCAACCCACTCAGGTGTACTTCCCTTCCAAGGATGAGGGCGAGGAGTTCGAAGCCGAGAATTTGCGGGCCGAGGACACCCTGGGTGTAGAACTGCATGATGACATCGATGCTGTGTCGAACATGTTCACGCAGATGGCGCATTTCTGTGATGATACGGCGCGTGAGACGGGCGTGATGCCACAGATCATCGTCTGCGATCACGCCGATGGACTCAATCTCGGACAGGATTACAACTTCAAGGATTTCGTGCGGGCGAAATGGCGCCACCGTGGGTTCATTGCGGACTGACTGATCGCTATGGAGCTAATCGGTGGCTATGGAAGGTTGCCGAAAGCTCCAGATCTAGATAACAGCGGCACGTCCCGGTCCCGAACCAGTCTGTATTTCTGGCTTTCGGATTCAGAGTGGTAGTGTGCACTGCTCATCGTCCAGAAATCAGCCCGGTATTAAGCGCATTAGGTTACACGGTAAAGTCTGCGGATGGTTTTTTCCCGGCGATGGCGAGCCTGTTTTCGAATAAGTAAAAACGGGTCGTCCTTCGACCCATTTTACTGTCTAACAGCCTAATTTCAGAAACGATAACTGAATCTGGATAGCCACTGGTTTAGCAGGCATATTAGTAAGCATCTTTCAACTTGGCAAAAAATACCAACTTCCGTTTTTGGCACTACGGGGATGAAATTTAAAGCCTCATTTAACACTGTATTAAAGCAGGAACTGTTATTAGTTATCCGTCACCCTACTAACCTCATTCCTTTCATACCGCCCTCAATCATACTTCCACAATCAGCTGCCATCACAAAATCAGCCCACCACTGCATCATTGGCCGCCGCTGCTCAAGATAATCGCTGCGGTTATAGGCACGCCGAACCTCGTTCTTATCCACATGAGCAAGAGCCGCCTCAATAATATCGGGTGGAAAACCCTGCTCATTAAGGGCTGTACTAGCAATAGATCGCAGTCCGTGTGAAACAAGCACCCCGCCAAAACCTGCGCGTTTTAGCGATGCGTTAACGGTCTGACTGTTCATCGGCTGGTTTGGCTTGATGCGGCTGGGAAAGATAAATTCTCGATTTCCACTTATCGGCTTCATCATCTCCAATATCGCAATTGCTTCATCTGACAATGGAACAGTATGGTCGCGCTTCATTTTCATGCGTGCTGCAGGAATCTTCCACTCGCGCGCTTCTATGTCTATCTCTTCCCAGCGAGCTTCAGCCGCTTCGGCAGGGCGGGTAATTGTAAGAAGTTGCCACATGAACAGGCAGCGTGTGGAAAGACTCATGCTGGCTGTTCGCATTGTCTGCATCAGTTGAGGTAGCTGATCCGGTCGAATGCTTGGCATGTTCTTCTTCTGCGGCTTCTCAAAGGCCTTGCCAATGTTGATACTGGGCACCGCATCAATCAGACCTGTATTTTGAGCATAGATCATGACTTCATTAATGCGCTGGCACAGGCGACGAACGGTTTCCAGTGCTCCTCTGGCCTGAACCGGTTGGACGGCCTGAACCAATGTGTGAGCTTTAATATCTGTAACGCTAACCTCGCCAATCACAGGAAAGACATCTCTTTCAAGAGAGCGCCAGATATCGTCGGCATAGTCCTCTGTCACGCTGGCTTTCTTCACATTCCACCATCGTTCAGCTACGAGCTGGAAAGTATTGGTTTTAGCTTCAAGCGAACTACGAAGTTGTTCTTGCTGATGTTCCTGTGGATCGATTTGTTTCGCCAGGAGAGAGCGTGACTCTGCCCGGTAGTTTCTGGCATCGGCAAGCGTAACTGACGGGTAGGGGCCTATGCTCTTCTTCGCACGTTTCTTGGTGACAGGGCGAATGTAGCGAAACTGCCAGATTTTACTCCCGCTGGATTTGATAAGTAGCTCAAGGCCATCGCCATCATAGAGAACGTAGTCCGCTTCCTTGGGTTTAGCAGATTCGATTTCTTTAACGGATAGAGGTTTGGTTTGTCTTGCCATTGCCGGGTTTCCATAGTTTTAGGCACCTCAAAAACAATAAAGCTTTATGAGGTGCCTAACAAGGTGCCTAAAAGGTTCGGATTTAATTAGTTGGCATCAGACTTCGCGGGACAAATTCAAGGCACAAAAAAGCCCGCAGGGCTTGCGCCGTGCGGGCTCTTAGGACTTCATCGGATGACTCTGGTAATCACCGATGGAGAATTTTGGTGGAGCTGGCGGGAGTTGAACCCGCGTCCGAAATTACTACACCGTCGGCACTACATGCTTAGTCCAATCTTTACATTCGCCGGCCAGCTGCGGATGGACACGCTACTGACAGACTAGCCTGATTGAGTTTAACGCTTCAGCCCCAGGCAGGACATCCACGCGATCTCTTTTGGGTTTGACCTCTCTTGATCCCCGTCCTAAGAGCGGAGGCTAGGGAGAGAGGGCTCTAAGCAGGGTATTAAGCTGCTAAAGCGTAGTTTTCGTCGTTTGCGACTATTTTTTTGCGGCTTTTTACGAGGCCAACCGCCCCTCGGCATGCTCCTAGGGCTTCGCAAATCCCGTCGAATCCAGAATCAGCCCCAAGTAACTTTGTGCAGTATACCAGAAGTTTACTTCGATAAGCCAGCGGCTTAACGATTGGCGTGCTTCATGATACGGGCTTTCGCCGTCTGCCATTCGCGATCTTTGATGTCATCGCGTTTGTCGTGCTCTTTCTTGCCTTTGGCTACGCCGATCTTGATCTTGCTCCAGGCATTTTTCCAATACAGGGACAAGGCCACCACGGTGTAGCCATCGCGGTTGACGCGGCCGAGCAGGGTATCCAGCTCGCGTCGTTTCAGCAGCAGTTTACGGGTACGCGTCGGATCGCACACCACATGCGACGAAGCCACGTTGAGCGGAGTGATGGTGGCGCCAAACAGATAGGCTTCACCGTCACGGAACGTCACGTAGCTGTCGCTGAGGTTGGCTTTGCCTGCACGCAGCGATTTAACTTCCCACCCTTGCAGCGACAGGCCCGCCTCGAACTCTTCTTCAATGAAGTATTCGAAACGCGCGCGCTTGTTTTGAGCAATGGTGGCGGAACCGGGTTTGTGTGCTTTTTTCTTTGTCATAGTGCGTTCATTATACTGGATGCTTCAGCGAAAGAAATCCTTTCCCGTTCAGCACCTGCGCAATTTTTCGCATTTTTGGCGCCCTCATCCCTTAGCAGATTTTTTGTTTGCCGCCAGATAAATGGTATTATCTGTACGTTTTATGTCTCACAGGAAATGATATGCCCCAGATCAGTCGGTCTGCATTAGTGCCGTTCAGCGCCGAGCAGATGTATCAGTTGGTTAACGATGTTCATTCTTATCCCGATTTTCTGCCAGGTTGCACCGGCAGCCGGGTGCTTAACGCTACCTCCAACGAAATGACCGCCGCGGTGGACGTCGCCAAGGCCGGTATCAGCAAGACCTTCACCACGCGCAATACGCTGCTGGATAACCAGAGCATCAATATGCAGCTGGTCGATGGCCCGTTCCGCAAGCTGATGGGCGGTTGGCAGTTCACGCCGCTGAGCGAAGAGGCCTGCAAGGTGGAGCTGCACCTGGACTTCGAGTTCACCAACAAACTGATTGAGCTGGCGTTCGGCAAAGTGTTCAAGGAGCTGGCGGGCAACATGGTGCAGGCATTCACCCAGCGGGCGAAAGAGGTCTACAGTGTCTGACATCCAGGTCGAGGTGGTGTACGCCTTGCCGGAGCGCCAGTACCTGCGCAAGGTGAAGCTGGCCGAGGGCAGCAGCGTCGAGCAAGCGATCCAGGCTTCGGGCCTGCTGGAGCTGCGCCAGGATATCGATCTCAAGAGCAACAAAATCGGCATCTACAGCCGCCCGGCCAAGCTGGGCGATACGCTGAACGACGGCGACCGGGTGGAGATCTACCGGCCGCTGATAGCCGATCCGAAAGAGCTGCGCCGGCAACGGGCAGAAAAGGCAAAAAAATAAGGCGCTATAAGCGCCTTATTTTTTATCTGAAACTGATTTTCTCTTCCGCGTTGCAGCCTGCGACTGTCATGAGGAACACCATGCCCCCTCATGGGCCGGAAGAGCGGGCGGCGCCGATTACTTGGTCAGCGCCGGTTTGTTCTGGATGTCGGTCAACACGCCTGCGCTGTCGAAGGTCAGCGTCAGCGTCTGCTGGGTGATGTCTTCATGGCCAGGCTGCTGGCGGAACACATAGAACCACGTCTGAGTCCCGAACGGGTCTTGCAGCATTGGGGTGCCCAATGTGTAAGCGACCTGTTGCTGGGTCATCCCTTTCTGAATTTTCGCCACGTCGGTCGACGTCAGGTAGTTCCCCTGGTTGATGTCAGGACGATAAACCACCTTTTCAAAAGTAGAACAGCCTGCAGTCAGCATCACAAGAACTACAGCGGCGGCAGTCAGCGTTTTACAGCGCATAGTAATCACATTCCTTTAGGGCATAGGATGCCGATGATAATAGACCTTGCGGCAGTTGGAAACCTTTATACCCTTCATCTTTCAAGTTGCGACGCGTTGGCTTTCTTTCAGCACCTCAAGCGCTTGGCCTGTTTCAGGCCGTTGAGGAGGCTTAGGATCGCCGCCGCGCCGCACTTTAGATATCTTTCGGGTCAACAGCGTCACTGTCAGACCGCAGGAAAGTGAAAAAGTTGAGCTTTTTTATGCCGCCAGCAGTTCTTTGGCGTTCGCCAACGTATTGCGGGTGACTTCACTGCCGCCGAGCAGGCGCGCCAGCTCCTGCAGCCGGGCGCGTTTATCCAGCGGCGCCATCTGGGTTTCGGTGACCGTGCCGTCGGTCTGCTTGCTGACGAACAGGTGTTGATGCCCGCATCCGGCCACCTGCGGCAGGTGGGTCACGCACATCACCTGGGTGGATTCGCCGAGCTGGCGCAGCAGGCGGCCGACGATGGCGGCGGTCGGGCCGCTGATACCCACGTCCACCTCATCGAAGATCAGCGCCGGGGTTTCCATCTTGCGGGCGGTGATCACCTGAATCGCCAGCGCGATGCGTGACAGCTCACCGCCGGAGGCGACCTTCGCCAGTGGCTGCAGCGGCTGCCCCGGGTTGGTGGAGACGCAGAACTCGGTGCGGCTGGCCCCTTCGGCGCTCAGATGCTGCGGCTCGAAACGCACATCGATGTTGAACTTGCCGTGCGGCATGGAGAGCGCCTGCATACTGTCGGTGATGAGCGTGGTCAGCTCGGCGGCGTAATGCAGGCGTTTCTGGTGCAGCTGTTCCGCCAGCGCCAGCGCCTGCTGGTGATGCAGGGTGACCGCCTCGTTCAGGTGCTCATGGTCGCTTTCCTGCTGCGACAGCAGCTGCTGTTCATCCAGCAACTGCTGATGCAGCTGCGGCAGCTCTTCCGGCGCGACCTGGTGTTTGCGCGCCAGGCTGATTTGGCGCGACAGGCGCTGTTCCAGCTCGTGCAGGCGGTTGGGATCGAGATCCATGCGATCGGCG
Organism: Serratia sp. TSO36; assembly: GCF_057808395.1. Lineage (NCBI taxonomy): Bacteria > Pseudomonadati > Pseudomonadota > Gammaproteobacteria > Enterobacterales > Yersiniaceae > Serratia > Serratia sp. TSO36. Next base: position 406,648 of record NZ_JBJZOU010000021.1, on the reverse strand, counting down.
TAGTGGCGCAGCTCGTCGCTGGCTTCGCTGATCTGGATAGAAGCCTCTTCCAGCATGTCCAGCAGGCCGCTGAGCTTGTCGTCCAGCCCGGCCAGCTCGAGCAGCAGGTGCTTGGCGCTGTAGAGCTGGCTGAGCATGTTGTTCTCGTCGCTGTCGGCCAGCAGCTGCAGCGCCTGCTGGCTGAGGGTCAGCAGCTGGCCGCTGTTGGCCAGGCGCTTGTACTCGGCGTCGGTCTGTTCGAACTCGCCGGCCTGCGGCGCGAATTCGTTCAGCTCTTTCAATTGGTATTGCAGCAGCTGCTTGCGCGCTTCGCGCTCGATGGACTGCTGCTGATGGTGCGCCAGCTCGCGACAGCTCTGGTGCCAGCGTTGGTAGGCCTGGCTCATCGCCGCCAGCAGGGCGGGTTCGTCGGCGTAGGCGTCGAGCAGCGCTTTTTGGTGCTCCGGTTTGAGCAACAGCTGATGGGCGTGTTGGCCGTGGATTTGGATCAGGCGTTGCCCCAGCTCGCGCAGCTGCGACAGCGGCACGGCGGTGCCGTTGATAAAGCCGCGCGAACGGCCGTCGGCGTTGATCACCCGGCGCAGCAGGCATTCGTTGCTGTCGTCCAGCTGGTTCTGTTCCAGCCACTCGCGCGCGGACGGGGTGTCCGCCAGCGAGAAACGGGCGCAGATGTCGGCGCGGGCGGCTCCCAGGCGCACCACGTTGCCGTCGGCGCGGTTGCCGAGGCACAGCCCCAGCGCATCGATGGCGATGGATTTGCCGGCGCCGGTTTCACCGGTGATCGCCGTCATACCCGGTTGAAAATCGATTTCCAACTCACGAACGATAGCAAAGTTGCTGATGGTTAATTGCGCCAGCATGGGAACCTTCCTGTGTATAAACACATAACTGTAGTTTCATACAGTATAAACTGGTTTTATATACAGTAAAGTGGCCGGCGCAGATTTTAGAACAATTTTTTCGACCAGCCCAGTTTGGTGCTTAAAGTGTTGAAATAGCTGTAGTCCTTCGGGTGAATCAGGTTCAGGTGGAAATCGCTGCGGCGGATCAGCACTTCTTCGCCTTCCTGGATCGGCAGCGCGATCTGGCTGTCGCAGCTGATCTCCAGATCGCTGCCGATCTGCGAAAACTTCAGGCGGATGGTGCTGTCGCCGTTGATCACCAGCGGCCGGGCGGAGAGGGTATGCGGGAACATCGGCACCAGCGCGATCGCCTCCAGCGACGGGGTGAGGATCGGTCCGCCGGCGGAGAGCGAGTAGGCGGTGGAGCCGGTCGGCGTGGCGATGATCAGGCCGTCGGAACGCTGCGAGAAGGCGAAGCGATCGTCGATGTACACCTCGAATTCGATCATGTGCGCCACTTTGCCGGGGTGTAGCACCACTTCGTTGATGGCGGTGCTGATGCGGCACTGCTGGTGCTCTTTATGCACGATGGTTTCCAGCAGGAAACGCTGTTCGTCGATGTACTCGCCTTCCAGCACGTCCGCCAGCTGCTGCAGGGCGTTGTCGGGATCGAGATCGGTGAGGAAGCCGAGGTTGCCGCGGTTGACCCCGATCACCTTGATGTCGTAGCGCGCCAGCACGCGCGCGGCGCCGAGCATGTTGCCGTCGCCGCCGACCACCACCGCCAGGTCGGCGCGCTGGCCGATATCCGCCAGGCTGCCGGTCACGGCGTCTTTCAGCCCTAAATCATGGGCGATCTGGCGTTCGACCATCACCGAATAGCCGCGGGCGACCAGCCAGTGGAACAGCATCTCGTGGGTTGCCAGCGCTGAAGGGTGACGCGGGTGGCCAACAATGCCAATACAGGCGAATTTTTTATTCATTTGTTGTGATTTTCCTCACCGGGAGCCGTTTATGCCCCACATTGTGACCGGTTGACTTGAAACCCCGGTTTTGATCCCCATAATAAGCCAAGTTGCGAGATTAATGCTAAAACGCGGAGATATTCATGAGTAGTAAAGAACAGAAGACGCCAAACGAGCAAGTCTCGGAAGAAATGGAACAACACGCTCACCACGAGGATACGCTGCCGGAAGCGGCGGAAGGCGTCGATCTGCGCGATGCGCGTATCGCCGAACTGGAAGCCCAACTGGCGGAAGCTCAGCAGCACGAGCGCGACAGCCTGCTGCGCGCCAAAGCCGAAGCGGAGAACATCCGCCGCCGCGCCGAACTGGACGTCGAGAAAGCGCACAAGTTCGCCCTGGAGAAATTCTCCGGCGATCTGCTGCCGGTGATCGACAACCTGGAGCGCGCGCTGGATCTGGCGGATAAAAACAATCCGGAACTGGCCGCGATGATCGAAGGCATCGAGCTGACGCTGAAATCGCTGCTGGACGTGGTGCGTAAGTACGGTATCGAAATCGTCGGCGACGTCAACGTGCCGTTCAACCCGGAAGTGCATCAGGCGATGAGCATGATGGAATCCGCCGATCATCAGCCGAACCACGTGATGATGGTGATGCAGAAAGGCTATACGCTGAACGGCCGCCTGCTGCGCCCTGCGATGGTTGCGGTCTCCAAAGCCAAGGCGTAATCGCCCCGGCAACGGCATAAAGAAAGGCACCCGAGGGTGCCTTTTTTGTTTCTGGGTTACGCCTGCGGCAGGCGCGGCATCCAGTCGATCGGCGTGAGCCCTTGCTGCTCCAGCAGCTGATTGGCCTGCGAGAAGTGGCGGCAGCCGAGGAAGCCGCGGTGGGCGGAGAGCGGCGACGGGTGCGGCGCCTTCAGCACATGGTGGCGGTTGCGGTCGATAAAGTTGCCTTTCTTCTGCGCGTGCGAGCCCCACAGCAGGAACACCACGCCTTCGCGGTTCTCGTTCAGGGCGGCGATCACTTTATCGGTAAAGGTTTCCCAGCCCAGGTTGGCGTGCGAGTGCGCGCGGCCGCCTTCCACCGTCAGCACGGTGTTGAGCAGCAGCACCCCCTGTTCGGCCCAGCTTTGCAGATAGCCGTGATCCGGGCGTTCGAAACCGGGAATGTCGGTCGCCAGCTCTTTATACATGTTCACCAGCGACGGCGGCGCCGGCACGCCGGGGCGCACCGAGAAAGAGAGGCCGTGCGCCTGATTGGGGCCGTGGTAGGGATCCTGGCCGAGGATGACGACTTTGACGTCCGCCAGCTCGGTATAGCGGAAAGCGTTGAACACGTCCTTCTGCGGTGGATAAATGGTCTTACCGGCCTGGCGTTCAGCGGCAACAAAGGCGAGCGTTTCAACAAAATAGGGCTGCTCTTTCTCTTTGCCGATCACGTCATGCCAGGTGAGGGAGGTGGCCATAAACGCTCTCCTTTGTTTTCTTTAGCAATTCATGGGCTATAGCTTACCGTGTCGGCTCGCGCAGCGAAACCCGCTTTTCATTTCTCGCCGCTGCGTCTTATGCAATTAATTTTGAAAATTTACAAAAATAATTGGTTTTTGCCGCAGTGGGAAAATTGATATAAAACATAAATTTGCCCCTTCACGTCTTGTGCCTACCCGGTAAAAATTGACTTTAATCAAGGAACTGGCTTGGTCAGGCTGGTATACAGAACAACAAGACAACAATGGTTTTACCAAATGGCCGAAACCAGAATTGGGTTTTCTCACGACGTGAATTTTTACGCCCTTGTACGGAGGCAACATAATGATTACCGGTATTCAAATTACCAAAGCGAACGACCAGGCGCTGGTGAATTCTTTCTGGCTGCTGGACGATGAAAAAGCGGAAGCTCGCTGCGTGTGCGCCAAGGCCAACTACGCGGAAGATCAGGTTGTCGCGGTGAGCGATCTGGGCCAGATCGAATACCGTGAAGTGCCGCTGGAAATGCAGCCGACCGTGCGCGTGGAAGGCGGCCAGCACCTGAACGTCAACGTGCTGCGTCGCGAAACCCTGGAAGACGCGGTCAAGCACCCGGAAAAATACCCGCAGCTGACCATCCGCGTGTCCGGCTATGCGGTGCGCTTCAACTCCCTGACGCCGGAACAGCAGCGCGACGTTATCGCCCGCACCTTTACCGAAAGCCTGTAATTTGCGGCGCAGTCAATCAGGGAGCTTCGGCTCCCTTTTCTGCGTTTGACGGCCGAAAATCGAACGCGGATCACATTCTGCACAAAGATAAGCATTTCTAATACAGAACTCATCCGACCTGCCGATAGCTAAATCAGCACCTATTCAGGTGCTCAATAAAAAGTCTATCGACAAGGAGTCGGCATGAGTATGCCTTTAAGTTTTACCTCTGCAGTATCCCCGGTGGCCGCGATCCCTACACCTCGCGCCGCTGCCGAGACGGCGACGGCGGCGCTGCCCGCGGCAACGCCGGCAAATCCGGCGCCGGTGGCCTCTCCCTCTCAGAACACGCTCAATGCGCAGAATCTGTTGAATACGCTGGTCGGCGATATCTCAGCGGCGGCGCCGACGGCGGCGGCAGCGCCGGGCGTGACGCGGGGGCAGCAATCGCAGGAGGGGGATTATGCGTTGGCGCTGTTGGCCAAGGACGTTTATTCACTCAATGGCCAGGGTGCCGCCGGGTTCAACCGCCTGAGCGACAGCGCGCTGCTCGGTTTCGGCATCGATCCCGCCAGCCTGCACGACGCGGGCAGCGGTTTCCAGGCTGGGATTTACAGCAACGACAAGCAGTATGTGTTGGCGTTCGCCGGTACCAACGACTGGCGCGACTGGCTGAGCAACGTGCGGCAGGCGACGGGCTATGACGATGTGCAGTACAATCAGGCGGTTGCCGCTGCCAAAAGCGCCAAGGCGGCCTTCGGCGATGCGCTGGTGATCGCCGGCCATTCGCTCGGCGGTGGTCTGGCGGCCACGGCGGCGCTGGCGACCGGCACCGTCGCGGTCACCTTCAACGCGGCCGGGGTCTCGGATTACACCCTGAATCGCCTGGGTATCGATCCGGCGGCGGCGAAGAAAGATGCCGAAGCCGGCAGCATTCGCCGCTACAGCGAGCAATATGACATGCTGACCAGCACCCAAGAATCGACCTCGCTGATCCCGGACGCCATCGGCCACAACATCACCCTGGCCAACAACGATACCCTGACCGGCATCGATGACTGGCGGCCGAGCAAGCATCTGGATCGCAGCCTGACGGCGCACGGCATCGACAAGGTGATAAGCTCGATGACGGAACAAAAGCCGTGGGAGGCGAAGGCCAATGCCTGAAGGGCGTCGCTTGCGGTGGGCGCTGGCGATAGCCTTACTGGCGCTGGTCGCGGTGACCGGTTTACTGATGATGGCTAAGGAGCAACAGATGGGGCAGGAGATTTCGCCGTTTGACGGCCACAGCAATCTGGCGCTGGCTCAGGCGGTGGCGCGCGGCGATACGCAGGGCATCCGTGCGCAGGCCACGCAGGATCGTTTGCGCGAGCGGGGCGATCGGCAGGTCACGCTGTTGCAGTGGGCGGTGCTTTCGCAGCAGCCGGGTAGCGTGCAGGCGTTGCTGGATCTCGGGGCCGACCCGGCGGCGGCGGGGCTGGACGGCAACAGCGCGCTGCACACCGCGGCGATGTTGCAAGACGCGCAGTACCTGCGGTTGCTGCTGACCGAAGGGGCACCGGTGAACGTGCGCAATGCCGTTACCGGCGCCACGCCGCTCGCGGCGGCGGTGCTGGCCGGGCGCGAAGATCAACTGCGGCTGTTGCTGGCGGCCGGGGCGGACACCACCTTGAGCGATCGGCTGGGGGATACCCCGCTGCATCTGGCGGCGAAGATTAACGCGCCGCACCTGGCGCTGCTGTTGTTGCAGGCCGGGGCCGATGCCCGGGCGCGCAACCAGCAGGGCGTTGCGTTCCAGTTTTATTTCTCGCAAACGCCGGCGCATTTGCAGAATGACGAGCTGAAGGCGCAGTTCCGCGAACTGGACAAATGGCTGCAGGGGCACCGCCTGGCCACGCACTACGCGCAGCCGTAAACGCCCATAAAAAAACCGCCTGTACAGGCGGTTTTTTCTTAGGCAGCGGGGGGTTATTCCGCGTCGCCGGCCGGTTTGGCCTTCGCCTGACGGCGTTTGCCGACGTTTTTGGCGTCGCGATGGCGCACTTTCACCTTGGCCTTTTCTTTGTTCTTCGCTTTATCTTCCGCGCGTTTGGCCAGCACTTTTTTCGACGGCTTGCCGTTGCTCTTCTCATTCGGCACCTTGGTTTTTGGCCGCAGTTCGTCGATCACGCGCGCTTTCAGCGGCTCGTTCAGGTAACGGCCCACTTTGCCCAGCAGCAGATGGTCGTGCGCTTCCACCAGCGAAATGGCGGTGCCTTTGCGCCCGGCGCGGCCGGTACGGCCGATGCGGTGCAGGTAGGTATCCGCCGTGCGCGGCATGTCGAAGTTGAACACGTGGGTGATATCGAGGATATCCAGGCCGCGTGCGGCAACGTCGGTGGCCACCAGCACGTTAACCCGGCCATCCATCATGCGTTTGACCGCTTCGTTGCGTTTGGCCTGCACCATTTCGCCTTCGAGATAGCAGGTGTTGATGCCCGCTTCGCGCAGCCAGGTGGCCAGCTCGTGCACGCGTTCGCGTTTGCGCACGAAGATCACCGATTTCTGCACGTCCGGCTGCTGCAGCAGGTGGATCAGCAGCGCGGTTTTGTGCTGCACGTCATCGGCGCGGTAGTACCACTGCAGGATCTTTTTGCGTTCGCGGCGCGACGGATCGGCTTCCACTTCCACCGGCTCTTTCAGGATGCGCTCGGCGAATTCGCGGATCGCTTCGCCTTCCAGCGTGGCGGAGAACAGCAGCGTCTGGTTGCGCCAGCGGGTTTCGGCGGAGATGGTTTCGATGTCCTGCGCGAAGCCCATGTCGAGCATGCGGTCGGCTTCGTCGAGGATCAGGGTTTCCACCGCACGGCAGTCGAAGTTCTCTTCTTTAATGTATTGCAGCAAACGGCCGGTGGTGGCGACCACCACGTCCTGATTTTCGCTGAACACTTCCGCGTGGTTCATGTAAGCGACGCCGCCGGTGATGGTGGCGATATCCAGCGAGGTATGAGCAGCCAATTCACGCGCCTGATCGGCGACCTGCATCGCCAGTTCACGCGTTGGCGTCAGGATCAATACGCGCGGCGGGCCGGATTTCTTGCGCGGGAAGTCCAGCAGGTGCTGCAAAACGGGCAGCAGGAAGGCGGCGGTTTTGCCGGTGCCGGTCGGAGCCGAACCTAAGACGTCGCGCCCGTCCATCGCCGGCGGGATCGCAGCGGCCTGAATGGCGGTGGGGCGATCGTAGCCTTTGTCGCGCAGCGCGTCGATCAGGCGATCATCGAGTTCGAGTTCGGAAAAAGTGGTTGCTGTCATGGTCTACCTCTACTTGGGGCGCCGATTATAGACGGGTTGGCCGCGATCTTCACCTATTTAAGCGGAAAGCCGCTCTTTTCCCGCCGATCAGATTGCCTTATGCTACGCCAGTTTTATAGCCAGGTGGTGAGTGTGAGCAAGCGATCGAAAGCCGATTTTACCCCGCGCCGCGGGGGTTTTACCTTTAAACAATTCTTTGTCGCCCACGATCGTTGCGCCATGAAAGTGGGCACCGACGGGGTGTTGCTCGGCGCCTGGGCGCCGCTGGGGCAGGCGCGCCGGGTGCTGGACATCGGCAGCGGCAGCGGGCTGATCGCGCTGATGCTGGCGCAGCGCAGCGGCGACGAAGTGACCATTGACGCGGTGGAGCTGGACGAAGCCGCCGCCGGCCAGGCGCGCGAAAACGCGGCGGCATCGCCGTGGCCGCAGCGCATCCGCGTGCATGCGCAGGATATTCACCATTATGCGCAGCGGCATGCCGCTGAGTATGATCTGATCGTCAGCAATCCGCCGTATTTCGAGCCGGCGGTGGCCTGCCGCGACCAGGCGCGCCACAACGCGCGCTACACCGAAACCCTGACGCACGAGGCGCTGTTGGCCTGTGCGGCGCAGCTGCTGGCGGCGCAGGGGACGTTCTGCGTGGTGCTGCCGCACGATATCGGCGCCGAATTCGAACGCCTGGCGCAGCAAAGCGGCTGGCACACGGCGGTGAAAGTGAACGTCAGCGATCGGGCCGATACGCCGCTGCACCGGGTGCTGCTGGCGCTGACGCGGCGGGAAACGCCGCTGCGGGAGCAGGCGCTGGCGATCAAGCAGGCCGACGGCAGCTACACCGACGATTTCCGCCATTTGATCGCCGACTTCTACCTGTTCTACTGAAAAGAAAAGGGCGCCGATTAGGCGCCCTGTCGCAGCGTTTAAGGCTGCAAAATGGTCGGCAGCGCTTCCGGCAGCAAATCCGGGTAGTCCAGCGTGTAGTGCAGGCCGCGGCTCTCTTTGCGCGCCATGGCGCTGCGCACGATAAGCTCGGCCACCTGCACCAGATTGCGCAGCTCCAGCAGGTTGTTGGAGATGCGGAAGTGAGCGTAGTACTCGTCGATTTCCGCCTGCAGGGTGTTGATGCGGCGCAGGGCGCGCTCCAACCGCTTGGTGGTGCGCACGATGCCGACGTAATCCCACATGAACAGCCGCAGTTCGTGCCAGTTGTGCTGAATCACCACCCGTTCGTCCGCATCGTCCACCCGGCTTTCATCCCAGTGTGGCAGCTGTTTGGCCTGCTGAATGAACGGCAGGCGCTGCAGAATGTCTTCCGCCGCCGACCAACCGTACACCAGGCACTCCAGCAGCGAATTCGACGCCATGCGGTTGGCGCCGTGCAGGCCGGTATAGCTGACCTCGCCGATGGCGTACAGCCCGTCGAGATCGGTGCGGCCGTGCTGATCGACCATCACGCCGCCGCAGGTGTAGTGCGCCGCCGGGACGATCGGGATCGGCTGCCGGGTCAGATCGAAGCCCAGCGTCAGCAGCTTCTCGTGGATCATCGGGAAGTGCTGGGTGATGAACTCCGCCGGCTTGTGGCTGATGTCCAGGTACATGCAGTCGGCGCCCAGGCGCTTCATTTCATGGTCGATGGCGCGGGCGACGATATCGCGCGGGGCCAGTTCGCCGCGCGGGTCGAAATCCGGCATAAAGCGGCTGCCGTCCGGGCGCTTCAGGTAAGCCCCTTCGCCGCGCAGCGCTTCGGTCAGCAGGAAGTTGCGCGCCTGCGGATGGAACAGGCAGGTCGGGTGAAACTGGTTGAACTCCAGGTTGGCGACCCGGCAGCCGGCGCGCCAGGCCATGGCGATGCCGTCGCCGGAGGAGATGTCCGGGTTGGTGGTGTATTGGTATACCTTGGCCGCGCCGCCGGTCGCCAGCACCACCGTTTTGGCGCGGTAGGTTTCCACCCGCTCCAGCTCGCGGTTCCAGACGTACGCGCCCACCACTCGGCGGGTGCCCGGCAGGCCGATTTTGTTCGAGGTGATGAGGTCAACCGCGTTGCGGCGCTCCATCACGCAAATATTGGGGTGAGCGCTTGCTTTCCCCACCAGCGTGGTCTCTACTTCCTTACCGGTCGCGTCCGCGGCGTGCAGGATGCGGCGATGGCTGTGGCCGCCTTCGCGCGTGAGGTGATAATGCTCCTCGCCCTGCGCGTTGACCTCGGTATCGAACAGCACGCCCTGATCGATCAGCCACTGCACGCAGTGGCGCGCGTTGCCGGCGATGAATTCGACGGCCTCTTTGTCGCACAGGCCGGCGCCGGCAATCAAAGTGTCATCAACGTGTGAGGCAATGCTGTCCGTCTCATCGAACACCGCGGCGATCCCGCCCTGGGCGTAAAAGGTGGCTCCCTCGCTGAGCGGCCCCTTGCTGAGAACGGTAACCTTGCAATGCTGCGCCAGGCGCAGCGCCAGTGACAGGCCCGCAGCGCCGCTGCCGACGATCAGTACATCGCTTACATGTTCAGATGATGGTTGCATAACGTATGATGTGTGCAGAAGAAGAGTGAATTTCATGTTAGCCTAACTGTCCGGGCAAAAGCCACGGATAGGGTGACATCAACAGAAAAAACAATGGCGATATGGAACTTCGTGTTCTATATGAACTCCAAGCGAGTGCTTGCTCAGGAAAATAATGTATGGCTGGCAGTACAATTTTACGCGTGGAGACGGATTTGGGGAGAGTTTACCTCGGATGAGCGAGCAGTTAACGGATCAAGTTCTGGTCGAGCGGGTCCAAAAGGGCGATCAGAAATCGTTTAACCTACTGGTAGTGCGCTATCAGCATAAGGTGGCGAGTCTCGTTTCCCGCTATGTGCCGCAGGGCGATGTGCCCGATGTGGTGCAGGAGTCGTTTATCAAGGCCTATCGCGCACTGGAATCGTTCCGTGGCGACAGCGCTTTTTATACCTGGTTGTATCGAATCGCCGTGAACACGGCAAAGAATTATCTGGTTGCTCAGGGGCGCCGTCCGCCATCCAGTGATGTGGACGCCAACGATGCGGAAAATTACGAAAGTGCGGGCGCACTGAAAGAAATTTCGAACCCTGAGAACTTAATGTTGTCAGAAGAGCTGAGACAGATAGTTTTCCGTACCATTGAGTCGCTCCCCGAGGATCTTCGCATGGCGATTACCCTGCGGGAGTTGGATGGTCTAAGCTACGAAGAGATAGCCGCCATCATGGATTGCCCGGTCGGAACCGTACGTTCGCGTATTTTCCGCGCCCGGGAAGCTATCGATAATAAAGTTCAACCGCTGATCCAGCGTTAGCAATGGCGGGCACAGGAAGGGTACTTAGGCATGCAGAAAGAAAAGCTTTCCGCTCTGATGGATGGTGAATCGTTCGACAGCGAGCTGTTGAGTTCTCTGTCGCAAGATCGAACGCTTCAACAAAGCTGGCAGAGCTATCACCTGATACGTGACACACTGCGAGGTGATGTCGGGCAAGTGATGCATCTCGACATCGCCGATCGCGTAGCCGCTGCACTTGAGAAAGAACCCGCCCGGCTGGTACCTTCCGCCGTTCAGGAATCTCAGCCGCAGCCTCACACCTGGCAGAAAATGCCGTTCTGGGACAAAGTGCGTCCTTGGGCGAGCCAGATTACGCAAATCGGTATGGCGGCCTGCGTGTCTCTGGCGGTGATCGTCGGCGTACAGCACTATAACCAGCCTGCTGCGCCATCGAATGCGTCCGAATCGCCGGCCTTCACCACGCTGCCGATCATGGGTCAGGCCTCGCCGGTCAGCCTGGGCGTCCCGGCCGACAGTTTCTCCACCGGCAGCGGCCAACAGCAGCAGGTGCAGGAACAGCGCAAGCGTATCAACGCCATGCTGCAGGACTATGAACTGCAACGTCGCCTGCATTCGGATCAGCTGCAGCTTGAGCAAGGCAACCCGCAACAGGCCGCCATTCAGGTTCCCGGAACTCAGTCTTTAGGAATGCAACAGCAGTAATGAAGCAAATCTGGTTCTCCGTTTGTTTATTGACGGGCAGCCTGCTCTATTCCAGCATCGCCCCGGCGCAGCCAACTGCGTCCGGGGCGTTATTGCAACAGATGAGCAGCGCCAGCCGTTCTCTCAATTACGAGCTCGCCTACATCAGCATCAGCAAGCAGGGAATCGAGTCGTTGCGCTATCGCCATGCGGTGATCGGCAACGTGCCGCTCGGCCAACTGCTGCATATGGACGGCCCGCGCCGCGAAGTGTTGCAGCGCGGCGGCGGGATCAGCTACTTCGAGCCTGGCCTGGAGCCGTTCACGCTCACCGGCGATCACATCGTCGATGCGTTGCCGGCGATCGTCTATGCCGATTTCACCCGCTTGGCCAAGTACTACGACTTTATCTCCGTGGGCAGCACCCGCATCGCCGATCGGCCGTGTGAAGTGCTGCGCGTGGTGGCGCGCGACGGCTCCCGCTACAGCTATATCGTCTGGATGGACGAGGACACCAAGCTGCCGCTGCGGGTGGATCTGCTCGATCGTGACGGCGAAACGCTGGAGCAATATCGGGTGATCTCCTTCGCGGTCGGCGCCGACGTGCAGGGCGCGATGCAGGGGCTGCTCAAAGCCAACCTGCCGCCGCTGCTGTCGCTGCCGGCGGTAGAAAACGTCAAGCTCAGCTGGAGCACCGGCTGGCTGCCGGCCGGGGTGGACGAGGTGGCGCGCAATCGCCGCAAATTGCCGAACGTCGCCGTGCCGGTTGAATCCCGGCTCTACAGCGACGGCCTGTTCAGCTTCTCGGTCAACGTCAGCCCGGCGGGCAGCGGAGCCGGGCAGCAATACTACCGTCAGGGGCGCCGCACCATTCAGACCGAAGTGCGCGCGGGCAACGAAATCACTATCGTGGGCGAATTGCCGCCGGCTACGGCCAAGCGCATCGCCGACAGCATTTCTTTCAAGGTATCGCCGCAATGATGAAAGAGTGGGCCACGGTGGTTTCGTGGCAACAGGGCGTAGCGCTGCTGCGCTGTGAACCCAAGGCCGGCTGCGGCAGCTGCACCGCGCGTTCCGGCTGCGGCGCGCGCGCGCTGAACGAGCTGGTGCCGGAAACCGAGCATCAGCTGCAGGTGCATATCGATCAGCCGCTCGAACCGGGGCAGCGCGTCGAAGTCGGCATTGCGGAAGGCAGCCTGCTGCGCTCCGCCATGCTGGTTTACCTGACGCCGCTGCTGGGCATGATGCTTGGCGGCACGTTGCTGCAATATTGTTTCGGCAGCGACGCCTCGGCGGCCGTCGGCGCCGTACTGGGCGGCGCGGCGGCCTTTATGCTGGCGCGCCGGTTGGCCCGGCGTCTGGGTGAGCAGGCCGATTACCAGCCGGTGGTGCTGCAGATTGGATTGCCGCCTACCGCGATGCGCATGCAGGCGGAAAATTCCCCGCTGATTTAAACCGACGGCCGCGTCATCGCCGGGTTGTGATAGGCGGGGATGCGGTTGTGGATCATATGCTCCAGCAGCGCGATGAACAGATCGGCGCTGAGCAGCGAATCGTAGTTAATCGCGAACAGCACATTTCCCTGGCCGTCGAGCAAGCGGATGCCGCGCTGTGGATGATTTTCCACCGCGCGGATCTGCTCGATCGGTACGTTGCCCCGCTCAGTGGTCAGCAGGGTGGCGCTCAGCCGCAGCGTTTCGGTCGGCGTGCCTTGCCGCTTGCCGAGCAGCAGTTGCCACAGCCAGCGCGCATCGCCCTCAACGGTGTGAAACGACACCGTCTCCCCTTGATAGAGCGCATTCAGCGCCAGCGGCCCGCGCTGCTGCAGCTGTTGGTCGACGATCACGTCCGCCAGCCGCCACGAATGGGCGACATTGCTGAAAACCGTACACCAGGGCTGATCCGCGCCGGCGCGGAACGCCGTGACGTCAAACAGCCCGCCAAAAGCCTGGCCGCCGCGAAAGCGATAGATATCGCCGATCTTCTCAAACGGGATGAAGCGCTCTTTGTGATGGTGGCCGTCAAAGACCCGCACGCCGTGCTCGTACAGGCGATAGGTCAGCGTCGGACGCAGATAATGCCGCAGCGCCAGCAGCGTACAGCCGAGTAAAATCGTGCCCGCGCCGGCTTGCAATAGCGTGATGACCTCGCTCTCATCAATGCTGCTCAGCAGCGGCAGCACCAACAGCGCCGCCCCCACGCTAAACAGCAGCGCCGCCGCCGCCAGAATGCCCCAGTTGACCTTTGAAAAATCGTGCCGGCTCAGCATTTGCCCTTTATCGATCATAATGCACCTTCCAATCAACGTACGGATATATGCTGGTGAACCCCGGTGGGCTGCCGATGTAGTGCCCTGAATAATGTTTTGTCGCGGAGTTCATGCCCTTTCTATCCGAGGGGCAGTGGTGGCGTATATGGGGTTTTTCCTAAAGTAAGAGGGGTGAGATGGAAATCTAAGAGGTTGATCCAAATATTCTTTTTTTATAATTTCGGAGAGGGTTTATTGCGCTGCGGCCGGTTATGTATTAGCGCCGGAGTTTGGTGGCCACGAATCATCGGCAAGCCTTGGGTTCAGGCCGTATCGTCCGCGTTAACATCTGTTTTCACCCGCCGGGGCGCCCTGTAACATTTAGCGGCGCATAATAGAATGCCTTCACTGCACCGATCGCTAGGTTTTCAGTGGTGTGGCATGTAGAATGCAGCGATTCAGGTGCAAGACGGCCTAACCCATTCACTGTCGCTTTAGGTCCATGCGGGTTTCTATAGGCGAGTAATTCAGAAATACCAAGGCAGAAAAACTTTTATAATGAAGCATATACGAAATTTCTCCATTATTGCCCATATTGACCACGGTAAGTCGACGCTGTCTGACCGCATTATCCAAATCTGCGGCGGCTTGTCTGACCGTGAAATGGCCGCGCAGGTGCTCGATTCCATGGATCTGGAGCGCGAGCGCGGCATCACCATCAAAGCGCAGAGCGTGACGCTGGATTATAAGGCGCTGGATGGGCAGACCTATCAGCTCAACTTTATCGACACCCCCGGCCACGTTGACTTCTCCTATGAAGTTTCCCGCTCGCTGGCGGCCTGCGAAGGCGCGCTGCTGGTGGTGGACGCCGGCCAGGGCGTCGAAGCCCAGACGCTGGCCAACTGCTACACCGCGATCGAAATGGATCTGGAAGTGGTGCCGGTGCTGAACAAAATCGACCTGCCGGCCGCCGATCCGGATCGCGCCGCACAGGAAATTGAAGACATCGTCGGCATCGACGCCACCGATGCGGTGCGCTGCTCGGCCAAAACCGGCGTCGGCGTGCCCGAGGTGCTGGAGCGCCTGGTGCGCGACATCCCGCCGCCGCAGGGCGATCCTGATGCGCCGCTGCAGGCGCTGATCATCGACTCCTGGTTCGATAACTACCTGGGCGTCGTGTCTCTGGTGCGCGTCAAGAACGGCACGCTGCGCAAGGGCGACAAGATCAAGGTCATGAGCACCGGCCAGGTGTACAACGCCGACCGCCTGGGCATCTTCACGCCGAAGCAGGTCGATCGCGACGTGCTGAACTGCGGCGAAGTGGGCTGGCTGGTCTGTGCGATCAAAGACATCCTCGGCGCGCCGGTGGGCGATACCCTGACGCAGGCGCGTCAGCCGGCGGATAAAGCGCTGCCGGGCTTCAAGAAAGTGAAGCCGCAGGTGTACGCCGGTCTGTTCCCGATCAGCTCCGACGATTATGAGTCCTTCCGCGATGCGCTGGGCAAGCTGAGCCTCAACGACGCCTCCCTGTTCTACGAGCCGGAAAGCTCCACCGCGCTGGGCTTCGGCTTCCGCTGCGGCTTCCTCGGCCTGCTGCACATGGAGATCATTCAGGAGCGTCTGGAGCGTGAATACGATCTGGATCTGATCACCACCGCGCCGACGGTCGTCTACGAAGTGGAAACCACCGGCAAAGAAGTGATCTACGTCGACAGCCCGTCCAAGCTGCCGCCGTTGAACAACATCCAGGAACTGCGCGAACCGATCGCCGAATGTCACATGCTGATGCCGCAGGAGTACCTGGGCAACGTCATCACTCTGTGCGTCGAAAAGCGCGGCGTGCAGACCAACATGGTTTACCACGGCAACCAGGTGGCGTTGACTTATGAAATCCCGATGGCGGAAGTGGTGCTCGACTTCTTCGACCGCCTGAAGTCCACGTCGCGCGGCTATGCGTCGCTGGATTACAACTTCAAGCGCTTCCAGGCTTCCGACATGGTGCGCGTGGACGTGCTGATCAACAACGAGCGCGTGGATGCGCTGGCGCTGATCACTCACCGCGACAACTCGCAGTATCGCGGCCGTGAACTGGTGGAGAAGATGAAAGATCTGATCCCGCGTCAGCAGTTCGACATCGCGATTCAGGCGGCGATCGGCACGCACATCATCGCGCGTTCCACCGTGAAGCAGCTGCGTAAAAACGTGCTGGCGAAATGCTACGGCGGTGACGTCAGCCGTAAGAAAAAGCTGCTGCAGAAACAGAAAGACGGTAAGAAACGCATGAAGCAGGTCGGTAACGTCGAGCTGCCGCAGGAAGCGTTCCTGGCCATTCTGCACGTCGGTAAAGACGGCAAGTAACCGCGACGAGTTCGCGAAACGAGGGAGTTTGCATGGCGAATATGTTTGCCCTGATCCTGGCGTTGGCCACCCTGGTCACCGGGATCATCTGGTGCTTCGAGCGCTTTAAATGGGCGCCGGCCCGCCGCGCGAAGATCGCGGCGGTCAACGAGCAGACCGCGGGCGCCGTAGACGATAAAACGCTGGCGAAAGTGGCGAAGCAGCCTGGTTGGGTAGAGACCGGCGCATCGGTGTTCCCGGTGCTGTTGCTGGTCTTTGTGGTGCGTTCGTTTATTTACGAACCGTTCCAGATCCCGTCCGGCTCAATGATGCCGACGCTGTTGATTGGCGATTTCATTCTGGTGGAGAAATATGCCTACGGCATTAAAGATCCGATTACCCAGACGACGCTCATTGAAACCGGTCATCCGAAGCGCGGCGATATTGCGGTATTTAAATATCCGCTGGATCCGAAACTGGATTATATCAAGCGCGTGATCGGCCTGCCGGGCGACCGTATTACTTACGATCCGGTGAATAAGCGCGTTACGGTGCAGCCGTCCTGCAACAGTGGGCAGTCCTGCGATACCGCGCTGGCGGTGACCTACGCCGACGCGCAGCCGAGCGACTTCGTGCAGTTGTTCAGCCGCAGCGGCATGGGCGAGGCCAGCAACGGCTTCTACCAGATCCCGCAGAGCGATAACGTGCCGCCGGGCGGCATTCGCATGCGCGAGCGCCAGGAAAGCCTCGGCAACGTCACGCATCGTATCCTGACCGTGCCGGACGCGCAGGATCGGGTGGGCGCTTACTACCAACAGCCGGGCAAACCGCTGGCGGAGTGGGTGGTGCCGGCCGGGCATTACTTCATGATGGGCGACAACCGCGACAACAGCGCGGACAGCCGTTACTGGGGCTTTGTGCCGGAGAAGAATCTGGTGGGTAAAGCCACGGCCATCTGGATGAGCTTTGAAAAGCAGGAAGGTGAGTGGCCTACCGGCGTGCGTTTCAGCCGGATCGGCGGCATTCATTAATCGCTGACTGATTCCCTGTTAATTTCACGCCGCAGCCTACTGCGGCGTGAAAGATTAAGGGGATATAAAACACAGCATTATGTTTCCACTCGTTGTAGAATACTTTCTCGAGCGATAAAAAGTTGGCCCCTGCTGGGAGCCACTGCAAACGAAACAGCTTTGGATCGGCTTTCGGCGAAGCAGGCCTGTTCCGTATGCTGCAAGTTTTTGACGCATTCTTGATCTATTGGTAACTCATGAACCCCATCGTAATAAACAGGCTGCAGCGGAAGCTGGGCTACACTTTTCAACAGCAGGAGCTTTTACTGCAGGCTTTGACTCACCGCAGCGCCAGCAGTAAACACAATGAACGTCTTGAGTTTCTGGGTGACTCGATTCTGAGCTTTGTCATCGCTAATGCGCTCTATCACCGCTTTCCTCGCGTCGACGAGGGCGATATGAGCCGCATGCGCGCCACGCTGGTGCGCGGCAACACGCTGGCGGAGATGGCGCGCGAGTTTGACCTGGGCGAATGTCTGCGGCTTGGGCCGGGCGAATTGAAAAGTGGTGGGTTCCGCCGCGAGTCAATCCTGGCGGATACGGTGGAGGCATTGATCGGCGGCGTGTTCCTGGACAGTGATATCCAGACCGTCGAGCGTCTGATTTTGGACTGGTATCGCAGCCGGTTGGACGAAATCAGCCCCGGTGATAAGCAGAAAGACCCGAAAACCCGTCTGCAGGAGTTTTTGCAGGGGCGTCATCTGCCGTTGCCTTCTTATTTGGTGGTGCAGGTTCGCGGTGAAGCGCACGACCAAGAGTTTACCATCCACTGCCAGGTGAGTGGTTTGAGCGAGCCCGTGGTGGGCACCGGCTCGAGCCGCCGTAAAGCCGAGCAGGCGGCAGCGGAACAAGCGCTGAAAAAGCTGGAGCTTGAATGAGCGAAGTAAAACAACACTGCGGGTTTATCGCCATCGTCGGCCGCCCGAACGTGGGCAAATCGACGTTGCTGAACCAACTGCTGGGGCAGAAGGTTTCCATTACGTCGCGTAAGCCGCAGACGACCCGTCACCGCATCATGGGCATCGACACCGATGGCGCCTATCAGGCGATCTATGTCGATACCCCAGGGCTGCACATCGAAGAAAAACGCGCCATCAACCGCTTGATGAACCGCGCGGCCAGCAGCTCGATCGGCGACGTCGAACTGGTGATCTTCGTGGTCGAAGGCACCAACTGGACCGCCGACGACGAAATGGTGGTCAACAAGCTGCGCAGCCTGCGCTGCCCGGTATTGCTGGCGATCAACAAGGTCGATAACGTCACCGACAAATCCAAGCTGTTGCCGCACATCGCGTTCCTCAGCCAGCAGATGAACTTCCTCGATGTGGTGCCTATCTCCGCCGAAAAAGGCATGAACGTCGACACCATCGCCGGCATCGTGCGCAAGCTGCTGCCGGAAGCGGAACACCACTTCCCGGAAGACTACATCACCGATCGCTCACAGCGCTTTATGGCCTCCGAGATCATCCGCGAGAAGCTGATGCGTTTCCTGGGCGAAGAGCTGCCGTACTCGGTGACGGTAGAAATCGAACAGTTCGTGGCCAACGATCGCGGCGGCTACGATGTGCACGGCCTGATCCTGGTCGAGCGCGAAGGCCAGAAGAAAATGGTCATCGGCAACAAGGGCGCCAAGATCAAAACCATCGGCATCGAAGCGCGCCAGGACATGGAACAGATGTTCGACGCCAAAGTGCATCTCGAGCTGTGGGTGAAAGTGAAATCCGGTTGGGCGGACGACGAACGTGCGCTGCGCAGCCTGGGCTATGTTGACGATCTGAAGTAACGATCCGTGGACGGCTGGGAGCGCGCTTTCGTCCTGCATGGGCGGCCGTACAGTGAAACCAGTCTGATGCTGGATCTGTTTACCGAAGGTCATGGGCGGGTGCGCTTGCTGGCGAAAGGCGCGCGCAGCCGCCGCTCCAATCTCAAGGGCTGTCTGCAGCCCTTTACCCCCCTGTTAGTGCGCTGGGGCGGCCGCGGCGAAGTGAAAACGCTGCGCAACGCCGAAGCGGTCTCCCTCGGTTTACCCCTCAGCGGCATGATGCTGTACAGCGGCCTGTACGTGAACGAACTGCTGGCGCGCGTGCTGGAGCAGGAAACCAACTACTCGGTGCTGTTCTTCGACTATCTGCAATGCCTGCAGGCGCTGGCGGCGGAAGACAGCTCGCCGGAGCAGGCGCTACGTCAGTTCGAGCTGGCCTTGCTGCACCACCTGGGCTACGGTCTCGATTTCCTGCACTGCGCCGGCAGCGGCCTGCCGGTGGATGATGCCATGACCTATCGCTATCGCGAAGAGAAAGGCTTCATCGCCAGCCTGGTGGTGGATCACTACAGCTTCACCGGGCGCGAACTGCGCGCGCTGGCGGAGCGGCAGTTTCCCGATGCCGAGACGCTGCGCGCCGCCAAGCGTTTCACCCGCATGGCGCTGAAACCCTACCTCGGCGGCAAGCCGTTGAAGAGCCGCGAACTGTTCCGCCAGTTCGTGCGCAAACAGCCGAATACGCCGGTCGACGACGCCTGACCTTTTCCCCTTTTGCCGCCCTGCGCCCGCGTGTAAACTGCTGGCACTGAAAATCGTATTTAGAGGTTGTCATGGCTGATTTGCTGCTGGGCGTCAATATCGATCACATCGCCACGTTACGTAACGCGCGCGGAACCCAATACCCGGATCCGGTTCAGGCGGCATTCATTGCCGAACAGGCGGGGGCCGACGGCATTACCGTGCATCTGCGCGAAGACCGCCGCCACATCACCGACCGCGACGTGCGCCTGCTGCGCCAGACCATCCAGACGCGCATGAATCTGGAGATGGCGGTGACCGACGAGATGCTGGACATCGCCATTGAGCTGAAGCCGCATTTCTGCTGCCTGGTGCCGGAAAAGCGCGAAGAAGTGACCACCGAAGGCGGCCTGGACGTCGCCGGCCAGCTGGACAAAATGAGCGTGGCGGTTGAGCGCCTGGCGCAGGCGGGCATTTTGGTCTCGCTGTTCATCGATCCCGATCATCGTCAGATTGACGCGGCGGTGGCGGTGGGCGCACCCTATATCGAGATCCACACCGGCGCCTACGCCGAAGCGCAGGGCGAGCTGGCGGTACAGGCCGAGCTGCGCCGCATCGCGGTAGCCGCCGCTTACGCGGCCGAGAAGGGGCTGAAGGTCAACGCCGGCCACGGCCTGACCTATCACAACGTGCAGCCGATCGCCGCGCTGCCGGAAATGCACGAGCTGAACATCGGCCATGCGATTATCGGCCAGGCGGTGATGAGCGGGCTGCCGGCCGCGGTTGCCGACATGAAAGTGCTGATGCGGGAAGCGCGCCGGTAATGGCGGTGCTCGGGCTGGGAACCGACATCGTCGAGATGGCGCGTATCGAAGCGGTGGTGGAGCGCAGCGGCGATCGCCTGGCGCGCCGCGTGCTGAGCGACGCCGAGTGGGCGCTGTATCAGCAGCACCAGCAGCCGATTCGCTTTCTGGCCAAACGTTTCGCGGTGAAAGAAGCCGCCGCCAAGGCGTTCGGCACCGGCATTCGCAACGGCCTGGCGTTCAATCAGTTCGAAGTGTTCAACGATGCGCTGGGCAAGCCGAATATTCGTTTGCACGGCCGCGCCGCCGAGCTGGCCGGGGAGATGGGGGTCACCGCGATCCACGTTTCGCTGGCCGACGAACGGCGCTACGCCTGCGCGACGGTGATCGTCGAAAGCTGAAAATAGCAAGGGCGCCTGTGGCGCCCTTGTCAGTCCTGCGGCAAATTAAATGCGATCGGCGTGGTGCAGCACCACGAACTTGTCCCACAGCTGTTCGTTGGTCTCGCGATGCTGCGGATCGGTGATGATGGTGTTGTCGATCGGGCAAACCTGCTGGCAGGTCGGCGTATCGTAATGGCCGACGCACTCGGTGCAGCGATCGGTATCGATCTGATAAATCTCATCGCCCATCGAAATCGCCTGGTTCGGGCATTCCGGCTCGCACATATCGCAGTTGATGCATTTGCGTGTGATTAGCAGGGCCATGGTGTATCTCTCATTATTAACAGGGGTATTTTCGCAGCGGCATTATACCGGTTAAACCAACTTTTTCATTAACTGTTCGCTGTGCTTGATGCGATCGCGGGCATGATCGAGATCGTGCTGGATCAGCGCCATAAACAGCAGGTCGGTGAGGGCGTACTGGGCCGTGCTGGAAGAGATGGCCGCGCTGCGGGTGTGGGGCTCTTCGGCGATGGTATAGAGGCAGTGGTCCGCGCGCTGCTGCAGGCCGTTGGGAGAGAAGCTGGTCAGCGCCAGCACCCTGGCGCCGGCCTGGCGAGCCTCTTCCGCCGCCAGATTGATTTCACGCCGTTCGCCGCTGAAAGAGATAGCCAGCAGCAGATCGCGTTTGTCCAGCGCCTGAACCGCCGCCAGCTGGACGTGCATGTCCGGTTCGGCCACTGCCATCACGCCGATTTTCAGCAGTTTGAAGGAGAAATCCTTGGCCACCAGCCCGGAGGCGCCGATGCCGATCAGCATCACCCGGCGCGCCTGGCGCAGCATGTCCAGCGCCTGATGCAGCCGCTCTTCGCTGTTGATGTCCAGCGTCGCGCGCAGCGCCGCCTGCTTTTCCGCCAGCAGTTTTTCACCGACGATTTTCAGCGTGTCGCTGCTGAGGATGTGGTTGTGAACGGTCACTACCGGTTCGGCCTGCGGCTGGGCCAGCGTCTCGCTCAGCGCCAGCTTCAGCGCCGGAAAGCCCTTATAGCCCAGCTTTTGGGCGAACTTGACCACGCTCGACTGGCTGATGCCGGCCAGCTCGGCCAGCTTTTGCGAGCTGAGATGGCGCGCCTGCTCGGCGTTGTTCAGCAAAAAGTCCGCCAGCTTGCGGTCGTTTTGCGCCAGTGTCGGATACATCTGGCGTATGCGCAGAAGGGTACTCATTGATCTTTCCCTGGAAACCAGCGGCCATTTTGCCACGCAGGCGGCGAAAACGCGCGGTGAAAATTTTTGTGAGCTCGTCGTTAAAATAGCAAATAGCGCTCGCTTTGTTGAATAAAATATTCAAATATTAATTTAAATTTGTGAATTAAAAATTCAAAGGTGAACAGATGAACTTAGGCGCACTGGTATCGGAAACCCGCAACCCGGCCACCATGGGGCTGGATGAGATGTCGACGCTGGAGATGGTCCGCTGCTTTAACCAGGAAGACCGCAAGGTGCCGGAGGCGATCGAAAAGGTGCTGCCGGCGATCGCGCAGGCGGTCGATTTGGCGGCGGCGGCGTTGAAGGCCGGCGGCCGGCTGATTTATTTGGGCGCCGGCACCAGCGGCCGATTGGGGGTGTTGGATGCCTCCGAGTGCCCGCCGACCTTCGGCGTGCCGCACGGCGTGGTGGTGGGCTTGATCGCCGGCGGGCCGGGCGCACTGCTCAAGGCGGTGGAGGGGGCGGAAGACGACGAAGCCCTGGGCGAAGCCGATCTCCGGGCGCTGAATCTGACCGCCGTCGATATGGTGGTGGGGTTGGCGGCCTCGGGGCGCACGCCTTATGTGATCGGCGCACTGCGCTATGCGCGCGGGCTGGGCTGCCCGACGGTGGCCATCTCCTGTAACCCGGATTCGCCGATCGCGCATGAAGCGCAGGTGGCGATCTCGCCGGTGGTGGGGCCGGAGGCGCTGACCGGTTCGACGCGCCTGAAATCCGGCACCGCGCAGAAGCTGGTGCTCAACATGCTGTCGACCGGCGCGATGGTCAAGCTGGGCAAGGTCTATCAGAACCTGATGGTGGACGTGAAGGCCACCAACGTCAAACTGGTGGATCGCGCCTGCCGCATCGTAGTGGAGGCCACCGGCGCCGAACGCGCTCAGGCGGAGGCGGCGCTGGCGCAGACCGGCTTCGAGGTCAAGCCGGCGATCCTGATGATTCTGGCCGGCGTCAGCGCCGAAGAGGCGCAGCAGCGGCTGCAGCGGCACGACGGCTACCTGCGCGCGGCGCTGGCGCGTTAATTCACGGTGGGGGCGGCGATGGACAAGACAACGGCATTGGCGACACAGATCCTGGCGGGCGTGGGGGGCGAGGGCAATATCCTCAAACTGGAGAACTGCATGACGCGGGTGCGCGTCGAGGTCAGCGACGAACAGCGTCTGGATCTGGCCGCTCTCAAGCAGCTGTCCGGCGTGAAGGGCTATATCAAACAGGGTGAGCAGCATCAGTTTATCGTTGGCCCGGGCGCCGCCGCCAAGGTGGTGGACGCCATGCGCGCATTGCTGAGCGGTAGCGCGCAGCCTGCCGTCGCCGTCGGTGACGCGGCCCGCACCAAGGCGCAGGCCAAGCAAAAATACGCTGCGCCGATGAGCGGTGCGCTGAAAAAGCTGGCCGATGTCTTTATTCCGCTGATCCCGGCGTTTATCGCCTCGGGCCTGATCACCGGCATCATCAACCTGCTGAAACGGCCCGACATCGCCGGCCAACTGGCGGTGGACTACCCGAACGTGCTGGGGTTGCTGGCGATCTTCGGCAGCGCGGTGTTCGCCATCATGAACATTTTGGTCGGGGTCAACGCCGCGCGGGTGTTCGGCGGCTCCCAAGCGATGGGCGGCGTGATGGCGGGCATTCTCTCCAGCCCGGCGCTGGCGCAGATCACCTTGTTCGGCGAGGCGCTGCAGCCGGGGCGCGGCGGGGTGATCGCCGTGCTGCTGGTGGTGGCGTTGATGTGCTGGGTGGAGAAACGCCTGCGCACGCTGCTGCCGGAATCGGTCGAACTGATCCTTAACCCACTGCTGACCACGCTGGTCACCGCCTCGCTGGCGATCCTGATTCTGCAGCCGATCGGCGGCATTATCTCCGACGCCATCGCCCACGGCGCCAATCTGGCGATCGACAAGGGCGGGCTGCTGGTGGGGGCGCTGCTCTCGGGGCTGTTCCTGCCGCTGGTGCTCTCCGGCCTGCACCAGGGGCTGGTGCCGATCCACGTCGAGCTGGTGCAGGCGCACGGTTCCAACCCGCTGCTGCCGATCCTGGCGATGGCCGGCGTCGGGCAGGTAGGGGCGGCGCTGGCGGTGCTGTTGAAGACCCGCAACGCGCGGCTGAAGAAGGTGATCAAAGGGGCGTTGCCGGTCGGCATTCTCGGCATCGGCGAGCCGCTGATCTTCGGGGTGACGTTGCCGCTGGGGCGGCCGTTTATCGGCGCCTGCCTCGGCGGGGCGGTCGGCGGCGCGCTGATCAGCTACTGGAAGGTGGCGACGGTAATCACCTTCGGCATTTCGGGGCTGCCTTTGGCGTTGACCATCGTCTCAGGTAAGGTGATGTTGTATCTGGCGGGGATGCTGATTACGATTATCGCCGGTTTTCTCTTCACCTGGATGATGGGGTTCAACGATCCCGAGGAGTAGCGTTTGAGCGACAAGCAGCAACAACCGGCCGCAGAGGGGCGCCGCGTGGTCTTTTTCGATCTGGACGGCACCCTGCATCAGGAGGATATGTTCGGCAGTTTTTTGCGCTTTCTGCTGCGCCGTTTGCCGCTGAACCTGCTGCTGGTGATACCGGTGCTGCCGCCGATCGGCCTGGCGCTGCTGCTGCTGGGGCGCGCCGCGCGTTGGCCGATGAGCCTGCTGCTGTGGGCGATTACCTTCGGGCGCGCCGAAGCGAAGCTCAAGGCGCTGGAGCGGCAGTTTATCGAGGCCTTCCGCCAGAAGGTGACCGCGTTTCCGGTGGTGCAAATGCGGCTGCGGCAGTATCTGGACGAGCACGATGCCGAAGTGTGGCTGATCACCGGCTCGCCGGAACGGCTGGTGGAGCAGGTGTATCGCGACTCGGCGTTTCTGCCGCGCGTGCGGTTGATCGGCAGCCGCATCACGCGCCGCTGCGGCGGTTGGGTCTTGACTCTGCGCTGCCTGGGAGCGCAGAAAGTGGTGCAGCTGGAGCAGCGGCTCGGTGCGCCGCTGAAGCTGTACAGCGGTTACAGCGACAGCAAGCAGGATAATCCGCTGCTGTTCTTTTGTGAGCACCGCTGGCGGGTAAGCAAGCAGGGCGAGCTGCAGCAGCTGGAATAAACCAAGGGCGGAAGATTCCGCCCTTGGTTTATCTATCGGCAGCGCGATCAGTCGTCGGTCACGTCATGCGGCTTGCGCCCCAGCTGCCAAATCTTCTCCGCATAATGCCCCAGTGCCCACAAGCTCAGGCCGAGCAGCACGAAGAAAACCGCCTTCGGCATGCTGTCCCAGAAAAACTCGAACAGGCGGGTATACAGGTTAATGCCGAGGAAGGTCAGCCCGAAGCCGCGCAGCATGGCGTCGTCATGCTTCACCCCCAACCAGATGGTGGCGAGGGCAGCCAGCCCGAACAGCAGGCTCCAGTGGAACAGCTCGATCTGGCGCGCGCGGTACCAGCTGTCGAGATCGCCGTAGTTGCCGAAGATAGACAGCAGCCACAGGGCGATAAACAGGTACAGCAGCCCCATCGCCAGCGACACCCGCTGCAGGCCGCGTTGCGCCAACAGCGGCCGCAGCAGCAGCGCGGCGGCGATCAGCACCGCGCCAAAGGCGATAAAACGAATCGGGTAGCTCATGCCGAGCCAGTAGGCGCCCCAGCCGGACAGGTAGCCGGTCTCGGCGCCGAAGGCGTTGCCGAGAGACAGCAAGGCGAACCACCACACCAGCCCGGAGCGGCTGAACCAGCCGATCGCGCCGTACAGCAGCGCGGCGAACAGCAGCAGCACGGAAACCCGGCCGCTGCCGTTATCCAGCCAGACCCCCAGCTGCCATAAGGCGCAGGCGGTAAGCAACACGGCGACAAACAGCGCCGCCTCATTGCCGTAGCGTTTTTCCGGGTGGCGCCGGCGGCGACGCAGCGCCCAGACGTAGGCCAGCGCCGCCAGCACGCCGGCGATCGCCATGCGTACCGGCGCGTCGAAGCGAAACAGTCCGCTGAGCCATGCAAGCAGTTCGCTGTCGGCGAACAGGCTGGTGACGGCGATCAGCAGCGAGGCCAGCGCGGCGAGAAACGCATAGCGCGCCAGCCGCCGCCAGTCGAAAGGCTGCACGGCCACATGCAGCAGCAGTTGCTGCCGCTGTGCGGGCGTCAAGGCGCCTTCCCCAACCCAGCCGTCCAGTGCCTTGCGCACCACGACGGCGTTCTTTTTACTGAGTTTCATGCTTCTTGTCCCTGAATCACACGCTGATTCGGCCAGTATAGCCATTGGCGGGCGGCTACGACAAAGGAGGGCTAGTGTGTATAATGCCCGCCGCAAAAGCGCACGAGGAATTATGCGATGACTGAATATAACGATGAGTACTGGATGCGTCAGGCATTGCAGCTGGCCCTGCGCGCGCAGGAAGAGGGTGAGGTGCCGGTGGGTGCGCTGCTGGTGCTGGACAATCAGGTCATCGGCGAGGGCTGGAACCGCCCGATCGGCCGACACGATCCTACCGCACACGCCGAGATCATGGCGCTGCGCCAGGGCGGCGCGGTGCTGCAAAACTACCGTTTGCTGAACGCCACGCTGTACGTCACGCTGGAGCCGTGCGTGATGTGCGCCGGTGCGATGGTGCACAGCCGTATCCGCCGGGTGGTGTATGGCGCCGCCGACGAGAAAACCGGCGCGGCCGGTTCACTGGTGGACATTCTGCGCCATCCGGGCATGAACCATCAGGTGGAGATTGTCTCGGGCGTGCTGGCGGACGAATGCGCCGCCACCCTGAGCAATTTCTTCCGCCTGCGCCGCGAACAGAAAAAAGCGCTCAGGCTGGCGCAGCGGGCGGCGGATAAGCCGGAATAATCAGTAGTTGAGCGCCAGTTCCGGCATCACCGCCGGGTAGCCCTTCCCCAACGCCTCCTGTTCGGCGGCCGCTTGCGCCGCCTTTCTCTCTTTTTCCTGCAGATAGCCCACCAGGCTGACCTGGTAGCGGCGGATGTTCTCTACATAGTTGTAGGCTTCACGCCCGCGCGCATAGCCGTAGGTCAACTGCGGGTAGTAGCGCTTCTGGCTGAGCATCGGCAGGCGCTGCTTGACGTCGACCCAGCTGTCGGGGTTGCCTTTTTGCGTCTTGGTCAGCTTGCGCGCGTCCAGCATGTGGCCCCAGCCCATGTTGTAGGCCGCCAGCGAGAACCAGATGCGCTCGTCTTCCGGCACGCTGTCCGGCACCTTGGCCATCAGCCGCTGCAGGTAAAGGGCGCCGCCCTGAATGCTCTCTTCCGGATCGAGGCGGTCGTTGACCCCCAGGCCGTCGGCGGTGGCGCGGGTCAGCATCATCAGGCCGCGCACGCCGGTGGGTGAGGTGGCCTGCGGATTCCAGTGCGATTCCTGATAGGCGATGGCCGCCAGCAGCTTCCAGTCGATCTCGTTGGCGTGCTTCTCGAACAGCGGGCGGAAGTTGGGCAGCACCGAGTCGATGGCCGACAGGAAGGTTTTGGTGTCCACATAGTCGAAGCTGCCGACGTGGCCGAGGTATTTCTCTTCGAGCCGCGCCAGGGTGCCGTCGTCCACCATCTGGCTGTAGAAGTCGAGCATCGCCGCGTACAGGCTGTCGTCGCCGTCGCGTTTCAGATACCAGGTGACCGGCTCTTCGTCGGTGACGTCGAACGCCACTGCCAGCTGCGGATGGATGCGCTGCAGCAGCGCGATGGTCACCGAATCGCCGAGGGTGTAGTCCAGCTTGCCGTCGGCCACCCGCTCCAGCAGCTCTTTGGAGGTGAGATCGCTGGAGGACTCCCAGGCGAGATCGGGGTATTTATCCTGTTTGAGCTGCTTTAGGGTGCTGACGTGCGCGGAACCGGAAGCGACCGCCAGCTTGCCTTTAATGTCGGCGAAACTTTTCGGCCGCGGGGTGCCCAGCCGGTACACCAGCTGTTGGGAAACGGAGTAGTAGGCCGGGCCGGTGCGCGCGCGGCTGAGGCGCTCCTGGTTGTAGATCAGACCCGCCGCCAGCAGGTCGGCGTCGTCGTCGTCCAGATCGTCGAACAGGTCATTGATGTTCTGATGGGGGATCACCACCAGCTTCACCCCGAGGTAGTTGGCGAAGCGCTTCGCCAGTTCGTAGTCGAGCCCACCCGGCCCTTGCTTGGTGTTGAAATAGGTCAGCGGGGAGTTCAGCGTGCTGATACGCAACTCGCCGCGGGAAATGATCTCCTGGAGTTGCCCGCCCTGGCCGCTGCGCCAGGTGATATTGGGCCACAGCGCGAGAGCCAGAAGCAGGGTGACAACGCCGATGAGGATGTAGTTTATTTTAAGACGTTTCAAATAGTTATCCAGTGGTGGCACAGGTACGCCGGTGACGACAACCGCGACTTTTCTCATGGTTAAATCACCAGTGCGGGGGCATTTTGCGCAACAAAACGCCAGTGTGCAACTTTATTGACACGTTATGACAATTCGACGGTGCGGCATGCTTTTATCAATTATCCCCACGCAAACGGTTTCGTCGGCGGCGAGGATTCTCTATAATGACGCGCGTTTTCCCCTGTTGCGCCCAATGAAGCGTCTTATCCGTCGCTTCGAAGACGAGAGAACTTTGATTATGGAAATTCTGCGTGGTTCGCCCGCTTTATCGGCTTTTCGCATTACCAAACTGCTGTCCCGCTGCCAGGAAGCTCACCTGCCCGTCAGTGATATCTACGCCGAGTACGTCCACTTTGCCGATGTTAGCGCACCGCTCAGTGCCGAAGAACACGCCAAGCTTCAGCGGCTGCTCAAGTACGGTCCTTCTCTCGCCGAACACGCTCCCGAAGGCCGGTTGCTGCTGGTTACGCCGCGTCCGGGCACCATTTCTCCCTGGTCTTCCAAAGCCACCGACATCGCCCACAACTGCGGTCTGCAGCAGGTCGTGCGCCTGGAGCGCGGCCTGGCGTTCTACGTCAAGGCGCCCGAGCTGACGGAAACCCAGTGGCGGCAGCTCGCCGCGCTGCTGCACGATCGCATGATGGAAACCGTCTTCAGCGAGCTGCAACAGGCCGAACAGCTGTTCGCGCACCATCAGCCGGCGCCGTATCAGTCGGTCGACGTGCTGGGCGCAGGGCGCGCCGCGCTGGAGCAGGCCAACGTCCGGCTCGGCCTGGCGCTGGCGCAGGACGAGATCGACTACCTGC
Source organism: Serratia sp. TSO36 (assembly GCF_057808395.1). Classification (NCBI taxonomy): domain Bacteria; kingdom Pseudomonadati; phylum Pseudomonadota; class Gammaproteobacteria; order Enterobacterales; family Yersiniaceae; genus Serratia; species Serratia sp. TSO36. The sequence goes on along the minus strand of NZ_JBJZOU010000021.1, from coordinate 377,700 downwards.
TGAATGCCTTTACCGGTTTGGGGCGCAACCCGACGGATATCGAACTTTATATGTTCGCGCAGGCCAACTCCGAGCACTGCCGCCACAAGATTTTCAACGCCGACTGGATCATCGACGGCGAACAGCAGCCTAAATCGCTGTTCAAAATGATCAAAAACACCTATGAGCAGACGCCGGACTATGTGCTGTCGGCGTATAAAGACAACGCCGCCGTGATGGAAGGCTCGCAGGTCGGCCGCTTCTTCGCCGCGCCGGAGACCGGCTCCTACGATTACCATCAGGAAGACGCGCACATCCTGATGAAGGTGGAAACCCACAACCACCCGACGGCGATCTCGCCGTGGCCGGGCGCCGCGACCGGCTCTGGCGGCGAGATCCGCGACGAGGGGGCTACCGGCCGCGGCGCCAAGCCGAAGGCCGGCCTGGTGGGCTTCTCGGTGTCCAACCTGCGTATTCCCGGCTTTGAACAGCCGTGGGAACAGGATTTCGGCAAGCCGGAACGCATCGTCACCGCGCTGGATATCATGACCGAAGGCCCGCTGGGCGGCGCGGCGTTCAACAACGAATTCGGTCGTCCGGCGCTGCTGGGCTACTTCCGTACCTATGAAGAGCGCGTCAACAGCCACAACGGCGTTGAGCTGCGCGGCTACCACAAACCGATCATGCTGGCGGGCGGCATCGGCAACATCCGTGCCGATCACGTGCAGAAAGGGGAAATCACCGTCGGCGCCAAGCTGGTGGTGCTGGGCGGCCCGGCGATGAATATCGGCCTGGGCGGCGGCGCGGCATCGTCGATGGCGTCCGGCCAGTCCGACGCCGATCTGGACTTCGCTTCGGTGCAGCGCGACAACCCGGAAATGGAGCGCCGCTGTCAGGAAGTGATCGACCGCTGCTGGCAGCTGGGCGATCAGAACCCGATCCTGTTTATCCATGACGTCGGCGCCGGCGGCCTGTCCAACGCCATGCCGGAGCTGGTGAGCGACGGCGGCCGCGGCGGCCGCTTCGAGCTGCGTGATATCCTCAACGACGAGCCGGGCATGAGCCCGCTGGAAGTGTGGTGCAACGAATCGCAGGAACGTTACGTGATGGCGATCGCCCCGGCGCAGATGGCGCAGTTCGACGAGATCTGCCGCCGCGAGCGCGCGCCTTACGCGGTGATCGGCGAAGCGACCGAAGAACAGCACCTGACGCTCAACGACCGCCACTTCGACAACCAGCCGATCGACATGCCGCTGGACGTGCTGCTCGGCAAGACGCCGAAAATGACCCGCGACGTCACCCGCCTGCAGGCGAGCGGCGAGGCGGTGCAGCGCGAGGACATCACGCTGGCCGACGCGGTGAAACGCGTGCTGCATCTGCCGGCCGTGGCGGAGAAAACCTTCCTGATCACCATCGGCGATCGCACCGTTACCGGCATGGTGGCGCGCGACCAGATGGTCGGCCCGTGGCAGATCCCGGTGGCCGATTGCGCGGTCACCACCGCCAGCCTGGACAGCTATTACGGCGAAGCGATGTCGCTCGGTGAACGCGCGCCGGTGGCGCTGCTGGACTTCGCCGCCTCCGGCCGCCTGGCGGTCGGGGAAGCGCTGACCAACCTGGCCGCCACCGAGATCGGCAGCCTGAAGCGCGTGAAGCTGTCCGCCAACTGGATGGCCGCCGCCGGCCACCCGGGCGAAGACGCCGGCCTGTACGAAGCGGTGAAAGCGGTGGGCGAAGAACTGTGCCCGGCGCTGGGCATCACTATCCCGGTGGGTAAAGACTCCATGTCGATGAAGACCCGCTGGCAAGAAGGCAACGAACAGCGTGAAATGACCTCGCCGCTGTCGCTGGTCATCACTGCCTTCGCCCGCGTGGAGGATGTGCGCCACACCGTGACGCCGCAGCTGCGCACCGATAAGGGCGACAGCGCGCTGCTGTTGATCGACCTGGGCAACGGCCATAACGCGCTGGGTGCCACCGCGCTGGCGCAGGTTTATCGCCAACTGGGCGACAAACCGGCCGACGTGCGCAACGTTGCGCAGCTGGCGGGCTTCTTCAACGCCATGCAGCAGCTGGTGGCCGATCAAGCGCTGTTGGCTTACCACGACCGCGCCGACGGCGGCCTGCTGGTGACGCTGGCGGAGATGGCCTTCGCCGGTCACTGCGGCGTGGACGTCAACCTCGACGGCCTCGGCGACGATGCGCTGGCGGTGCTGTTCAACGAAGAGCTGGGCGCGGTGATCCAGGTGAGCGCCGAACGTCTCGATGACGTGAAGCAGGCGTTCGCTCAGCACGGTCTGACCGACAACGTGCATCACATCGGCAGCGTGCAGGCCGGCGATCGTTTCGTCATCACCCAATACGGCCAGGCGCTGTACAGCGAAAGCCGCAATACGCTGCGCACCTGGTGGGCGGAAACCACCTGGCAGATGCAGCGCCTGCGCGACAACCCGGCGTGCGCCGATCAGGAACATCAGGCCAAGCAAGATGAACAAGATCCCGGCCTGAACGTGAAGCTGACCTTCGCACCGCAGGAAGACATCGCCGCGCCGTATATCGCCAAGGGCGCTCGCCCGAAAGTGGCGGTGCTGCGCGAGCAGGGGGTGAACTCCCACGTTGAAATGGCGGCGGCGTTCCACCGCGCCGGCTTTGACGCGGTGGACGTGCATATGAGCGATCTGCTGGCGGGGCGCCGCGATCTGCAGGACTTCCACACGCTGGTGGCCTGCGGCGGCTTCTCTTACGGCGACGTACTGGGCGCCGGCGAAGGCTGGGCGAAGTCTATCCTGTTCAACGAGCGGGTGCGCGACGAGTTCGAAGCGTTCTTCCACCGTCCGCAGACGCTGGCGCTGGGCGTGTGCAATGGCTGCCAGATGATGTCCAACCTGCGCGAGCTGATCCCGGGCGCCGAACACTGGCCGCGCTTTGTGCGCAACCTGTCGGATCGCTTCGAGGCGCGTTTCAGCCTGGTGGAAGTGGCGGCCAGCCCGTCGCTGTTCCTGCAGGGCATGACCGGTTCGCGTATGCCGATCGCCGTTTCCCACGGCGAGGGGCATGTCGAAGTGCGCGATGCGGCGCATCTGGCCGCGCTGGAAAGCCACGGCCTGGTGGCGCTGCGTTTCGTCAACAACGCCGGTCAGGTGACGGAAACTTACCCGGCCAACCCGAACGGTTCGCCGAACGGCATTACCGCCGTGACCAGCGCCAACGGGCGCGCCACGGTGATGATGCCGCACCCGGAACGCGTGTTCCGCACCGTCAGCAACTCCTGGCACCCGGAAGAGTGGGGCGAGGACAGCCCGTGGATGCGCATGTTCCGCAACGCCCGTAAGCAGCTGGGCTAAAAACGGCCACCGCCGTACAGAGGGTGCAAGCAATTGCGCCCTTTTTTATGGCCGGCGTTCGCCGTCTGGCGGCAGTGTCTGCATTTAGCGACAGGCGCTATTTTCCCTGTCGCTAAATGGAGACATTTAACTATTTGATTTTATTAATGGTAAATGGGTTTGGCTTTAGTTGTCTGCATTTAGCGACAGCACGGCGTTTTTTTCATCGCTCATCGGGGCGTGATGCACAAAGAAATTTGCTGATATAATCTTATTTTTTAATAAAATCATATAGTTATTATTTTTATTGCAAAGTTGGCACGTAACGTGCATTATTCTCGGCGGCTGCTCATTCACCTTTTTATGACGGCGCCGTAATTAGACGGCAAATCGCCTCATAAGCCTCCGAATGATGCCAAAGAAATGGTGCCTATCGTCCAACCAAACCGATAACAGACCGTGCAAGCGGCTTTATCAAGCATCGGGCGACACGTGGAGTGAGGCACCGCCTGTATCCAACTGTGATGAAGGGTTCATCAATCCTGGATACTTACGGATGCTATTCGTCCTGTTCGATGCCAGCCGCTGCGCTACATCACCCTGGGGACGAGGTTTAAGGGCATCCACACTTTCCTTGCGTTGGGGCAAGTTTCTTGCCCCGATGTCATTTCTCAACGCTGCGCTTATCCCTGTTGCGTTGCCTATGCCCTCGAACGCAGACGCTATCCCCACACTCTCGTTTTCGCACCGGTTGATGTTGCCGGGGCCGCATGCCGTCGGCAGGCCAGGCCTATGGGCGCGGTTCACCGACCACGCGGCTTTTTCCTTGCGCGTTCAGGATTCTCCCTTGCCGGGCTTTTCTCTTTCCGGCGAGTCAGTTAGCATCGTGACAGAGCTGAGAGAATGAGATGATTTCGTTGAAAAGATGGCGTTTATTCCCCCGTTCGCTGCGGCAATTGGTGCTGCTGGCCTTCCTGTTGGTGCTGCTGCCGCTGCTGGTGCTGGCCTATCAGGCCTACCAGAGCCTGGATCACCTCAGCGCGCAGGCGGCGGACATCAACCGCACCACGCTGGTGGACGCGCGGCGCAGCGAGGCGATGACCAGCGTGGCGCTGGAGATGGAGCGCAGCTATCGTCAGTACTGCGTGCTGGTCGATCCCACGCTGCAAAAGCTGTATCAGAACCAGCGCAAGCAGTATTCGCAGATGCTGGACGCCCATGCGCCGATTCTGCCGGACGAGCGCTATTATCAAACGTTGCGCCAGCTGCTGACCCAGCTGGCGGCGATCAAATGCCATAACAGCGGGCCGGATCAAGAGGCTTCCGCCTTGCTCGAGTCGTTCTCGCGCTCCAACGCCGAAATGGTGCAGGCCACGCGCGCGGTGGTGTTCTCGCGCGGCCAGCAGCTCCAGCAGGCCATCGCCGAGCGCGGCCAGTTCTTCGGCTGGCAGGCGCTGCTGCTGTTCCTGGTCAGCGTGCTGCTGGTGGTGCTGTTCACCCGCATGATCATCGGGCCGGTCAAGGCCGTGGAGCGGATGATCAACCGTCTGGGGGAAGGGCGCGCGCTGGGCAGCACCGCGTCGTTCAAAGGGCCGCGCGAGTTGCGTTCCCTGGCGCAGCGCATTATCTGGCTGAGCGAGCGGCTGGCGTGGCTGGAATCGCAGCGCCACGAGTTCTTGCGCCATATCTCGCACGAGCTGAAAACGCCGCTGGCCAGCATGCGCGAAGGCACCGAGCTGCTGGCCGACGAGGTGGCGGGGCCGCTGACTTCCGATCAGAAAGAGGTGGTGACGATCCTCGACAACAGCAGCCGCCATCTGCAGCAGCTGATTGAACAGCTGCTGGATTACAACCGCAAACTGGCCGATGGCCCGGCGGCACATGAGAACGTAGAGCTGCGCGAAATGGTCGATTTGGTGGTCGCCGCGCACAGTTTGCCGGCGCGGGCGAAGATGATTTCCACCGAAATTGCGCTGGAGGCGGAAATCTGCTGGGCAGAGCCTACGCTATTAATGCGCGTGCTGGATAATCTCTATTCCAATGCGGTGCACTACGGCAAGGAATCCGGTAACATTTGGATCCGCAGCCGTCAGGTTGGACAACGGGTGCAAATCGACGTCGCCAATACCGGCACGCCGATCCCCGAGGCTGAAAGAGCCATGATTTTCGAGCCTTTTTTCCAGGGTAGTCACCAGCGAAAAGGGGCGGTAAAAGGAAGCGGACTGGGGTTGAGCATCGCTCAGGACTGTATCCGTCGCATGCGCGGTGAGCTGCAACTGGCGACGGTCGCCGGTGCAGACGTCTGCTTCCGCATTGAATTGCCGTTAACCGCCGAGAATGAATAAATAATGTACACATGGTCTAAGCGCCTTCGTCTTTCACAGACCGAAGGTTCACCGCGTGCCACGCACAGGACGCCGCTCGGCAAACGCCCGATCGGCTGGTTGGGCGCCGTCTTCTTCATGCCGCTGTTGCTGGCGGGCTGCGTCGATCGCGCCGTCAGCGGCGGCCTGAACGCTCAGCAGCAAGAGGCGATCCCGGATACCAAGGTGATCGATTACCGCACCGCGGCTTGCGATACCCTGTGGCAGTTGGACGACAAGGACGCGCTGGATAACGCGCTCTACTGGCTGCGCGCGATGGACTGCGCCGATCGCATCGGGTCGACCCAGGCGCGCGCGCTGGCGAAAACGGTGCCTGGCGACAGCTGGTCCGGCGTTTTCAAACAGAGCATCCTGTTGGGCAGCGCGCAGCCGACCTCCGGCGAGCGCCGCCAGATGATTGACAGGATCAACAGCTACCGAATGGAGTTCCCCGGCTCGTTGCGGCCGCTGACGCAGCTGTGGCGCCAGCAGCAGATGCTGCAGATCACGCTGTTCGATGAAAAAGCGCGCTATCAGCATCTGCAGGAGAGCAGCGACAGCCAGATCGATTCGCTGCGCCAGAACCAGGCGCGTTTGCAATCGCAACTGCAGGACACCTCGCGCAAGCTGGAAAACCTGACCGACATCGAGCGCCAGCTCTCTTCGCGCAAGCAGCTGCAAGGGGAAATCCCGGAAAACAACACAGGCTCGCAAAAGGGCGAAGCCGCCGGTAAAAACGGCGCGGCCGCCAAAGGGGCGGAGCCGCAGGACGAACCGGAAAAGGGCACCGCGCTGCCGGTTGAACCGGAAGACACCTATACGCCGCCCCCTGCCAATAAGGAGTCTCACGCGCAATGACCGCACGCAAACCGGCCAACCTGCTCTTGGTTGACGACGATCCCAGCCTGCTGAAGCTGCTGGGCATGCGTCTGACCAGCGAAGGTTTTCACGTCACCACCGCCGAAAGCGGCCAGGAAGCGCTGCGCCTGCTGGCGCGCGAACAGATCGATCTGGTGATCAGCGATCTGCGTATGGACGAGATGGACGGCATGGCGCTGTTCGCCGAGATCCAAAAGCATCAGCCGGGCATGCCGGTGATCATTCTCACCGCGCACGGTTCGATTCCCGATGCGGTGGCCGCCACCCAGCAGGGGGTGTTCAGCTTCCTGACCAAACCGGTGGATCGCGATGCGCTGTACAAGGCGATCGACGAAGCGCTCGCGCTGTCGGCCACCCCGGCCGGCGACGACGCCTGGCGCGAAGATATCGTCACCCGCAGCCCGCTGATGCTGCGCCTGCTGGAGCAGGTGAAAATGGTGGCGCAGTCCGACGTCAGCGTCTTGATCAACGGCCAGAGCGGCACCGGCAAAGAGGTGGTGGCGCAGGCGATCCACGCCGCCAGCCCGCGCGCCGGCAAGGCGTTCATCGCCATCAACTGCGGCGCGCTGCCGGAGCAGCTGCTGGAGTCCGAACTGTTCGGCCACGCCAAGGGCGCCTTTACCGGCGCGGTCAGCAGCCGCGAAGGGCTGTTCCAGGCGGCGGCGGGCGGCACGCTGTTCCTCGACGAGATCGGCGATATGCCGCTGTCGCTGCAGGTGAAGTTGCTGCGCGTGCTGCAGGAGCGCAAGGTGCGGCCGCTGGGCAGCAACCGCGATCTGGACATTGACGTGCGCATCATCTCCGCCACCCACCGCGATCTGCAAAAGGCGATGGCGAAGAACGAGTTCCGCGAAGATCTCTACTATCGCCTCAACGTGGTGAACCTGAAGATCCCGGCGCTGAACGAACGCGCCGAAGATATCCCGCTGCTGGCCAACCACCTGTTGCGCGAAGCGGCCCAGCGGCACAAGCCGTTCGTGCGCAGCTTCTCGACCGACGCCATGAAGCGGCTGATGACCGCCAGCTGGCCGGGCAACGTGCGCCAGCTGGTCAACGTCATCGAGCAGTGCGTGGCGCTGACCTCGGCGCCGGTGATCGGCGAAGCGCTGGTGGAGCAGGCGCTGGAAGGGGAAAACACCGCGCTGCCGACCTTCGCCGAAGCGCGCAACCAGTTCGAATTGCACTACCTGCGCAAGCTGTTGCAGATCACCAAGGGCAACGTGACCCAGGCCGCGCGCATGGCGGGCCGCAACCGCACCGAGTTTTACAAATTGCTGTCGCGCCACGAGCTGGACGCCAACGATTTTAAAGAATGACAGTTTGCCGCCGGTGCCTGCCACGCAGGTTCTCAACAAATCCGGCGGAATGATTTACACTCCGTTCTCTTTGCCGCGGCGCGCCCGGCGTAGAGCACCATGGAACGTATTAAGCGGGATCGTACACAAATGAGCAGATCACTTTCCATCGCCCTGGCCCAGCTGAACCTGCTGGTCGGCGACATTGAAGGCAACACCGAACGCATGTTGCAAATCGTGCAGGAGCAGCAGAAGGCGGGAGCCGATCTGGTCATGTTCAGCGAACTGGCGCTGTCCGGCTACCCGCCGGAAGATCTGCTGTATCGCAATGATTTCTATCAGCGCTGCGACGCGCAGCTGCTGCGCCTGCAGCAGGCCTCCGCCGAGACCGCGATCCTGGTCGGCCACCCGTGGCGCGAAGGCGACAAGCTGTATAACGCGCTGTCGCTGTTCGCCGAAGGCCGCCTGCTGACCCGCTACTTTAAACAGCAGCTGCCGAACTACGGCGTGTTCGATGAGAAGCGCTATTTCCACGCCGGCAACGACACCTGCGTGGTGGAACTGAAAGGCTACCGTCTGGGGCTGCTGATTTGCGAAGATCTGTGGTTCCCTGAGCCGATTGACGCCGCCAAGGCGGCCGGCGCGGAAATTATCCTGTCGATCAACGCCTCACCGTATAACCGCGAAAAGCCGTATATCCGCAAAACCCTGATGGCCGGCCACTGCCAGCGCACCCAGCTGCCGCTGGTGTACCTCAATCAGGTCGGCGGCCAGGATGAGCTGATCTTCGACGGCTGCTCCAAGGTCTTCGACGCCGCCGGCACCATGACTCACCGTCTGGCGGCCTTCGACGAGCAGGTGACCCGCCTGGAATTCAACGAGCTGGCCGTGGTGCCGATGGCCGATCCGGCCGCCGAGCTGCCGCAGCTGGCGCAGGTGTACCAGGCGCTGGTGTTGGCGGTGCGCGACTACGTGACCAAAAACGGCTTTAAAGGCGCGGTGCTGGGCCTGTCCGGCGGCATCGACTCGGCGCTGACGCTGGCGATCGCCGTGGATGCGCTGGGCAAAGACAAGGTGCAGGCGCTGATGATGCCGTTCCGCTATACCGCGGACATCAGCATCGCCGACGCCAAGGAAGAGGCGGAAATCCTCGGCGTGGAGTTCGATATCGTCTCCATCGAACCGATGTTCGACGCCTTTATGGGCCAGCTGTCGCCGATGTTCGCCGGCACCGAGCGCGACACCACCGAAGAAAACCTGCAGGCGCGTTGCCGCGGGGTGGTGCTGATGGCGCTGTCCAACAAACGCCGCAGCATCGTGCTGACCACCGGCAACAAGAGCGAAATGGCGGTGGGATACGCCACGCTGTACGGCGATATGGCCGGCGGTTTCGACGTGCTGAAGGACGTGCCGAAAACGCTGGTGTTCAAGCTGTCCGAATACCGTAACACCGTCTCCTACGTGATCCCGCAGCGGGTGATCGATCGTCCGCCGTCCGCTGAGCTGGCGCCGGATCAGGTCGATCAGGACAGCCTGCCGCCATACGATATCCTGGACGCGATCCTGGAAGGCTACGTTGAGCGCGACAAATCGGTTGCCGATCTGGTGGCCGAAGGGTTCGACGAAGCGATCGTGCGCAAGGTGATCCGCCTGGTGGACATCAACGAATACAAGCGGCGTCAGGCCGCCGTCGGGCCGCGTATCACCGCCCGTAACTTCGGCAAAGACCGCCGCTACCCCATCACATCCGGTTTTGGCCGCAAAAATTGGTAAAAGGAAAGAAGATGAAAAAGATCGACGCGATTATCAAGCCGTTCAAACTGGATGACGTCCGCGAAGCGCTGGCCGAAGTGGGCATCACCGGCATGACGGTCACCGAAGTGAAAGGCTTCGGCCGCCAGAAGGGCCATACCGAGCTGTACCGCGGCGCCGAGTACATGGTCGACTTTCTGCCCAAGGTGAAGATCGAGATCGTGGTTGCCGACGACATCGTCGACACCTGCGTGGAAACCATCATGCAGACCGCGCAGACCGGCAAGATCGGCGACGGCAAAATCTTCGTCTTCGACGTGGCGCGCGTGGTGCGCATTCGTACCGGCGAGCAGGACGAAGAAGCGATTTAATGTGATCGTCTACCGAGCACCGCCAGCTTGAGCCTGGGCAGTGCTCGGTCTCCTCACGTACTGCGTGTACGCTCCGGGCCCTGCGCGCTGGCCGTGCCCAATCTGGCCGGCGCTCGCTACGCCCCACACCTCAGTGAACATCTCCCGACTTCTCCACAATTCTGGTTATTTTCACCATTAGCATTCTAAAAAAGCGAACGCTATCGCATTTTTGATACTTTGCCCGATCGCTTCACGGCCGGCGTCTACACTCAACGCAATGTTTTTGCTTGAGGAATCATCCCCATGATGACGTTACGCCAAATCCGCCACTTTATCGCGGTGGCGGAAACCGGGTCGATCTCCGCCGGCGCCCAGGCGGTGTTTGTCTCCCAGTCTTCGCTGACGCTGGCGATCCAGCAGTTGGAAACCGAGATCGGCGTGCGGCTGTTCGATCGCCACGCCAAGGGCATGACGCTGACCCATCAGGGGCACCAGTTTCTGCGCCAGTCGTATCTGATTCTGGCGACGGTGGACAACGCCAAGCGCAGCCTGCAGATCGGCACCGAAAGCCTGACCGGCAAGCTGACCGTCGGCGTCACCAGCCTGGTGGCCGGCTACTTCCTGGTGGAGCTGCTTACGCGCTTTAAATCGGCCTATCCCAACGTCACCGTACAGGTGGTTGAAGACGAGCGCCCGTATATCGAGCATCTGCTGGTCAGCGGCGAGATCGACATCGGCGTGCTGATCCTGTCGAACATCGAAGACCGCGACGCGCTGCAGACCGAGGTGCTGATGCACTCGCCGTATCGCCTGTGGTTGCCGCCGCTGCACCCGCTGCTGGAGCACGAGAGCATCAGCCTGGCGGACGTGGCCAAACAGCCGCTGATCCAGCTCAACGCCGATGAAATGGACGTGCACGCGCGGCGCATCTGGGCGCGCGCCGGGCTGAAACCGGAGATCGCCATGAAGACCGCCTCGACTGAGGCGGTGCGCAGCCTGGTGGCGGCAGGGATGGGGGTCTCCATCCAGCCGGACATGGCGTACCGCGCCTGGTCGCTGGAAGGCAACATGATCGAGGCGCGCAAGCTGGACGATCTGCTGGAGCCGCTGGACATCGGGTTGGCGTGGCGGCGTGGCAGCGCGCGGCCGGAGCTGGTGACGCCGTTCCTTACCATCGCGCGCGAGAACGGCAGCAAACACGCCGCCGGGCTTAAGCATTCGATTTAATCGAACGCGGCGTTCAGTATTTAGAATTTGTTGCCCGCCAGAGGCTCGCTTAGGCTGATTAAAACTAACTTATTCACATTTGGTTAACGTTTTTGTCACTTAGGGGCGTCAGGCGATGGCAGATGTGCAGGTTCTCTCAGGTTTGTCCTGTCAGCAGTTCATTAACGGTCAGCTTATCGACGGCGAAGGCCAGCAGGAGTGCATCGTCAATCCGGCCAACGGCGAGACGCTGATCGCCCTGACCGAAGCCTCTTCGGCGCAGGTCGGCGGCGCGGTGAAAGCCGCGCAGCAGGCGTTCGGCCACTGGTCGCGCACCACGCCGGCCCAGCGCGCCGCTCTGTTGCTGCGCATCGCCGACGCCATCGAGCGGCAGGCGCCGCAGCTGGCGCAGCTGGAAGCCCTCAACTGCGGTAAACCACTGCATCAGGCGCTCAATGACGATCTGCCGGCGGCGGTCGACGTGTTCCGCTTCTTCGCCGGCGCGGTGCGCACGCAGCAAGGGCAGCTGGCCGGCGAGTATGTGCCGGGCCACACCTCGATGATCCGCCGCGATCCGATCGGCGTGGTGGCCTCGATCGCCCCCTGGAACTATCCGTTGATGATGGCGGCGTGGAAGATCGCGCCGGCGTTGGCGGCGGGCAATACCGTGGTGTTTAAACCCTCCGAACATACGCCGCTGACTATTCTGGCGCTGGTGCCGGCGCTGCAGGAGATCCTGCCGCCGGGCGTGCTGAATATCGTCTACGGCGGCGGCGAAGGGGTCGGCAGCCAGCTGGTGGGGCACCCGCAGGTGCGGCTGGTGTCGGTCACCGGCGATATCGTCACCGGGCAAAAAATTCTTCAGGCGGCGGCCAAAAGCGTCAAGCGCACCCACCTGGAACTGGGGGGCAAGGCGCCGGTGATCGTCTGCGACGACGCCGATCTCGACGAAGTGGTCAACGGCATTCGCACCTACGGCTATTACAACGCCGGCCAGGACTGCACCGCCGCCTGCCGCATCTACGCGCAGGCGGGCATCTATCCCAAGCTGGTGGACGCGCTGGGCGAGGCGGTCGCCAGCCTGCGTTTCGCCCGCAAGCGCGATCAGGACAACGAAATCGGCCCGTTAATCAGTGCCCGCCAGCGCGATCGCGTCGCCAGCTTCGTCGAGCGGGCGCTCAGCCAACCGCATATCGAATTGATCACCGGCGCCGCGGCCCACTCCGGGCCGGGGTTCTATTACCAACCGACCCTGCTGGCGGGCTGCCTGCAAAGCGACGAAATCGTGCAGCGCGAGGTGTTTGGCCCGGTGGTCAGCGTCACGCGCTTCGAACACCTGGAGCAGGCGGTGGCGTGGGCCAACGACTCGGAATACGGGCTGGCTTCGTCGGTGTGGACGCAAAATATCGATCGGGCGCTGCACATCGCCGCCCATCTGCAGTACGGCAGCACCTGGATCAACACCCATTTCACCTTGGCGAGCGAGATGCCGCACGGCGGCCTGAAACGCTCCGGCTACGGCAAGGATCTGTCCAGCGATTCGCTGCAGGATTACAGCGTTGTCAGGCACGTAATGGCGAAGTTCAAAGCCGGCTTCTAACGGTTATATCAAGAAAAATCAGGCGGCAGCCGTTCCCTGCCGCATACCGATAAGCAACACAGGGGTAATTACGATGGGAAAAACTACCGCAGTCACCACCACCGTCTCCGCGCTCTGTCTTACCGTGCTGTGCGGCCTGGCCCAGGCGGCCGATCTGCCGCAGACGCTGGGCAAAGGCGAAGGCCGGCTGGATATCATCGCCTGGCCCGGCTACATCGAACGCGGCCAGTCCGACAAAAACTACGACTGGGTCACCCAGTTTGAGAAGCAAACCGGCTGTGCGGTGAACGTGAAGACCGCCGCCACCTCTGATGAAATGGTCAGCCTGATGGCCAAGGGCGGCTACGATCTGGTGACCGCCTCCGGCGACGCCTCGCTGCGCCTGATCTTCGGCAAGCGGGTGCAGCCGATCAACACCGCGCTGATCCCGAACTGGAAGAACATCGATCCGCGCCTGCTGAACGGCGCCTGGTACACCGTGGACGGCAAAACCTACGGCACGCCGTACCAGTGGGGGCCGAACCTGCTGATGTACAACACCAAAACCTTCCCGACGCCTCCGGACAGCTGGGCGGTGATCTTCCAGCAGCAGAACCTGCCGGACGGCAAGAGCAACCAGGGCCGGGTGCAGGCTTACGACGGCCCGATCTACATCGCCGACGCGGCGCTGTTCCTGAAGGCCACCCAGCCGCAGCTCGGCATCAGCGATCCATACCAGCTCAACGAAGAGCAGTATCAGGCGGCGCTGAAGCTGCTGCGCAGCCAGCACGCGCTGATCCACCGCTACTGGCACGACACCTCGGTGCAGATGAGCGACTTTAAAAACGAAGGCGTGGTGGCCTCCAGCGCCTGGCCGTATCAGGCCAACGCCCTGAAGGGCGAGGGGCAGCCGATCGCCACCGTGTTCCCGAAAGAGGGCGTGACCGGCTGGGCGGACACCACCATGCTGCATGCCGACGCCAAGCACCCGAGCTGCGCCTACCAGTGGATGAACTGGTCGCTGGAGCCGAAGGTGCAGGGCGACGTGGCGGCCTGGTTCGGGTCGGTGCCGGCTTCGCCGGCGGGCTGCAAGGCCAGCGCGCTGCTGGGTGAGAAGGGCTGCGAAACCAACGGCTTCAACCAGTTCGACAAAATCGCCTTCTGGAAAACGCCGCAGGCGCAGGGCGGCAAGTTCGTGCCGTACAGCCGCTGGACCCAGGATTACATCGCCATCATGGGCGGCCGCTAAGCCGCGGGGCGCAGCCCGCTGCGCCCGAACTACATCAGTATGGAGCACAGAAAATGACCATTGCCGTGCAATTCATCGATGTTTCGCGGAGTTTCGGCGATGTTCGCGCCGTGGATCGGGTATCCATCGACATTCAGGACGGGGAATTCTTCTCCATGCTCGGGCCGTCCGGCTCGGGCAAAACCACCTGCCTGCGCCTGATCGCCGGCTTTGAACAGCTCACTTCCGGCTCGATTCGCATCCACGGCCAGGAAGCCGCCAACCTGCCGCCGTACCAGCGCGACGTGAATACGGTGTTTCAGGATTACGCGCTGTTCCCGCACATGTCGGTGCTGGAAAACGTCGCCTACGGCCTGATGGTGAAGGGCGTCGCCAAACGCGAGCGGCTGGCGCGGGCGCAAGAGGCGCTGGAGAGCGTGGCGCTCGGTTTCGTTGCCGAACGCAAACCGGCGCACCTGTCGGGCGGCCAGCGGCAGCGCGTGGCGTTGGCGCGCGCGCTGGTCAATCGGCCGCGGGTGCTGCTGCTGGACGAACCGCTCGGCGCGCTGGATCTCAAGCTGCGCGAGCAGATGCAGGGCGAGCTGAAGAAGCTGCAGCGCCAGCTGGGCATCACCTTTATCTTCGTCACCCACGATCAAAGCGAAGCGCTGTCGATGTCCGATCGGGTGGCGGTGTTCAATAACGGCCGCATCGAACAGGTGGATACGCCGCGCGAGCTTTACATGCGGCCTAAGACGCCGTTCGTCGCCGAATTCGTCGGCACCTCCAACGTGGTGCGCAGCGAGCTGGCGCAGCGCCTGCTCGGCGAAAGCCGAACCTTCTCGATCCGGCCGGAGCATATCCGCCTGCTGGAGCAGGGCGGCGCGGCGCAGGACGAGATCCAGGTGCAGGGCACGCTGCAGGAAATCCATTACCAGGGCGCGGCCACGCGGTATGAAATCGCGCTGAACGGCGGCGAAAAGCTGCTGGTCAGCCAGGCCAATCCGCAGTGGCTCGCCGAAGGGCAACAGCGGCAGATCGGCCAGCCGATCGTCGCCTGCTGGCCGCGCGCGGCGATGGTGCCGCTGCTGGAGGAGAGGTGAGATGGACATGAGCATCGATTCCCCCTCGGCGCGCGGCGGCACCGTGCGCGCGCTGTCGACCTGGCTCTATCGCCGGCCGACGCTGTATCTGCTTTTGCTGCTGGTGCCGCCGCTGCTGTGGTTCGGCGCGGTGTACCTCGGTTCGCTGCTGACGCTGCTGTGGCAAGGGTTTTACACCTTCGACGATTTCACCATGGCGGTGACGCCGGATCTGACCTTCGCCAACCTGGCGGCGCTGTTCAACCCGGCCAACTACGACATCATCCTGCGCACGCTGACCATGGCGGTGCTGGTGTCGCTGGCCAGCGCGGTGCTGGCGTTCCCGATCGCCTATTACATGGCGCGCTACACCAGCGGCCGCGTCAAGGCGTTCTTTTACATCGCGGTGATGATGCCGATGTGGGCCAGCTATATCGTTAAAGCCTACGCCTGGACCCTGCTGCTGGCGAAAGACGGCGTGGCGCAGTGGTTCCTGCAGCACCTGGGGCTGGAGCCGCTGTTGGCTTCGCTGCTGACGGTGCCCGGCGTCGGCGGCAACACGCTGTCGACCTCAGGGCTGGGGCGTTTTCTGGTGTTCGTCTATATCTGGCTGCCGTTCATGATCCTGCCGATCCAGGCGGCGCTGGAGCGCCTGCCGCCCTCGCTACTGCACGCCTCGGCGGATCTGGGCGCCCGGCCGGCGCAGACCTTCCGCCACGTCATTTTGCCGCTGGCGGTGCCGGGCATCGCCGCCGGGTCGATCTTCACCTTTTCGCTGACGCTGGGCGACTTTATCGTGCCGCAGCTGGTGGGGCCGCCGGGCTATTTCATCGGCAGCATGGTGTACGCCCAGCAGGGTGCGATCGGCAATATGCCGATGGCCGCGGCCTTTACGCTGGTGCCGATCGTCCTGATCGCCATTTACCTTTCCATCGTCAAACGTCTGGGGGCTTTCGATGCACTCTGAACGCGCGCCCTTAGGGCTGAAGCTGGCCGCCTGGGGCGGACTTGTCTTCCTGCATTTCCCGTTGGCGATCATCGCCATCTACGCCTTCAACACCGAGGATGCCGCTTTCAGCTTCCCGCCGAAGGGGTTCACGCTGCACTGGTTCAACGTTGCCGCGGGGCGGCAGGATATCCTCGATGCGGTGCTGCTGTCGGCGCAGATCGCCTGCCTGGCGACCGCCATCGCGCTGGTGCTCGGCACCCTGGCGGCGGCGGCGCTGTATCGGCGCGATTTCTTCGGCAAGGACAGCATTTCGCTGCTGTTGCTGCTGCCGATCGCGCTGCCGGGGATCGTCACCGGTCTGGCGCTGCTGGCGGCGTTCAAGGCGCTGAACATCGAGCCGGGCATCCTGACCATCGTCGTCGGCCATGCGACGTTCTGCGTGGTGATCGTGTTCAACAACGTCATCGCCCGGTTCCGCCGCACCTCGTACAGCCTGATCGAAGCGTCGATGGATCTCGGCGCCGACGGCTGGCAAACCTTCCGTTACGTGATCTTGCCGAACCTCGGCTCGGCGCTGCTGGCCGGGGGCATGCTGGCGTTCGCGCTGTCGTTCGATGAAATCATCGTGACCACCTTTACCGCCGGCCACGAGCGCACGCTGCCGCTGTGGCTGCTGAACCAGCTCGGTCGCCCGCGCGATGTGCCGATCACCAACGTGGTGGCGCTGTCGGTAATGCTGTTGACCATGCTGCCGATCCTCGGCGCTTACTACCTGACCAAAGGTGGGGAAAGCGTCGCCGGCAGCGGCAAATAATTTCCTTACCCGACCTCTGATAAAAGGATAACCCTATGCAAAGCCAACTGTTGATTGACGGCCAACTGGTGAACGGCCAGGGCGCGACCCAGCCGGTGTATAACCCGGCGACCGGCGAAGTGATCGCGCAGGTGGCGGAGGCCAGCCCGGAGCAGGTCGATCGCGCGGTGCTGGCGGCGGACGCCGCGTTCGCCGCCTGGGGGCAAACCACGCCGAAAGAGCGCGCCGAGCATCTGCTCAAGCTGGCGGATCTGATCGACGCGCATGCCGAGACCTTCGCCAGGCTGGAGTCGCTCAACTGCGGCAAGCCTTATCACTGCGTGTTGAACGACGAACTGCCGGCGGTGGCCGACGTGTTTCGCTTCTTCGCCGGGGCCAGCCGCTGCCTGACCGGCATGGCGGCCGGCGAGTATCTGGCCGGGCATACCTCGATGATCCGCCGCGATCCGCTGGGCGTGGTGGCTTCGATCGCGCCGTGGAACTACCCGCTGATGATGGCGGCCTGGAAACTGGCGCCGGCGCTGGCGGCGGGCAACTGCGTGGTGATCAAGCCTTCCGAGCAGACGCCGCTGGCCACTTTCAAACTGGCCGAACTGGCCGCCGGACTGTTCCCGCCGGGCGTGCTCAACGTGCTGTTCGGCCGCGGCGCAAGCGTCGGCGATCGGTTGACCGGGCATGACAAGGTGCGCATGGTGTCGCTGACCGGCTCGATCGCCACCGGCGAGCACATCATCGCCCACACCGCCGCCGGCATTAAGCGCACCCATATGGAACTGGGCGGCAAGGCGCCGGTGCTGGTGTTCGACGACGCCGATCTGCAGCAGGTGGTGGACGGCATTCGCGGCTTCGGTTTCTACAACGCCGGGCAGGATTGCACCGCCGCCTGCCGCATCTACGCGCAGAAAAGCATTTATCCCGAGCTGGTGAAGCGGCTGGGCGAGGCGGTGGCCAGCCTGAAGATCGGTGCGCCGGACGACGAGAGCACCGAGCTGGGGCCATTGATTACCGCCCAGCATCTGGAACGGGTCGCCGGTTTTGTCGAGCGCGCCAAAGCCTTGCCGCACGTGCAGGTGGTGACCGGCGGCGAGAAGGTGAAGGGGCCGGGTTACTACTTCCAGCCGACGCTGCTGGCCGGCGCGCGCCAGGAGGATGAAATCGTGCAGCGCGAGGTGTTCGGCCCGGTAGTGACGGTGACGCCGTTTGACGACGAAGAGCAGGTGCTGGCCTGGGCGAACGAATCCAACTACGGGCTGGCGTCGTCCGTGTGGACTCGCGACGTGGGCCGCGCGCATCGCTTAAGCGCCCGCCTGCAATACGGCTGCACCTGGGTGAACACCCACTTCATGCTGGTGAGCGAAATGCCGCACGGCGGCCAGAAACTGTCCGGCTACGGCAAGGATATGTCGATGTACGGGCTGGAGGATTACACCGCCATTCGTCATGTGATGTTCAAACATTGATTTTACAGTAATTATCCGCACAATAGCGCGGCCTTCGGGCCGGCCCCGGCCGGCCGATGATAATAAAAAAGGAAGCCTATATGGGTATTACCCGACGCGATTTTCTCAACGGGGTGGCGATCACCATCGCCGCCGGGTTGACGCCGCTGCAAATCTTGCGCGCGTCGCCGCAAACCGCCAATCAAACCCTGTACTACCCGCCGGCGCTGACCGGGCTGCGGGGTAACCATCCGGGCTCGTTCGAGCATGCGCACCAGTTGGGGCGCGACGGCAAAACCTTTGATTTCGGCAGCGTGCCCGCCGTTGAAGAGTTCGATCTGGTGGTGGTCGGCGCCGGCATCAGCGGGCTGGCGGCCGCCTGCTTCTGGCAGCAGCTGAAAGGTGAGCAGCAGCGCATTTTGCTGATCGACAACCATGACGACTTCGGCGGCCACGCCAAGCGCAACGAATTCAACACCGACGACGGCATGCTGCTCGGCTACGGCGGCAGCGAATCGCTGCAGTCGCCGCGCTCCAACTTCAGCCCGGTGGCGATGGGGCTGCTGCGCAAGCTCGGCGTCGATATCGATCGGCTGGAGCAGGCGTTTGACACCACCTTCTACCCGGATCTGAACCTGAGCCGCGGGGTTTACTTCGATCGCAAGAACTTCGGCGTCGACAAGGTGGTGAGCGGCGATCCGGGCCGCACGGTGGCGGACGACATTCCACGCGATCGCCTCAACGGCCGCTCTTATGAAGCGTTCATCGGCGATTTCCCGCTGCCGGAAAGCGATCGCCAGGCGTTGATCGCGCTGCATACGGTGAAGAAAGATTATCTGCCGGAGATGACGCTGGAGCAGAAGGTCGAGTGGCTCGATACCCACAGCTACACCCAGTTCCTGCGCGAGAAGGTGGGCCTGAGTGAGCTGGCGATCCGTTATTTCCAGCAGACCACCAACGATTTCCAGGCGGTGGGCATCGACGGCACGTCGTGCAGCGATGCGCGCATCTGCGATCTGCCGGGCCTTGACGGCATGAATCTGCCGCCGCTGGACGAGGAGTCGCAGGCGGATCTCGACGATCCTTACGTGTTCCACTTCCCGGACGGCAACGCCACGCTGGCGCGCCTGATGGTGCGCAAGCTGATCCCGGCGGTGGCGCCGGCCGGCAAAGACATGAACGACGTGGTGCTGGCCAAATTCGACTACGGCCAGCTCGATCGGCCGGAATCGCCGGTGAAGCTGCGTTTGAACAGCACCGGGCTGCATGCGGCCAACGTCGGCGACAAGGTGGAAGTCACCTATATGACCGGCGAGAAGATGACCAAGGTGCGCGCCGGGCAGGTGGTGATGGCCGGCTACAACATGATGATCCCGTACCTGGTGCCGGAGATGTCGCACGAGCAGCAGGAGGCGCTGAAACAGAACGTCAAGTCGCCGCTGGTGTACAGCAAGGTGGTGATCCGCAACTGGCAACCGTTCATCAAGCTGGGCGTGCACGAGATCTATTCGCCGGCCGCGCCGTACAGCCGCGTGAAGCTGGATTACCCGGTGAGCATGGGCGGGTATCAGCACCCGCGCGATCCGGATCGGCCGATCGGCCTGCATATGGTGTACGTGCCGACGCTGCCGGGCAGCGGCCTCAGCCCGCGCGAGCAGTCGCGCAAAGGGCGCGCGCTGCTGCTGGGCACGCCGTTCGAGGTGCACGAGCAGATGATCCGCGAACAGCTGCAGGGCATGCTGGGCGAGGCCGGTTTCGACCATCAGCGCGACATTCAGGCGATCACCGTCAACCGCTGGTCGCACGGTTACTCCTACTTCCTCAACGGACTGTTTGACGACGAAGACGAGGCCACGAAAATCATCGAAACGGCGCGGCAGCCGATCGGCAAGATCGTTATCGCCAACTCCGATGCCGACTGGAGCCCGTACGCCAACTCGGCGATCGATCAGGCGTGGCGCGCGGTGAATGAACTGGCCTACGGCAAGGTTGCCGCCAAGGAGGGAGCATGAGTCTGCGTTCGCTGTACCTGTTGAGCCTGCTGGCGGCTGGCGGCTCGGCCCAGGCGATGTCGGCCGGGGAATATGTCGCCAAAGCCGGTGACTGCACCGCCTGCCATACCGCGCCGGGCGGCGCCGAATTGGCGGGTGGCATGAAGTTCCCGACGCCGCTCGGGGCTATCTACGCCACCAATATCACGCCGGACAAGCTGCACGGCATCGGCGCCTATTCGTTCGAAGAGTTCGATCGCGCCATGCGCCAGGGAGTAGCCAAAGACGGCCACCGGCTCTACCCGGCGATGCCGTACACCTCCTACGCCAAAATGAGCGCGGAAGACATGCGCGCGCTGTATGACTACCTGATGAAAGAGGTGCCGGCGCAGAACGTCGCCAACCGCGCCAGCGACATCAGCTGGCCGCTGTCGATGCGCTGGCCGCTGGCGGTGTGGAACCAGCTGTTCCACGACGACCGGCCGTATCAGGCGGATCCGCAACAAAGCGCCGAGTGGAACCGCGGCGCCTACCTGGTGCAGGGCGCGGGCCATTGCGGCAGCTGCCACACGCCGCGCGGCTGGGCGATGCAGGAGAAGGGGCTGGACGGCAAGGAGCCGGTGTTCCTGAGCGGCGCCGAGCTGGACGGCTGGTATGCCTCCAATCTGCGCGGCCTGCCGCCGGAAGAGGTGACGGCGCTGCTGAAAACCGGCCGCAGCCGCCATGCGGCGGTCGCCGGGCCGATGAGCGAGGTGGTGACCCACAGCACGCAGTATCTCAGCGACGGCGATCTGAACGCTATCGCGGTGTACCTGCGCAGCCTGGCGTCGGACACCGCCGCCAAAGCCGCTGCGCCTGCCGCGCAGGCGGATAACCCGGGCGGCAAGGCGACCTACGCGATGTACTGCTCGACCTGCCACGGCAACAAGGGGGAGGGCACCGACTTCGCCATTCCGGCGTTGGCGGGCAATGCCACGGTAACGGCGGACAATCCGCTGACCGCGCTGCGGGTGGTGTTGGAGGGGGCGCATACGCCGATCACGCAGCAGGCGATGGCGTTTGACATGCCGGCTTACGGCTGGGCGTTGAACGATCGGCAGGCGGCGGATCTGATGAGCTATCTGCGGGGAAGCTGGGGCAACCAGGCGGCGCCGGTGACGGTGCAGCAGGTGCAGGACGCGCGCCAACTGCAGGCGAAATGAAGAGGGAGCGCGGTCTGACGGCCGCGCTCCGCAAGCATTACAGCACCTTATGCGGGCCGAAGCATTCGTAGTGGATGCGTTCGGCCTCTACGCCCATTTCCAGCAGCTGTTTGCCCACGAACTGCATGAAGGCCACCGGGCCGCAGAAGTAATAGTGCATCTGCGGATCGGCCAGGCTGCCTTGCAGCGCGCTCAAATCCATCAATCCGCGGCTGTGGTAGTCGCGGCCTTCCACGTCATCGGCGCCCGGCTCGCGGTACCACACATGGCGGCTCAGATTCGGCATGCGCCCGGCAATATCCGCCACTTCATCGGCAAAGGCGTGCACGCCGCCGTTTTCTGCCGCGTGCAGCCAGTGGACCTGCGCCTGATGCTGGCTGTCGTGCAGGGTGTTGAGCATGCCGAGCATCGGGGTTTGGCCGACGCCGGCGGAGATCAGCGCCACCGGCGTGGTCTGGGCCACGTCGAGGAAGAAGTCGCCGTGCGGCGGGGCGATGTAGATCACGTCGCCTTCCTGCGCCTGCTGGTGCAGGTAGTTGGACACTTTCCCCTGATCTTCGCGCTTCACCGCGATGCGGTAGAACTCTCCGTTCGGCGAGGTGGTCAGCGAGTACTGGCGAATTTCCTGATGTTCCAGGCTGTCGTGCTTGATGTAGACCGCCAGGTATTGCCCCGGTTTGAAGTCCGCCACCCGGCCGCCGTCCACCGGCGCCAGCACGAAACTGCAAATCACGTCGCTCTGCGGCTGTTTCTTCAGGATGCGGAACGCGCGCAGATCGCGCCAGCCGCCGTTGTCGGTTTCACTCTGCTGATAAATCTGTTCTTCACGCTGGATAAATACGTTGGCCAGCACGCCGTAGGCCTTGCCCCAGGCGTCCAGGACTTCCTGACCCGGGCTGAACATTTCGTCCAGGGTCGCCAGCAGGTGACCGCCGACGATGTTGTACTGCTCCGGCTGGATATTGAAGCTGGTGTGCTTCTGCGCGATGCGCTCCACCGCCGGCAGCAGCGCCGCCAGGTTCTCGATGTTGGCGGCATAGGCGCAGATGGCGTCGAACAGCGCCTGACGCTGATCGCCGTTGCGCTGGTTGCTCATGTTGAAAATGTCTTTCAATTCCGGGTTGTGCGCGAACATGCGATCGTAAAAGTGGGCGGTCAGCTTCGGCCCGGTCGCAGCCAGCAGGGGAATGGTGGATTTCACGGTGGCGATGGTTTGGCTATCCAGCATGGAAGCGCTCCTTGGGTTGGGATCTTGACGATAATTTTAATGATGTATTTTAAATGCATCTTATTGGGTTCCGCGTCGCTTGTAAATACCCTTGTTTTCGTTGCGGTGTTCTTCGGGCGTCGATCGCGCTCACAGAACATGAAAAAAGCGCATTGTTCGCATGAGGAAATGTCCGTTGATAAACGGCGGCGTTTCGCGGATCAAAGCCTTGCGCCACCTTATGCCAATCGTTTGCGTAAAAACCTCTGTCAAGACCTATCTTCGGTAGGGCGAAACGGTTTACACTGTGGCCCAGAACCCAAACGGGTAGTTATTTGGTGATTTTTTAGTTAGCTGATTTAAGTCAGGAGATGCCGGATGTTAAAGCGTGAAATGAACATTGCCGATTACGATGCGGAACTGTGGCGTGCCATGGAGCAGGAAGTGGTGCGTCAGGAAGAGCACATCGAGCTGATCGCGTCTGAGAACTACACCAGCCCGCGCGTGATGCAGGCTCAGGGTTCCCAGCTGACCAACAAATACGCTGAAGGCTATCCGGGCAAGCGTTACTACGGCGGCTGCGAATACGTGGATATCGTTGAGCAGCTGGCTATCGATCGCGCCAAAGAATTGTTCGGCGCCGATTACGCCAACGTGCAGCCGCACTCCGGCTCCCAGGCTAACTTCGCCGTGTACACCGCGCTGCTGCAGCCGGGCGACACCATTCTGGGCATGAACCTGGCGCACGGCGGCCACCTGACCCACGGTTCCCCGGTCAACCTGTCCGGCAAACTGTATAACGTGGTGCCTTACGGCATCGACGACAAAGGCCAAATCGACTATGACGATCTGGCCAAGCAGGCGCAAACCCACAAGCCGAAAATGATCATCGGCGGCTTCTCCGCTTACTCCGGCGTGGTTGACTGGGCCAAAATGCGCGAAATCGCCGACAGCATCGGCGCTTACCTGTTCGTCGACATGGCGCACGTGGCGGGCCTGATCGCCGCCGGCGTGTACCCGAACCCGGTACCGCACGCGCACATCGTCACCACCACCACCCACAAAACCCTGGCGGGCCCGCGCGGCGGCCTAATCCTGGCGAAGGGCGGCGACGAAGAGCTGTACAAAAAGCTGAACTCCGCCGTGTTCCCTGGCGGCCAGGGCGGCCCGCTGATGCACGTGATCGCCGGCAAGGCGGTGGCGCTGAAAGAAGCGATGGAGCCTGAGTTCAAGGTTTACCAGCAGCAAGTGGCGGTCAACGCCAAGGCGATGGTGGAAGTGTTCCTGCAGCGCGGCTACAAAGTGGTCTCCGGCGGCACCCATAACCACCTGTTCCTGCTGGATCTGGTCGACAAAAACCTGACCGGTAAAGAAGCGGACGCCGCCCTGGGCCGCGCCAACATCACCGTCAACAAAAACAGCGTGCCGAACGATCCGAAAAGCCCGTTCGTCACCTCCGGCGTGCGTATCGGCACCCCGGCCGTCACCCGTCGCGGCTTCAAAGAAGCCGACGTGCGCGAACTGGCCGGTTGGATCTGTGATGTGCTGGACAACATCAACGATGAAGCCACCATCGAACGCACCAAGAAGAAAGTGCTGGATATCTGCGCCCGCCTGCCGGTTTACGCGTAATCCCGCTTTCGCCCGACAAAACCCGCTGCGGCGGGTTTTTTTGTGGCCGCTCGCGGCAAACTGTGAGCTGTCTGGCACTCTAACGCATTGAAGTGGAATGAAGATTGCGGGTCGGTGTGAGCTCTGTCAAAGTATTGCCCTCACTCCGGAGGGATCATGGTTCTGCAATCCACGCGTTGGCTCGCGCTCAGTTATTTCACCTACTTCTTTTCCTATGGCATCTTCTTACCGTTCTGGGGCGTGTGGCTGAAAGGCGAGGGCATCGAGCCCGAAACCATCGGCATGCTGCTCGGCGCTGGCTTGGTGGCCCGCTTCCTCGGCAGCTTACTGATTGCACCCCGCGTTAAAGATCCCTCTCATTTAGTCTCCGCCCTGCGCCTGCTGGCGCTGCTGACCCTGGCCTTTGCGGTCGGTTTCTGTTTCGGCAACGGCTGGGGTTGGCTGATGCTGGTGATAGCGGGTTTCAACCTGTTCTTCTCGCCGCTGGTGCCGCTGACCGACGCGTTGGCCGCCACCTGGCAAAAGCAGATCCGTATGGACTACGGCCGGGTGCGGCTGTGGGGTTCGCTGGCGTTCGTCATCGGCTCGGCGCTGACCGGGCAGTTGGTGGCGGTATGGGGCCATAACGCCATTCTCTACAGCCTGATCTTCAGCGTGCTGGCGATGCTGCTGGGCATGCTGTTGAAGCCGAGCGTCATGCCGCAGGGCGAAGCGCGCGCGCGCAGCGGAACCGAACGTTCGCTGTGGGCGCTGCTGAAAGAAGGGCCGGTCTGGCGCTTCCTGCTGTGCGTCACGCTGCTGCAAGGGGCGCACGCCGGCTACTACAGCTTCGGCTCCATTTACTGGCAGGAGGCCGGCTATTCGGCCTCGACCATCGGCTATCTGTGGTCACTGGGCGTGGTGGCGGAGGTGATTATTTTCGCCAGCAGCAACGTGCTGTTCCGCCGCTGGAATGCGCGCAACCTGCTGTTGCTCTCCGCCTGCTGCGGCGTGTTGCGCTGGAGCCTGATGGCCTA
Source organism: Serratia sp. TSO36 (assembly GCF_057808395.1). NCBI lineage: Bacteria > Pseudomonadati > Pseudomonadota > Gammaproteobacteria > Enterobacterales > Yersiniaceae > Serratia > Serratia sp. TSO36. Next base: position 352,411 of record NZ_JBJZOU010000021.1, on the reverse strand, counting down.
CAGCACCGAGCTGGGCTGGCTGCTGCTGATCCAGATCCTGCACTGCGGCACTTTCACCGTCTGCCATTTGGCGGCGATGCGCTTTATCGCCGCGCGTCAGGGGCAAGAGGTGATCCAACTGCAGGCGGTGTATTCGGCGCTGGCGATGGGCGGCGGCATCGCCGTCATGACGGTCATTGCCGGGTTCCTGTTCGAACATTGGCAGGGCGGGGTATTCTGGGTGATGGCGGCGGTCGCGGCGCCGGCCTTGTTCATCCGGCCGCCGGCGGTCAGCGTCAGCCGCTGATTAAGGGGCTTCCAGCAGCGCGCGGATCGCCTGGCGCTGCCGGGTTTCCAGCGGCAGTTCGGTATAGACCAGCGGCGGGTGCGGATCGCTGTGCACCGCCGCATAAGGGGTGATCACCAGCGTGATGCCCTGCGGCGCTCCGCCGCGCAGATAGTCGCTCAGCGGCAGGTACTTGATGTTCAGCGGCAATAGCGTGAGCTCTCGGATCTGATATTCCACTTCCTCTTCCAGCTGCGGGTTGTCCAGCGTCAGCAGCAGCACTTGCTTTTCCTGCAGCGCGTTGTCCTGCATCAGCCAGGCGCCGAAGCTGATGGCCACCAGACCCGCCTCCTCGTTGGAAAAATGCACGCCGTACTCCTGCTCCAGCGGTTTCAGCGCTTCCTGCGTGGTGCGCATCAGCCGCGGGTATTTGCGCACCACTTCTTCCAGCAGCATATTGTCGATGCCGATGGCGAAACGGCAGCGCTCCAGCGCCGGCGCCAGATGGGCGAACAGCTGGCTGACCAGCTCCGCCTTGCTGCTGAAGGCCATGCCGGAAAGTTGCTGGAAGCGCTCGACCATGCTGTCGATCGCCACCATCAATCTCCGCTCTTGCGCTGAGTCGTTGCTGTGGTAGCTGTGATTTTTCAACATGGTGAAGGTCAGCGCCAAAAAATCGCGCTCGTCTGCCTGCGGCGGCTGGTTAAACAGCCGGTTGCAGGCCTGATGCAGCCAGGCGGCGGCTTGCTGTTCCGGCTTTTTCCGCAGCCAGTCGCGTTGAACCGCGTCGAAACGCGGATGCTGCTGCAGGCGATTTTGCCAGGCGCAGTAGAGCAGGTAATGCTGCAGGAATTGGCGGTCGCGCGCATCGAAGTGGCGGCTGAGCAGCGGCTCGCAGGCGTCGATCGCCTCTGTCAGCGCAGACGCCGGGGCGGCATCAGTCGCCAGCGCTTGCCGCAGGCGCGGGGCGAAATCGCCTTCGACAAACCGCGGGCTGCAGCGCAGGGCCCGCCGCAGCCAGTGGATCAGGCACAGGCGTTGGTCGAGCACGCTGCCCCGCAGTTGGTAGCCATGGTCGGGATCGACGGCGATCTCCAGGTGATGGAAACGCTGGATTTCACTGGCCACCTCGGCTATATCTTGCCGGGTTATCGGGGGGGCGACGCCGTTGATTCGGCTTAGGGTCTCCAGCTGTAACTCGGGCTCCGGCGTGTACAGCATCAGCAGCAGATGGCAGCGCCGTTGTTGTCCGGAGAGCTCGGGCACGGGAGAGGTGTCCAGGCTCATTATCACCTTCCGGCATAAAAGGTTGCGATTATGCCTAAGCATAGCAAAAGGCTTTGTGACGGCAGGATTACCGCGCGGCTTTTACTTCGGCTTACAACTTTCGTCACAAATATCGCCGGGAGAGGCGGGCCGTTAGGCATCTATTTGTGTTACGTTATAACAAATGCAGGTAAGACAGGATAATGATGAAGTTACGTCGTCTTTTGGCTGCCTTCGGCGCCGTGTTCAGCGCCGGTGCGATCGCTCATCCGCACAGCTTTATCGACATGAATACCACCTTCGTCGCCAAAGACCAGCGGCTGGTCGGCCTGAAAATGGTGTGGGTGATGGATGAAATCACCTCGGCGGATCTGCTCTACGATGCGAAAAACGCCAAGAGCGATTCGGAAGTGTGGAAAAAGCTGGCGGCGGAAGTGATGGCCAACGTGCTGGGGCAGCACTATTTCACCGATCTTTACCGCGACGGCAAACCGGTGAAATACCTGAACTTGCCCAGTGAATATCACCTGTCGCGCCAGAGCAACCAGGCGGTGCTGGAGTTCGTGCTGCCGTTGGCCGAGCCGCAGCCGCTGGCGGGCAAGCCGTTCGAACTTTCTACTTACGATCCGACTTATTTTGTGGATATGACCTATAAAGACCAAAATGCGCTGCATCTGCCGCCGGAGATGGCGCAGCTGTGTAGCTACAAGCTGATGACGCCGAAGCCGAATGCGTCGCTGCAGGCCTATGCGCTGTCGCTCGATAAGAACGACTCGCCCGGCGAAGACCTGGCCCTGGGGCAGCAGTTCGCCCAGCGGGTGACGCTGCAATGTCGTTAAATCTCTCGCAACCGACGACGAGCCGGCGCCACTGGGCCTTCGGCCTGTGGCCGCTGCTGCCGTTCACGCTGGCGCTGGCGGCCGCCGCGCTGCTGGCGTGGCACTATTGGCCGCAGCTGCTGATGCAGAGCGTGGTGTGGCAAAAAGCGCTGCACCAGCAGATGGCGGGGCTGTTGCAGCAGGTGAAGGCCGCGCCGCAGCAGGCCGGGCTGGCGCTGATGCTGTTCAGCCTCGGCTATGGCGTCTTGCATGCGCTCGGCCCCGGCCACGGCAAAGTGGTGATCGCCACCTACCTGGCTACCCATCCGGCGCGGCTGAAAAGCAGCCTGAAGCTGACCTTCGCCGCCTCGCTGGTGCAGGGTGGGGTAGCGATCGCGCTGGTCACGCTGATGCTGGTGGTATTGCAGCTCTCTTCGCGCCAGCTGCACCAAAGCAGTTTCTGGCTGGAGAAGGGCAGCTTTATTCTGGTGATGCTGCTTGGCGTGCTGCTGAGTTGGCGCGCGCTGAAACGCCTGTTTGCGGCGATCAAGGCGATGCGCCCGGCGCCGGCGCTGCGCATCAACAGCCTGACGCCGCTGGCGGCGGATCATGTGCACAGCGCCAATTGCGGCTGCGGCCACCGGCATCTGCCGAGCGACAGCGAGCTGCAGGCGGGAAGCGACTGGCGCACTCAGGCCGCCATCGTGCTGGCGATGGGCATGCGCCCCTGTTCGGGGGCGATTTTGGTGCTGCTGTTCTCCAAAGTGATCGGCGTGTTCGGCTGGGGAGTGATCTCCGCGCTGGCGATGGCGTTCGGCACCTCGTTGACCATCTCGATGCTGGCGCTGCTGGTACATTACAGCCGCCGGCTGGCGGTGCGCCTCAGCCGTTCGCGCGCGCCCGCCGCCTGGAGCGCGGTGGCCTGGGGGGCGTTGGCGCTGGCCGGCGGCCTGATCCTGCTGGCCGCCGGGCTGTTGCTGTACGTCAGCGCGCAGCCGGAATTCGGCGGCGGCATCCGTCCCTTCTCCCGCTAACGGGCATAAAAAAAGCGCTGCATCGGCAGCGCTTTTTTCGATTCGCTTCTGGCGATTAACGCTTCAGCGCTTCGCTCAGTTCTTCACGCATGGTGGCCAGCATGGCTTTCACTACGCGCGGGTTGCCTGCCACCACGTTGCCGGAGCTGAAGTGGTTGTGGCCGCCGACGAAGTCGGTCACCAGGCCGCCGGCTTCACGCACCAGCAGTTCGCCCGCGGCGAAGTCCCACGGCTTCAGGCCGATTTCGAAGAAACCGTCTACGCGGCCGGCGGCCACATAGGCCAGATCCAGCGCGGCGGAACCGGTGCGGCGGAAGTCTGCGCACTGGGTGAACAGCTTGCCGACGATGTTGATGTAAGGCGTTGCGTGCTGTTTGACCTTGAACGGGAAGCCGGTCGCCAGGATGGTGCCATCCAGATCTTTGGCGTTGGTGCCGCGCAGGCGGTAGCCGTTGAGCTGTGCGCCCTGGCCGCGAGTGGCGGTGAACAGTTCGTTGCGCATCGGATCGTAAACCACGGCCACTTCAGTACGGCCTTTGATGCGTACGGCGATGGAAACGGAGAAATGAGGGAAACGTTTGATGAAGTTTGCAGTGCCATCCAGTGGATCGATCACCCATTGCACATCGCGATCTTCGCCGATCAGCTCACCGCGTTCTTCGCTCACGATACTGTGTTGCGGATAAGACTTGCGGATGACGTCGATGATCAGATGCTCTGCATCGCGATCGACGTTGGTGACGAAGTCATTGGTCCCTTTCTGGCTCGCTTCTACAGCGTCCGGGGTTTCGTAGTTTTTGGCAATCAGGTTACCGGCCTTGCGCGCAGCGCGCACGGCGATAGTCAGCATCGGATGCATGGGTATCTTCCAACTAGGATGTTAAAGAACAGGAAACGGCGCGAAGTATAGCAGCTGTTCGGCAAATTGCCTACGGCTGTGTTAAGATGCTGCGATTTTCCGCCACGCTCAGAGTTTGTATGCTGCACAATATCCGCATTGTTCTGGTAGAGACTTCACATACCGGCAACATGGGCTCGACCGCCAGAGCCATGAAAACCATGGGTTTAACCAACCTTTATCTGGTTAATCCGCTGATCAAACCCGATTCTCAGGCCATCGCCCTGGCCGCCGGCGCCAGCGACGTGATCGGCAACGCCACTATCGTCGACACCCTCGATGACGCCATCACCGGCTGTAGCCTGGTGGTGGGCACCAGCGCCCGTTCTCGCACCTTGCCGTGGCCGATGCTGGAGCCGCGTGAATGCGGCGTGCGCGCGGTGCACGAGGGCGAACACGCGCCGGTGGCGCTGGTGTTCGGCCGCGAACGCGTCGGGTTGACCAACGATGAATTGCAGAAGTGCCACTACCACGTCGCTATTCCGGCCAACCCGGACTACAGCTCGCTGAACCTGGCGATGGCGGTGCAGATCCTGGCGTATGAAGTGCGCGTGGCTTACCTCGATCGCCAACAGGCGGGCGCGCCGCAGCTGGAAGAGACGCCGTACCCGCTGGTGGATGACCTCGAGCGTTTCTATCAGCACCTGGAGCAGACGCTGCAGCGCACCGGCTTTATTCGCCCGTCCCATCCGGGCCAGGTGATGAGCCGCCTGCGTCGGCTGTTCACCCGCGCGCGCCCGGAAGGGCAGGAGCTGAATATCCTGCGCGGCATGCTGACGTCGATCGAGAAACAGGATAAACATCAAGGTAATTAATTGATGTGGCATAACGGTGGGCGATAATAGTATTAGTTATCCAAAGGTTATAACATGTATTTTATATACCTTTGTTCTTGCTAAGTTCAAAACGTGCTAATACTTGAGTCAATTACTAGGTTAAATAGTTGACTGTTTTACTCAGGAATGTCAGACTTTCGGCCATATTTGACCAACAGGTAACCATTGAGCTATGAGACTGACATCCAAAGGCCGTTATGCCGTAACCGCTATGCTCGACGTAGCGCTGCATTCCCAGGAAGGGCCGGTACCACTGGCGGACATTTCCGAACGCCAGGGTATTTCGCTCTCTTATCTGGAACAATTATTCTCCCGTCTGCGCAAGAATGGCCTGGTGGCCAGCGTGCGCGGCCCGGGCGGTGGTTATCTGCTGGGTAAAGACGCAGGTGAGATCGCCGTTGGCGCTGTCATCACTGCCGTCGATGAATCGGTAGATGCAACCCGTTGCCAGGGCAAAGAAGGCTGTCAGGGCGGCGATCGCTGCTTGACCCACGCCCTGTGGCGCGATCTGAGCGAGCGCATCAGCGGGTTCCTGAACAACATTACGCTGGCAGAACTGGTCAACAACCAGGAAGTGCTGGTGGTGGCGGATCGTCAAAACAACGATACGCGCCGCACGGCCAACGGTCGTCCGCAAGAAACTATCAACGTTAATCTGCGCGCATAAGCAGCTGGCGAAATTATTTTAGTTTTTGGAAGTGATGTACGGAGCACAAGAGCAATGAAATTACCGATTTATCTGGATTACTCAGCAACGACGCCGGTTGACCCGCGCGTTGCTGAGAAGATGATGCAGTTTTTGACCCTGGACGGCACTTTCGGCAACCCGGCTTCCCGTTCCCACCGTTTCGGTTGGCAGGCGGAAGAGGCGGTAGACATCGCCCGTAACCAAATCGCCGAACTGGTGGGCGCCGACCCGCGCGAAATCGTCTTCACCTCCGGGGCGACCGAATCCGACAACCTGGCGATCAAAGGCGCTGCCAATTTCTACCAGAAAAAAGGCAAGCACATCATCACCAGCAAAACCGAACACAAAGCCGTGCTGGATACCTGCCGTCAGCTGGAGCGCGAAGGGTTCGAAGTGACCTATCTGGCGCCGCAGAGCAACGGCATCATCAGCCTGCAGGATCTCGAAGCGGCGCTGCGCGATGACACCATTCTGGTCTCCATCATGCACGTCAACAACGAAATCGGCGTGGTGCAGGACATCGAAGCGATCGGCGAAATGTGCCGCGCGCGCGGTATCATTTACCACGTTGACGCCACCCAGAGCGTGGGCAAACTGCCTATCGATCTGAGCAAGCTGAAAGTCGACCTGATGTCGTTCTCCGGCCACAAAATCTATGGCCCGAAAGGCATCGGCGCGCTGTACGTGCGCCGCAAGCCACGCATCCGCATCGAAGCGCAGGTACACGGCGGCGGTCACGAGCGTGGCATGCGTTCCGGCACCCTGCCTGTCCACCAGATCGTCGGCATGGGCGAAGCTTACCGCATCGCCAAAGAAGAGATGACCGAAGAGATGGCGCGTCTGCGCACCTTGCGCGATCGTCTGTGGGACGGCGTGAAAGATATGGAAGAAGTGTATCTGAACGGCGATCTGGAGCACGGCGCACCGAACATCCTGAACGTCAGCTTCAACTACGTTGAAGGCGAATCGCTGATCATGGCGCTGAAAGACCTGGCCGTTTCTTCCGGTTCAGCCTGTACCTCCGCCAGCCTCGAGCCGTCCTACGTGCTGCGCGCGCTGGGCATGAGCGATGAATTGGCGCACAGCTCGATCCGTTTCTCCCTGGGGCGTTTCACCACGGAAGAAGAGATCGACTACACCATTCAACTGGTGCGTAAATCCATCGGCCGTCTGCGCGATCTGTCTCCGCTGTGGGAGATGTTCAAGCAGGGCGTGGACATCAACAGCATCGAATGGGCGCATCATTAATTCTCAGGTTTCAGGAGCAAGGTCATGGCTTACAGCGAAAAAGTAATCGATCATTATGAAAACCCGCGCAACGTGGGTTCCTTCGACAACGAAGATCCTACCGTCGGCAGCGGCATGGTAGGGGCGCCGGCTTGCGGCGACGTCATGAAGCTGCAAATCAAGGTTAACGATGAAGGCATCATCGAAGACGCGCGCTTTAAAACTTACGGCTGCGGTTCCGCTATCGCCTCCAGCTCGCTGGTGACCGAATGGATGAAGGGCAAGTCGCTCGATCAGGCTGAAGCGATCAAAAACACCCAGATCGCCGAAGAGCTGGAATTGCCGCCGGTCAAAATTCACTGCTCGATCCTGGCTGAAGACGCCATCAAAGCAGCGATTGCCGACTATAAGAGCAAGCATAGCGCCAAGTAATTTGTCTGAGTCGGCCCGGCCGCGCCGGGCTTTGATTTGAAGTGTGAGGTTGTGATGTCTATTACCATGAGCGACAGCGCTGCGCAGCGTGTTCAGGCGTTTTTGACGAACCGCGGCAAGGGTCTCGGCCTGCGTCTGGGAGTGCGAACTTCCGGCTGCTCCGGAATGGCCTACGTGCTGGAATTTGTTGACGAAGCCAACGATGACGACATCGTGTTTGAAGACAAAGGCATCAAGGTGATCATCGACGGCAAGAGCCTGGTTTACCTTGACGGCACCGAGCTTGATTTCGTTAAGGAAGGCCTGAACGAAGGCTTCAAGTTCAACAACCCGAACGTCTCAAGCGAATGCGGCTGCGGCGAGAGTTTCAACGTCTGACAGTCCATCGTGCTCCCCCGTTTCGGCGGGGGAACTTCATCCGCTAACGCCCAGAGCACGCTATGGATTACTTTACTTTATTCGGGCTGCCAGTTCGCTACACCGTGGACGGCAGCCTGCTTGCGTCCCGCTTCCAGGATCTGCAGCGCCAATTTCACCCCGATCGTTTCGCCAACCAGCCGGAGCGCGAACGCCTGATGGCGTTGCAGCAGGCGGCGACCATCAACGAAGCCTACCAGTCGCTGAAGCACCCGTTAAAACGCGCGGAGTATATGCTATCTTTGCACGGCTTCGATCTGGGCAACGAACAGCATACGATGCGCGACACCGCGTTCCTGATGGAACAGCTGGAACTGCGCGAAGAGCTCGACGCCATTGAGCGCAAGCCGGAGGCGGAAAGCCTGCTGGCCGATTTCGGCGCGCGGCTGGCCGCCTCCATCAAACAGCGCAGCGCGCTGATGCTGCAGCAGCTGGATGGCGAGCAGTGGGCGGACGCCGCCGACACCGTGCGCAAGCTGCGCTTTTTGGACAAACTCCAGCAACAGGTTGAACAACTCGAAGAAAAACTGCTGGGTTTTGAGTAACACCTTCTGATTCTGATTGTGGAAGCTTCAACATGGCCTTATTACAAATTAGTGAGCCTGGCCTCAGCGCCGCGCCGCACCAGCGACGCTTGGCCGCCGGCATCGACTTAGGCACCACCAACTCGCTGGTCGCCACGGTGCGCAGCGGGCAAGCGGAAACGCTGGCCGACGAACAGGGCCGCCATTTGCTGCCTTCGGTGGTGCATTATCAGGCGGACGCGCAGCGCGTCGGCTGGGAGGCGCGCCAACAGGCGGCGCAGGATCCGGCCAATACCGTCAGCTCCATCAAACGCATGATGGGCCGCTCGTTGGCGGACGTGCAGCAGCGTTACCCGAACCTGCCTTATCAATTCCAGGCCAGCGACAACGGCCTGCCGCTGATCGTCACCGCCGCCGGCCCGGTTAACCCGGTCGGCGTCTCCGCCGATATCCTGCGGGCCCTGTCCGCGCGCGCGCAAGCGGCGCTGGAAGGGGAGCTGGATGGCGTGGTGATCACCGTTCCCGCCTACTTCGACGACGCGCAGCGCCAGGGCACCAAAGACGCGGCGCGTCTGGCCGGCCTGCACGTCCTGCGCCTGCTGAACGAACCGACCGCGGCGGCGATCGCCTATGGGCTGGACTCCGGCCAGGAAGGGGTGATCGCGGTTTACGATCTGGGCGGCGGCACCTTTGATATCTCCATTCTGCGCCTCAGCCGCGGCGTGTTCGAAGTGCTGGCCACGGGCGGCGATTCCGCGCTGGGCGGCGACGATTTCGATCACCTGCTGGCCGACTGGCTGCGCGAGCAGGCCAGCGTGGCCGATCGCAGCGACCACGGCGTGCAGCGCCAGCTGCTGGACGCCGCCATCGCCGCTAAAATCGCGTTGAGCGATGCCGACAGCGTGCGCGTCGAGGTGGCTGGCTGGCAGGGCGAGGTGACCCGGGCCCAGTTCGAAGCGCTGATCGCTCCGCTGGTGAAACGTACGCTGATGGCCTGCCGCCGCGCGCTGAAAGACGCCGGCGTCGCCGCCGACGAGGTGCTGGAAGCGGTGATGGTCGGCGGTTCCACCCGCGTGCCGCTGGTGCGTGAGCAGGTGGGCGCCTTCTTCGGCCGCACGCCGCTGACGTCTATCGATCCGGATAAAGTGGTCGCCATCGGCGCCGCGATCCAGGCCGACATTCTGGTGGGCAACAAGCCGGACAGCGACATGCTGCTGCTGGACGTGATCCCGCTGTCGCTGGGCCTCGAAACCATGGGCGGCCTGGTGGAGAAAGTGATCCCGCGCAACACCACCATTCCGGTGGCGCGCGCGCAGGAGTTCACCACCTTCAAAGACGGCCAGAGCGCGATGATGATCCACGTGCTGCAGGGCGAGCGCGAGCTGGTGCAGGATTGCCGTTCGCTGGCGCGCTTCACGCTGCGCGGCCTGCCGCCGCTGCCTGCCGGGGGGGCGCACATTCGCGTCACCTTCCAGGTGGATGCCGACGGTCTGCTGAGCGTCACCGCGATGGAGAAATCCACCGGCGTTGAAGCGTCGATCCAGGTCAAGCCGTCGTACGGCCTGTCGGACAGCGAAATCGCCGGCATGATCAAGGATTCGATGGCCAACGCGCAAAGCGACGTGGGCGCGCGCAAGCTGGCGGAGCAACGCGTGGAAGCCGCGCGGGTGCTGGAAAGCCTGCAGGGCGCGCTGGCCAGCGACGCCGCGCTGCTGAGCGAGGCGGAAAGCCAGGCGATCGCCGCCGCGACCCAGGCGTTGCAGCAGGCGGTGCAGGGTGAAGATCCCGCCGCTATCGAAGACGCCATCAAAACATTAGATGCACAAACGCAAGATTTTGCCGCGCGCCGCATGGACGCTTCCATTCGCCGCGCGCTGGCTGGCCATTCTGTGGATGAGGTTTAACCATGCCTAAAATTGTTTTCCTGCCCCATCAAGATCTTTGCCCGGAAGGGGCGGTTCTGGAAGCTGAAAAAGGGGAGTCGATCCTCAACGTTGCGCTGCGCAACGGCATTGAAATCGAGCACGCCTGCGAGAAATCCTGCGCCTGCACCACCTGCCACTGCATCGTGCGTGAAGGCTTCGATTCGCTGGAAGAGAGCAGCGAGCTGGAAGACGACATGCTGGACAAGGCCTGGGGGCTGGAGCCGGAAAGCCGCCTGAGCTGCCAGGCGCTGGTCGCCGACGAAGATCTGGTGGTCGAAATGCCGCGCTACACCGTCAACCACGCGCGTGAGCATTAATTGTTAGCCGCAGCGCCAACCCGGAGATCATAATGGGACTGAAATGGACCGACAGCCGAGAAATCGGCGAAGCCCTGTACGACCAATACCCGGACACCGATCCGAAAACCGTGCGTTTTACCGACATGCATCAGTGGATCTGCGATCTGGAAGAGTTCGACGACGATCCGCAGGCTTCCAACGAAAAAATACTGGAAGCGATCCTGCTGGTCTGGTTAGATGAAGCGGAGTAAATAGCGTAACGGGCTGCCATGGGCGGCCCGTTTATTTTGTATCCGACATACCCGTCGTCTTTCAAACCGCAGCGTTGTTACCTGCACGTAGTTACGTGGCCCATCCGTGGGCCACGCCCCAAGGGGCCGCTGCGAGCAGCGTTCAAATCTGCTCCCGGCAGATTTGTCTTACCCCAGTCACTTACCTGAGTAAGCTCCTGGGGATGAGATCGCTGGGCGCCTAGCTGCAATCTGAAATCCATAGGGTATGCAATAAAGCCCTAATGAAATAATAAAGGGAACATCCGGAGTAAGAAGGCTATGACAACAGAATTCATGCAGGTCACGCTGTCGCAACAACCTGCCGACGCCCGTTGGGGCGAAAAAGCGCTGCTCAGCACCAACGGCGAAGGGATGACCATCCACCTGACCAGCACCGACAAGCTGGGCGCGATCCAGCGTGCGGGCCGCAAAATTGACGGTCAGGGTATCAAAAACGTCAAACTCGCCGGCGACGGTTGGGACTTGGAAAACAGCTGGGCGTTTTGGCAGGGCTACCGCGGGCCGAAAGGGCAGCGCAACGTCGAATGGGCAGAGTTGCCGGAAGCCGCGCGTCAGGAGCTGGATAAGCGCCTGAAGATCGTTGACTGGGTGCGTGACACCATCAACATGCCGGCGGAAGAGCTGGGGCCGGAGCAACTGGCGACCCGCGCCGTCGATCTGATGTGCGACGTCGGCTGCGATGCCGTCAGCTACCGCATCACCAAGGGCGAAGATCTGCGCGAGCAGAACTATGCCGGCATCCACACCGTCGGCCGCGGCTCCGAGCGTCCGCCGGTGCTGCTGGCGCTGGACTTCAACCCGACCGGTAACCCGGACGCGCCGGTGTTCGCCTGCCTGGTCGGCAAGGGCATCACCTTCGATACCGGCGGTTATAGCCTGAAACAGAGCGCCTTTATGGACTCGATGAAGGCTGACATGGGCGGTGCGGCCACCATCACCGGCGCCCTGGCGCTGGCGGCGGCGCGCGGCCTGAAGCAACGCGTGAAGCTGTACCTGTGCTGCGCCGACAACATGGTCAGCGGCAACGCTTTCAAACTGGGCGACATCATTCGCTACCGCAACGGCAAAACCGTTGAGGTGATGAACACCGATGCGGAAGGGCGCCTGGTGCTGGCCGACGGCCTGATCGACGCTTCTGAGCAGAACCCGCAGCTGATTATCGACTGCGCCACCCTGACCGGCGCCGCCAAAACCGCGGTCGGCAACGACTACCATGCGCTGTTCAGCTTCGACGACGCGCTGGCGCAGGAGCTGCTGAACAGCGCCACCGCCGAGCAAGAGCCGTTCTGGCGTCTGCCGCTGGCCGAGTTCCACCGCAGCCAGCTGCCGTCCAACTTCGCCGAGCTGAACAACGTGGCCGGCCCGGCCTACACCGCCGGCGCCAGCACCGCGGCGGCCTTCCTGTCGCATTTCGTCAAGAATTACCAACAAGGCTGGCTGCACATCGACTGTTCCGCCACCTACCGCAAAGGCGCGGTGGAGCAGTGGTCGGCCGGCGCGACCGGTTTGGGCGTGCGTACCCTGGCCAATCTGCTGCTGAGCAAAGCCAAATAATTGAACGCCCGCCGCGTCGGGGGCTAGAATGCGCATTATCTTCGGGGCCCAGCATGCTGGGCCTCGCTATTTTATCCCTGGAGTTTGCCATGAGTGCCCATCATCACGATGCCGCCCCGAGCGAGAACGAACTTGAACGCCTGCTGAAGCTGGCGGTGACGGAGCCGGCCCACCGCCCGGCGTTCTTCCGTGAACTGCTCGACGCCACGGTGCTGATCCTCGGCGACAGCGAGCAGGTGCAGCAGGACGGCGACATCGCGCTGAACGCGGATACGCCGGTCAATATCCAGCATTGGGAGAAGCAGGACGGCGGCAGCATCATTCCGTTCTTCACCTCGCTGGAAGCGCTGCAGAAAGCCGTTGAGGACGAACAGCCGTTCATCGCCATGCCGGCGCGGGTGCTGTTCGAAATCACCCAGGGTGCGGATCTGTTCCTCAACCCGAAGGCGGAGTACGGCAAGGAGTTCTATCCGGAAGAGGTGGCGATGCTGCTGGCGACCGGCGGCGTCGTCAAACCGGTGGAGCATTACGTCGACAAAGAGACCCAAATCCTGCTGGGGCAACCCGAAGAGTACCCGTCGGCGATGGTGGACGCGTTGACCACGCTGTTCAGCCAGCGCAAGCCGGTGCGCCGCGCGTTTCTGGCGCTGATGCACGATCAGGCGGCGGACGAGAAGCCGAATCTGCTGATCGGGCTGGAAGTGGACGCCGAGCCGGCGGAGATCGAGGCGTTGATCAACGAGGCCGGCAGCGTCGCCAGCGAAACGGCGCCGAACGACGAACCGGTGGATTTCTGCCTGGTGTCGGAGAACGAGCGCGGCATCAGCCACTATCTGATCTCCCATACGCAGCCGTTTTATCAGCGCCGCTGGGGCAGTTGGCTGCGCAATTTGATCCCGTCTACCGACAAGACCCAGTAGCGCCGCCGCGTGGTCGAAAATGAATCATGAAGATCATATTTTTTTAATGAAATGTTGTTTTTCCCGTAGGCAAGCGTTAACGGCGCACATATAATCTGCGCCACTTGAGAAGGCCGGCAACATTGCAGACCGGCCTGTTTTGGAAGTCATACAGAGGCCATCATGACCGTAGAACGTACCTTTTCCATCGTTAAACCAAACGCTGTAGCCAACAACGACATCGGCGCTATCTACGCTCGTTTCGAGCGCGCCGGTTTCAAAATCATCGCCGCTAAAATGCTGCGTCTGACTCGCGAGCAAGCTGAAGGCTTCTACGCTGAGCACAAAGGCCGCCCATTCTTCGACGGTCTGGTTGAGTTCATGACCTCCGGCCCAATCATGGTGCAGGTTCTGGAATCTGAAAACGCCGTGCAGCGCAACCGCGACATCATGGGCGCAACCAACCCGGACAACGCGCTGGCCGGTACCCTGCGTGCCGACTACGCGGACAGCTTCACCGCTAACGCCGTTCACGGTTCCGACTCCGTTGAATCCGCACAGCGCGAAATCGCTTACTTCTTCAACGAAAGCGAAATCTGCGCACGTTAATCGTGCCGTTGCTGATAGCCAGGCATTCACCGGCTGATACAATAAAAATGCCCTGAATGCCTTTCAGCCGTAGCCACCCGCTACTAAAATTTGTACAATGCCGCGCCCCTGATAAGACGACTTGTCAGGGGCGTGTTTTTAGTGCCGCCACCCGAATCATGCGGGCTGAAATGCACAACTTACTGTCCATTCTTTAGCGCCATAACGTGTAATAACGAGGCCAGAGATCATTATGTTAGAACCCATCACGTCCGAGCACACCGTGTCTGAAAATAATTCGCTGACTACCCCCTCCGTTAACGTGGAGCAACCGGCTGCGGCCAAAATCAACCTGCTGGACCTGAACCGCCAGCAAATGCGCGAGTTCTTCGCCGAAATGGGCGAGAAACCGTTCCGCGCCGATCAGGTGATGAAGTGGATTTACCACTACTGCTGCGACGATTTCGAGCAGATGACCGACATCAACAAAGTCCTGCGCGGCAAGCTGCAACGCGTGGCGGAAATCCGCGCGCCGGAAGTGGCGGAAGAACAGCGTTCGGCCGACGGCACCATCAAGTGGGCGATTAAAGTCGGCGATCAGCAGGTCGAAACCGTGTACATCCCGGAAGCCGACCGCGCGACGCTGTGCGTCTCCTCGCAGGTGGGCTGCGCGCTGGAGTGCAAATTCTGTTCGACGGCGCAGCAGGGCTTCAACCGCAACCTGCGCGTGTCGGAAATCATCGGCCAGGTGTGGCGCGCGGCGAAAATCATCGGCGCGCTGAAGGTGACCGGCCAACGCCCGATCACCAACGTGGTAATGATGGGGATGGGCGAGCCGCTGCTCAACCTGAACAACGTGGTGCCGGCGATGGAAATCATGCTCGACGACTTCGGCTTTGGCCTGTCCAAACGCCGCGTGACCCTGTCTACCTCCGGCGTGGTGCCGGCGCTGGACAAGCTGGGCGACATGATCGACGTGGCGCTGGCGATCTCGCTGCACGCGCCGAACGACACCATCCGCGATGAGATCGTGCCGATTAACCGCAAGTACAACATCGAGACCTTCCTGTCCGCGGTGCGCCGCTATCTGGAGAAATCCAACGCCAACCAGGGCCGCGTGACCGTCGAGTACGTGATGCTGGATCATATCAACGACAGCACCGACGATGCGCATCAGCTGGCGGAAGTGCTGAAAGACACGCCGTGCAAGATCAACCTGATCCCATGGAACCCGTTCCCGGGCGCCCCTTACGGCCGCAGCTCCAACAGCCGGGTGGATCGTTTCTCCAAGGTGTTGATGGAATACGGCTTTACGACTATTGTTCGTAAAACCCGTGGTGACGATATCGACGCCGCCTGCGGGCAACTGGCGGGTGAAGTGATCGACCGTACCAAGCGTACCCTGAAGAAGAAAATGGCCGGGGAACCTATCAACGTACGGGCGGTCTGAATCCTATAGCACCATTTTTTGTTATCTAACAGCCTGTTATGCGAAAGCGTGTCGCTGGCGGGCGTTAGCTGACGGCCGATAAGGAAATGAATGCGGGCATGAAGCTGAAACTGTGGGGTGTGTGGCTGGCGGCCGGGTTGTTGGCCGGGTGTTCCGGTTCAGCGCCGGAAAAGGAAGCGCAAGTCTCTGAGGCGGGCCAGACGCGGTTGCAACTGGGCCTGGAGTACCTGCAGCAAGGCGACATGGACGCCGCGCGCCAGAACCTGGAAAAGGCGCTGGACGCAGCTCCGCAGGATTACCGCACGCAGTTGGGCATGGCGCTCTATGAGCAGCGGATCGGTGAAAATACCGCGGCCGAACAGCGTTATCGGCAGGCGCTCAAACTTGCGCCGGGCAATGGCACCGTATTGAATAATTACGGTGCGTTTCTTTGCGGTTTAGGGCAGTATGTACCGGCGCAACAGCAGTTTAGCGCTGCGGCGCTGGCGCCCGATTATGGCCAGGTCGCCGACAGCCTGGAAAACGCAGGTTACTGTTTTCTCAAGGCCGGACAAAACGATGAAGCGCGCACGCTGTTGAGCCGCGCGCTGAAGGTCGATCCGGACAAAGGCACTCCGCTGTTGGCGGAGGCCGAAAAGCAATTTGGAGAAGGGAAGCGCGCCCAGTCGCAACTTTTATTGGATGTTTATCAGCATGTTCTGCCGGCCAGCGCCAGCAGCTTATGGTTACAGATTCGTTTCGCCGCGTTAGCCGGCCGTCAGGATAGCGTTCAACGCTATGGCAAGCAGCTAGCGCGAAGTTTTCCACAATCCAAACAGTACCAGCAGTTCTTAGCTAATGAATACTGAAGCCTCCCAAGATAAAACCGTATCCATGACGACGGGCCAGCGCCTGCGTCAGGCCCGTGAGCAACTCGGGCTGAGCCAACAGACCGTTGCAGAACGCCTGTGTCTCAAAATGTCCACCGTGCGCGATATCGAGGAAGACAGCGTGTCCGCTGACCTCGCGTCCACCTTCGTGCGCGGCTACATCCGTTCCTACGCCAAGCTGGTGCATTTGCCGGAAGACGAACTGCTGCCGATGCTGGCCAAGCAGGCGCCGTTGAAGATGGCGAAAGTGGCGCCGATGCAAAGCTTCTCGCTGGGCAAGCGCCGCAAGAAACGCGACGGCTGGCTGATGAGCTTCACCTGGCTTATCGTGTTCGTGGTGATCGGCCTGACCGGCGCCTGGTGGTGGCAAAACCACAAGGCGCAGCAGGAAGAGATCGCCACCATGGCCGATCAGTCCTCGGCACAGCTTTCGCAGAATAACGAAGGGCAGTCCGTGCCGCTGACCGACGGCAATGCCGACACCGGCACCAACGTGCCGTTGACCGACAACAGCGCCGCGCCGGCCGATGCCGGCGCAGCGGCTCAGCAGCAGCCTGCCGTGGTGTCGCCAAGCCAGACCACCCTGCCGGAAACCGCGCCGGCGGCACAGGCGCCGTTGCCGACCGCCGATGCGGGCGTGGCCGCGCCGGTGGCCGATCCGAATGCGCTGGTGATGGATTTCTCCGCCGACTGCTGGCTGCAGGTGACCGATGCGAGCGGTAAGACGCTGTTCAGCGGCACCCAGAAGCAGGGTGGCAAGCTGAACCTGGCCGGCACTGCGCCGTATAAACTGACCATCGGCGCGCCGGCGGCAGTACAGATCCAGTATCAGGGTAAGCCGGTTGATTTAAGCCGGTTCGTTAAGTCAAACCGTGTTGCTCGCCTGACCGTCGCCGCGCAGTAATCGCGCGGCTGGTCGTGATGTCAGAGCAGCAATGGAGAGTAAGTAATGCATAACCAAGCGCCCATCAACCGTCGAAAATCTACACGCATTTACGTCGGCAAGGTGCCTATTGGTGATGGCGCGCCGATTGCCGTGCAGTCGATGACCAACACCCGTACCACCGATGTTGAAGCAACGGTTAATCAGATCAAAGCGCTGGAGCGCGTGGGCGTTGACATCGTCCGCGTTTCGGTTCCTACCATGGACGCCGCCGAGGCGTTCAAGCTGATCAAGCAGCAGGTCAACGTGCCGCTGGTCGCCGATATCCACTTCGATTATCGCATCGCACTGCAGGTTGCCGAATACGGCGTAGACTGCCTGCGCATCAACCCGGGCAACATCGGCAACGAATCGCGCATTCGCTCGGTGGTGGACTGCGCCCGCGACAAGAACATCCCGATTCGCATCGGCGTCAACGGCGGCTCGCTGGAGAAAGACCTGCAGGAAAAGTACGGCGAACCTACGCCGGAAGCGCTGCTGGAATCCGCCATGCGCCACGTGGACATCCTCGATCGGCTCAACTTCGATCAGTTCAAGGTCAGCGTCAAGGCGTCGGACGTGTTCCTGGCGGTGCAATCCTACCGCCTGCTGGCCTCGCGCATCGATCAGCCGCTGCATCTGGGCATCACCGAAGCCGGCGGCGCACGCAGCGGGTCGGTCAAATCGGCCATCGGCCTGGGCATGCTGCTGTCTGAAGGCATCGGCGACACCCTGCGCATCTCGCTGGCGGCGGATCCGGTCGAAGAGGTGAAGGTCGGTTTCGATATCCTGAAGTCGCTGCGCATCCGCGCGCGCGGCATCAACTTCATCGCCTGCCCGACCTGTTCGCGTCAGGAATTCGACGTGATCGGCACGGTGAACGCGCTGGAGCAGCGCCTGGAAGACATCATCACGCCGATGGACGTTTCGATCATCGGCTGCGTGGTGAACGGCCCGGGCGAAGCGCTGGTGTCCACCATGGGCGTGACCGGCGGCCACAAGAAGAGCGGCTTCTATGAAGACGGTGTGCGCCAGAAAGAGCGTTTCGACAACGAACAGATGATCGACCAGCTGGAAGCGAAAATTCGCGCCAAGGCCGCGATGATGGACGAAAGCAACCGCATCACGGTCAATCTGCTGGAAAAATAAGCGTTATCGCTACACGGCGGGCCTGTTGGCCCGCTTGTTTATGAACCTGAAGGGCAGAAAACCGCATCCGCGTTGAATACCGGGCGGCAAAGTCCCTATAATCAGGTTCATTTTTACAGACAACGGACAGAGAACTCACGTGGCAAAGAACATTCAAGCCATTCGCGGCATGAACGACTACCTGCCGGAAGAAACGGCATTATGGCAGCGTATTGAAGGCACCCTCAAGCAGGTGCTGGGCAGCTACGGTTACAGCGAAATCCGGTTGCCGATTGTAGAGCAGACCCCGTTATTCAAACGCGCGATCGGTGAAGTGACCGACGTCGTGGAAAAAGAGATGTATACCTTCGAAGACCGCAACGGCGAAAGCCTGACGCTGCGTCCGGAAGGGACGGCTGGCTGCGTGCGCGCCGGCATCGAACATGGTCTGCTGTACAATCAGGAACAGCGTCTGTGGTACATCGGCCCGATGTTCCGCTACGAGCGCCCGCAGAAGGGCCGCTACCGTCAGTTCCATCAGCTGGGTGCGGAAGTGTTCGGCCTGCAAGGCCCGGACGTCGACGCCGAGCTGATCCTGCTGACCGCCCGCTGGTGGAAAGCGCTGGGCATCGCCGAGCACGTCAAGCTGGAGCTGAACTCCATCGGTTCGCTGGAGGCGCGCGCCAACTACCGCGACGCGTTGGTGGCATTCCTGGAGCAGCACGTCGAGGTGCTGGACGAAGACTGCAAACGCCGCATGTACAGCAACCCGCTACGCGTGCTGGACTCCAAGAATCCTGAGGTGCAGGCGCTGTTGAACGACGCGCCGCGCCTGTCCGAGTACCTGGACGAAGAATCCCGTGCTCACTTCGCCGGTCTGTGTGAACTTTTGGCGCAGGCAGGTATCCCATATACCGTTAACGAGCGCCTGGTGCGCGGTCTGGATTACTACAACCGCACCGTGTTTGAGTGGGTGACCACCAGCCTGGGCGCGCAGGGCACTGTCTGCGCGGGCGGCCGTTACGACGGCCTGGTCGAGCAATTGGGCGGCCGTGCCACCCCGGCGGTCGGTTTCGCCATGGGCCTCGAACGCCTGGTGTTGCTGGTGCAGGCGGTTAACCCGGAATTCAAGGCGCCGTCGGCTATCGACGTGTATGTCATCTCTTCCGGCGCGGGCACCCAGAGCGCGGCGATGCAGCTGGCTGAACAGGTGCGCGACGCCGCGCCGCAGTTGAAGCTGATGACCAATTACGGCGGCGGCAACTTCAAGAAGCAGATCACCCGTGCGGACAAATGGGGCGCGCGCATCGCGCTGATCCTGGGTGAGAGCGAAGTGGCGGCGCAGCAGGTGGTGGTGAAAGACCTGCGCAGTGGTGAACAAGAAACGCTGGCGCAAAGCGAAGTCGCTGCGCGTCTGGCTTTGATGTTAGGTTAAGGAGAAGGACACCGTGGAAGTCTATACCACTGAAAACGAACAAGTCGACGCACTGCGTCGGTTCTTTGCCGAGAACGGCAAAGCGCTGGCGGTGGGCGTGGTGCTCGGAATTGGTGCCCTGGTTGGCTGGCGTTACTGGCAGAGCCATGAAAACTCCAACATGATGGCGGCATCGCAATCCTATCAGGAAGCCAGCGATCGTCTGGCGGCCGGCAAGCCGGATGACGTGGCTGCCGCGGAGAAATTTGTCCAGGCTAACGGCAACAGCTACGGCGTATTGGCCGCGCTGCAGTTGGCCAAGCACTTTGTCGAACAGAATGATTTCGCCAAGGCGGAACAGCAATTGGCGCTGGCGCAGGGCCAGACCAAAGACGACAACCTGTTGGCGATGATCGACCTGCGTCTGGCGCGCGTCCAGCTGCAGGAGAAAAAGCTGGATGAAGCGCTGAAAACGCTGGATGGCGTGAAAGGCGAAGGCTGGGCGGCGATGATGCAGGATGTGCGCGGCGATGTGCTGCTGGCCAAGGGCGACGTCAAGGGCGCGCGCGAAGCTTACAGCAAGGGCATTGAGTCCAACGCTTCTCAGGCGCTGCAGGTTCTGCTGCGCATGAAATTGAATAACTTGTCCAGCTAAGGGGAATTCCCATGCAATTGCGTAAAACACTCTTGGTCGGACTGGTTTCCGCTGCCTTGCTGAGTGGTTGCTCGCTGTTTAACAGCGAAGAAGACGTGGTTACCATGTCGCCGTTGCCGAAAGTTGAAAATCAGTTTACGCCGAGCAAGGCGTGGAGCACCTCGGTGGGCGACGGCATCGGTGAGTATTACTCCCACCTGCGTCCGGCCTATCAGGACAGCACCATTTACGCCGCCGATCGCTTCGGCATCGTGAAAGCGATGGACGCCGACAGCGGCAACGAGAAGTGGAAGGTCAATCTCTCCGAGAAGACCGGCTTCTTCTCCAGCAACCTGTCTGCGCTGCTGTCCGGCGGCCTGACGGTCGCGGGTGACAAGGTTTACGTCGGCAGCGAAAAAGCGGTGGTTTACGCATTGAACACCGCCGACGGCGCCATCGCCTGGCAGACCAAAGTGGCCGGCGAAGCGATCTCCCGTCCGGTTGTCAGCGACGGCATGGTGTTGGTGCACACCTCCAACGGCATGCTGCAGGCGCTGAACGAAGCCGACGGCGCGGTGAAATGGACGGTTAACCTGGACATGCCTTCGCTGTCGCTGCGCGGTGAATCCGCGCCGGCCGTCGCCTTTGGCGCCGCCATCGTCGGCGGTGACAATGGCCGCGTCAGCGCCGTGCTGATGCAGCAGGGGCAACTGATCTGGCAACAGCGTATTTCTCAGCCGAGCGGCGCGACCGAAATTGATCGCCTGAACGACGTGGACACCACGCCGGTGATCGTTGACGGCGTGGTCTACGCGCTGGGTTACAACGGCAACCTGACGGCGCTGGATCTGCGTTCCGGCCAGATTATCTGGAAACGCGAGCTGGGTTCGGTGAACGATTTCATCGTCGACGCGGGCCGCATCTACCTGATCGACCAAAACGATCGCGTAGTCGCGCTCAGCACCGAAGGCGGCGTGACCGTGTGGACGCAGAGCGATCTGCTGCACCGCAACCTGACGCCGCCGGTGATGTATAATGGTTATCTGGTGACCGGTGACGCCGAAGGCTATCTGCACTGGATCAACACCACCGATGGCCGTTTTGTCGCCCAGCAGGAAGTGGACAGCTCCGGCTTCCTGTCTGCGCCGATGGTGGCCGGCGACAAGCTGGTCATCCAGGCTCGCGGCGGGAAAGTTTACGCTTTCACCCGCTAACGCCGCTCGTCGCAAGGCTTGAAAACGGCTCCTGAGTGTTCAGGGGCCGTTTCGTATTTTTATAAGCTGTACCGCTGGTGTCTATCCACAGTGCAGTAACGCATTGATTATTAAGTAATGAGGCTTCAACAATGATACCTGTCGTCGCGCTGGTCGGGCGCCCGAATGTGGGTAAATCCACCTTGTTCAACCGTTTAACCCATACGCGCGATGCGCTGGTGGCGGATTTCCCGGGGCTGACGCGTGACCGCAAGTATGGTCGTGCTGAAATCGAAGGCAATGAATTCATCATCGTCGATACCGGCGGTATCGACGGCACCGAAGACGGCGTCGAAACGCGCATGGCCGGTCAGTCGCTGCTGGCGATCGAAGAGGCGGACATCGTGCTGTTCATGGTCGACGCCCGCGCCGGCCTGATGCCGGCGGATCAGGGCATCGCCCAGCACCTGCGCAGCCGCCAGAAGGCGACCTTCCTGGTGGCCAACAAGACCGACGGCCTGGATCCGGACACCGCCACCGCCGATTTCTACTCGCTCGGCCTGGGTGAAGTTTACGCTATCGCCGCTTCCCACGGCCGTGGCGTGACCCAACTGATCGAACACGTGCTGGTGCCGTTTGTGCCGGAAAAACCGGAAGACGTCGAGCTGACCGAGGAAGAGGCCAACGCCGCTTACTGGGCCGAGCAAAACGGCGAAACGCTGGAAGGCGAAGAAGACGAAGAGCCGGAAGAAGCGTTCAACCCGCAGGATCTGCCGATCAAGCTGGCGATTGTCGGTCGCCCGAACGTCGGTAAGTCTACGCTCACTAACCGCATCCTCGGCGAGGAGCGCGTGGTGGTGTATGACATGCCGGGCACCACCCGCGACAGCATCTACATTCCGATGGTGCGCGACGAACGCGAATACGTGCTGATCGACACCGCCGGGGTGCGCAAACGCGGCAAGGTGACCGAAACCGTCGAGAAATTCTCGGTGATCAAGACCCTGCAGGCGATTGAAGACGCCAACGTGGTGCTGCTGGTGATCGACGCGCGTGAAGGCATCTCCGATCAGGATCTCTCGCTGCTCGGCTTTATCCTCAATAGTGGGCGCTCACTGGTGATTGCGGTCAACAAGTGGGACGGCATGAGCGAAGAAGATCGCGAGCACGTGAAAGAGATGCTCGACCTGCGTCTGGGCTTCGTCGACTTCGCGCGCGTGCACTTCATTTCCGCTCTGCACGGCAGCGGCGTCGGCAACCTGTTCGAATCGGTGCAGGAAGCCTACGAGTGCGCAACCCGCCGCGTAAACACCTCGATGCTGACCAAAATCATGCAGATGGCGGTTGACGATCACCAGCCACCGTTGGTGCGCGGCCGCCGCGTGAAGCTGAAATATGCTCACGCCGGCGGTTACAACCCGCCGATCGTGGTGATCCACGGCAACCAGGTCAGCGATCTGGCCGATTCGTACAAACGCTACCTGATGAACTACTTCCGCCGCTCGCTGAACGTGATGGGGACGCCGATCCGCATCCAGTTCAAAGAGGGTGACAACCCGTTCGCCGGCAAACGCAACCTGCTGACGCCGACCCAGATGCGTAAGCGCAAGCGCCTGATGAGCCACCTGAAAAAGAGCAAGTAATCGCTCATGAGGGGCGCGGCAGTGATGCCGCGCCCCTTTTTTATTGGCCCGAAATCGTTTTATTATCTGAAGATTACCTCGCCTGCCTGAAGGAACACCATGTCCTGGGAAACCTGGAGTTTTGCGTTCAACGTCACCGTGCCGAATCTGCTGATGATGCTGTTGGGGATCCTGCTGCGCCATTGGCGCCTGATGGATGACCGCTTCGTCGACGGCGCGACCCGCCTGGTGTTCAATCTGGCGCTGCCATGCCTGCTGTTTTTCAGCATCGCCACCAACCACCCGCAGCTGCTCGGCAACCTGCCGCTGGTGCTGTTCGGCGCGGTCGGCACGCTGGCGACCTTCCTGCTCCTGGAGCTGGCCGCCAAGTGGCTGGTGAAAGAGCCGCGTGAGCGAGGGGTGTTCGTGCAGGGCGGTTTCCGCGCCAATACCGCCATCGTCGGCCTGGCCTACGCCATGACCGCCTACGGCAGCGAAGGCATTGCGCTCGCCTCGCTGTACCTGACGGTGACGGTGATCCTGTTCAACGTGCTGTCGGTCATCACCCTCACGCGCAGCCTGCAGGGCGGGCAGGGCAAGAAAATCAGCCACCTGTCTTTGCTGCGCAGCATCGTTACCAACCCGCTGATCATCGGCCTGGTGTGCGGGCTGCTGTACGCGCAAACCGGGCTGGGCATCCCGACCGTGATCCGCCAGACCGGCAGCTATATCTCTGCGCTGTCGCTGCCGCTGGCGCTGCTGTGCACCGGCGCCAGCCTGGATTTTCGCGCCATGTTCCGTTCGTCCAACGTGGCGGCGCTGTCGTCGGCGGCCAAGCTGTTTCTGGTGCCGTGCCTGATGACGCTGGCCGGCTGGCTGTGCGGGTTTCAGGGGGCTGCGCTGGGCATTATCTTCCTGTTTTCCGCCACGCCGACCGCGTCGGGCAGCTATGTGATGACGCGCGCCATGGGCGGCAACGCCACGCTGGCGGCCAACATTATCGCCATCACCACCGTCGGTTCGTTCTTCACCACCGCGTTGGGGATTTATTTCTTGCGCTCATGGGGCGCGATTTAACCTGGAGTCGTTATGGAAGCGCACTGTCCGCAATGCCGTCAGACCATGAAGTGGGTAGCGGGTCACTACCTTTGTGAAGCCTGCCAGCGCGATTATCGGCAGCTGGCGAGCTGCCCGGAGTGCGGGCAGCCGCTGCAAGAATTGAAAGCCTGCGGGGCGGTGGATTACCTGTGCCAGAACGGGCACGGGCTGATCTCCAAAAAACGGGTGAATTTCAGCTATCAGCCGCTGTAAGTCCTCACTCATCCACCTGGCCGGTTTTCCACAGATCCACCAGCGCCTGCGGCGCGCTGCTTTCCGGGATTAACAGCACGATCTCAGTGCTCAGGGTGGGGCTGGTGTAGTTGATTTGCACGCGGTAGTAGCGCTGGTCGCCGCAGCCGGGGGAGCTGGGCTGGCCTTCTTCCTGCGCGTAGGGCAGCGTCTGGTTCAGCAACTGATTCAGGCGCTGCCGCTGCTCCGGCGTGATATCGGCCAGCGCGATGCGGCGCTGGCCCGCCAGTTTGGGAATGTAGGCAAAGCCTCCCTCGCGCGCCAGCTCAATGACCGTATCCTGATTGAGCGTCGGCAGCGGTTTCATTATTCCACCCCCACCTGATGCCAGGCTTGCTGCACCTTGTCCGCCACGCTCTGGTCGAAACGCGCTTGCGCATGTTTCACCGTGGTGCGGGCGAAGGTGGCGAAGTCGGCGTTTTGCGGCAGCGCTTTGTCGCACACCGTGTCATACCAGACGTAACCGGCTTTCTCCCAGGCGAAGCCGCCCAGCGCCGTCGCCGCCAGGTAGAAGGCGCGGTTGGGGATGCCGGAGTTGAGGTGCACGCCGCCGTTGTCTTCCTTGGTCTGGATATAATCCTTCATGCTGGCGGGCTGCGGGTCTTTGCCCAGCAGCGGATCGTCGTAGGCGGTGCCGGGTGCCGACATCGAGCGCAGCCCTTTGCCTTTGATGCCCTCGGCGAGCAGCCCGGCGCCGATCAGCCAGTCGGCTTTATCGGCGGTTTGCTGCAGGTGGAACTGCTTGACCAACGAGCCGAATACGTCGGACAACGACTCGTTGAGCGCCCCGGACTGCTGGTAGTAGATCAACCCGGCTTCGCTCTCGGTCACGCCGTGCGCCAGCTCGTGGCCGACCACGTCGATGGCGATGGTGAAACGGTTGAAGATCTCGCCGTCGCCGTCGCCGAACACCATCTGCTGGCCGTTCCAGAAGGCGTTCTGGTACTCCTTGCCGTAGTGCACGCTGCCGACCAGCGGCAGCCCCTGGTTATCCAGTGAATTGCGGCGGTAGGCCTGCCAGAAGAAATCGTAGGTGACGCCGAGATAGTCGTAGGCTTCGTCCACCGCCACATCGTGGTTGCTGGGCTGGCCCTCTTTGCGCACCTGTTTGCCGGGCAGCTGGGTGCCGTTCTGGGCGTCGTAGATATCGCGGAGCGCTTCGCCGGCTCGGGCGTTTTTCTCGGTCGGCGAATGCAGCGGCTTGTTGCCGAGCAGGCTTTGCACGTGGTTCAGCGTGTGCAGCGCGCAGTCGCGCTGCGGGGCGTTGCCGTGTTCAATGATGCGGCGCAGCATGTAGGGAGGAATGACGGAACGCATGCGCTGGGCTGGCATAGTGGCTCTCCTTAGGCAAAAATTTTACCTCATCGAATGAATGCACTGTGCCTAAGTGTAGCCTACTCGTCATAAAGCCTGTGGTCATGCGTGCTCACCGCCGGCGCGGTCTTGTGCGGGCTGATGCGTCGCACCGAGGCGCGCACCGCCAGCCGGCCGTGCAGCAGCAGATTGCACGGCGGCGCGTCGGCGCGCAGCATGCGCCGCTGCAGCAGCTGGATCGCCTCGTAACCCAGTTCGTCGCGCGGCACCTGCACCGAGGTCAGCGGCACATCGTGGATTTCCGCCAGATTGAAGCCGTCGGTGCTCATCACCGAGACGTCGCCCGGCACGCTCAGCCCCCGCTTGTTGAGCGCTTTGACCGCCCCGACCGCCATGTAGTCGCCGCCGGCCAGGATCGCCGTCGGTAGCGGGGCGTGGCCGTGGATGCCATCGAGATAGGTGGTCAGCGCCTGCTCGGCCTCTTCGCCACCGAAGCCGGAGGTGGTGATCAGATGGCGGCCGTCGTCGAACGGCAGATGATGCCGGGCGTAGGCCTGGCGGATGCCCGCCAGCCGCAGCTCCATGGTGTGGCGGCGCAGGCATTGCAGATTGAGGATATGGCTGTGCCCCTGCTGGAACAGGTAGCTGGCGGAATAGTCGCCGATCAGCTGATGATCCGGCGAGACGCTGTCCAGCCGCATCTGCCGATCGCTGCAGTTGATCAGCACGCAGGGCTTGTGCAGATCGGCGGCCAGGGTGTGGATATGCTCGTCGTCGATGCCGATGATCAGCGCCGCTTCGGTGTGCGGGTCGCTCATTTTTTCCAGAAACAGCGCGCCGTCGCTGTGTTGCTCTTCCAGCCCGCAGTAGCGGATGCGCACCTCGTGCTCCATCAGCGCGGCGGCGATACCCTGAATGACCTTGTAGTAGAAGATGTCGGTGCGCACGTCGAACGCGCGCTGCGGCGCGAACACCATCACGTTGTTCAGCATCAGCCGGCCGCTGGAAATGCCCTGCAGAATGCCGTTTTGCTGCGCACAGTCCAGCACCTTGCGGCGCGCCTCGGCGCTGGTGTTGGCCTTGCCCGCCAGCACGCGGGAAACGGTGCTGATCGACAACCCGGTTTGGCGAGCGATCTCCTGAATTTTCAGCTTTCCGTTCATTCTGTGATCTCCTTCAAATTCGTCCGTGAGAATATTTTCATTGCAGATTTTCAGCGTCTTGACCGGATTTCTTGGTCATTATGACTATTTTTTCACCCGTCTGTGAAAATCTTTGCAAAAAACCCCGTTTCGCTGCGCGCTCTCGCTGAGTAGTCTGCATTGGTACACCAATTTTAGCGACCTGTCAGTCCAATTTTAACGGTGTGCGAAAAAGAAAACAAAAATAAATCATGGGGTTGTGATTATCTGTCGGCCAATGATACGGCGCCGACCCGTTTTCACCGCCCCGTGTTTGATAGCACAACGTACCCTACCAAAACGCGCGTCGCCGTAGCCGGCGGCCGCGGGGAGAGAACCGATGAGTGTGGAGATCAATCAGGCGGTCGCGCAGAGCGGCCGGCGCAAGTTCAAATCGCTGCGCTGGTGGATGCTGGCGCTGTTCTTGCTGGGCGTCACGGTCAACTACATCACCCGCAACTCGCTGGGCATTCTGGCGCCGGAGCTGAAAACCAGCCTGAACATGAGCACCGAGCAATATGCCTGGGTGGTGGCGTCGTTCCAACTGGCTTACACGGTGTTTCAGCCGATCTGCGGCTGGCTGATCGACGTTATCGGCCTGAAGATGGGCTTTCTGATCTGCGCCGGTATTTGGGCGGTGGTATGCATGCTGCACGCCGGCGCAGGCAGCTGGCTGCAACTGGCCATTCTGCGTTTCTTCATGGGGGGCGCGGAGGCGGCGGCCACCCCGGCCAACGCCAAGGCGATCTCCGACTGGTTCCCGAAGAAGGAGCGGCCGATCGCCGCCG
Source organism: Serratia sp. TSO36 (assembly GCF_057808395.1). Taxonomy (NCBI): domain Bacteria; kingdom Pseudomonadati; phylum Pseudomonadota; class Gammaproteobacteria; order Enterobacterales; family Yersiniaceae; genus Serratia; species Serratia sp. TSO36. The sequence continues at coordinate 324,583 of NZ_JBJZOU010000021.1, read as the reverse complement.
GCTGGGCCGGCGTCGGTTTCTCCATCGGCGCCATGCTGGCGCCGCCGATCATCGTCATCGCTCACGTCTCTTTCGGCTGGCAGGGCGCCTTCCTGTTCTCCGGCGGGCTGGCGCTGATCTGGGTGGTGCTGTGGTGGCTGTTCTACCACTCGCCGCAGCAGCACCCGAACCTCAGCCAGCAAGAGCTGGATCTGATCCGCGAAGACAACGAACCGGTGCTGCCTAAGCTGCCGTTCCTCACCTCGCTGGCCAGCCTGTGCAAGAACAAGAAGTTTTACGGCATCGCCATCCCGGCCTTTCTCGCCGAGCCGGCCTGGGCGGTATTCAGCTTCTGGGTGCCGCTGTACCTGGCCACCGAACGCGGCATGGATCTGAAACAGATCGCGATGTTCGCCTGGCTGCCGTTTCTGGCGGCGGATATCGGCAGCGTCGCCAGCGGCTATCTCACCACCCTGTACCGCAAATGGTTCGGCTGCAGCCGCGTCAACTCGGTGGTCGCCAGCTCGGTGACCGGCGCTTTCCTGATGGTGTCGCTGGCGTTCGTGGCGATCACCCAAGATCCCTATGTGGCGATCGCGCTGATCTCGATCGGCGGCTTCGGCCACCAGGTGATCTCCTGCATGCTCAGCGCGCTGGTGGTGGAGTCGTTCGATAAAAACCAGATGGCGACGGTCAACGGCATGCGCGGATCCAGCGCCTGGATCGCCAGCTTCCTGTTCACGCTGCTGATCGGCGCGGTATCCGACACCATCGGCTTCAACCCGCTGTTCATCGCCATGGGCTTCTTCGATCTGATCGGTGCCCTGTTCCTGATTGCCCTGATCGCCGAACGCGGCGGTAAGAAAACACCTTCACACAGCTAAGTGGAATGCTTATGAAAACCTTGAAAAACTGGACGCTGGCGGCGCAGCATGCCGACCACGTTGAGCTGCTGGTCGATGAACGCCACCGTTTCTGCCTGTACGTGCTGGAAGACGGTCTGTTCCGCGTGTTGATAAAACGTGAGGGCGAACTGGCGCTGGATCGCACCTGGAGCATCGCGCCGCAGGAGGATGTGCCCTGGGAGGGGCGCGATCGGCTCAGCGTCGCCGGCTTCAGCCTGCCGGGCTATCAGCTGCGCCAGGAGGGCGAGCGGCTGATGGTCAGCACGCCGCTGCTGCGCGTGACGGTGCATCAGCCGCTGTGGCTGGAATGGGAATATTGCAACGCCGCCGGCGAATGGCGGCCGCTGGCGGCGGATCGGCCGACCAGCGCCTACCTGCTCAATGCGCACGGCGACGGCGTGGCGCACTATCAGCGGCGTTTCGCCGATGAGCGTTATTACGGCCTGGGGGAGAAGGCCGGCGATCTGGAACGCACCGGCCGCCGCTTCGAAATGCGCAACCTGGACGCCATGGGCTACAACGCCGCCAGCACCGATCCGCTGTACAAGCACATTCCGTTCACCATCACCCGTGGGCCGGAGGCGAGCTTCGGCCTGTTTTACGACAACCTGAGCAGCTGCTGGCTGGATCTGGGCAACGAGATCGACAACTACCACGCGGCCTATCGCCGCTATCAGGCCGAAGCGGGCGATCTGGATTACTACCTGTTCCTCGGGCCGAAGGTAGTGGACGTCACCAAGGCCTTCGTACGCCTGACCGGCCGCACCCACTTCGGGCCGAAGTGGAGCCTGGGCTACAGCGGTTCGACCATGCACTACACCGACGCGCCGGACGCCCAGCAGCAGCTGCAGCAGTTCATCGCGCTGTGTCGCCAACACGCCATTCCCTGCGACTCTTTCCAGCTGTCGTCGGGCTACACCTCGATCAACAACAAGCGCTACGTGTTCAACTGGAACTACGACAAGGTGCCGCAGCCCAAGCAACTGAGCCAGGCGTTTCACGACGCCGGCCTCAGGCTGGCGGCCAACATCAAGCCGTGCCTGCTGCAGGATCACCCGCAGTATCAGGCGGTGGCGGCGCAGGGGCTGTTTATCCGCGATTCGCAAAGCGACGCGCCCGAACGCTCCAGCTTCTGGGACGACGAGGGATCGCACCTCGACTTCACCAACCCTGCGGCGGTGCGCTGGTGGCAGCAGGGCGTCACGCAGCAGCTGCTGGAGATGGGCATCGACTCGACCTGGAACGACAACAACGAGTACGAAGTGTGGGATGGCGAAGCGCGCTGCCACGGCTTCGGGCGGCCAATCGCCATCAAGCACATCCGCCCGGTGATGCCGCTGCTGATGATGCGCGCCTCGATGGAGGCTCAGCAGCGCTTCGCGCCGCAGAAGCGGCCGTACCTGATCTCGCGCTCCGGCTGTGCCGGCATGCAGCGCTACGTGCAGACCTGGAGCGGTGACAACCGCACCAGCTGGCAGACGCTGCGCTACAACATCCGCATGGGGTTGGGCATGAGCCTGTCCGGGCTGTATAACCTCGGCCACGATGTCGGCGGCTTCTCCGGCGACAAACCGGATGCGGAGTTGCTGGTGCGCTGGGTGCAAAACGGCGTGATGCATCCGCGTTTCACCATTCACTCCTGGAACGACGACGCCACGGTCAATGAGCCCTGGATGTACCCGGCCGCCACCCCGGCAGTGCGCGAGGCGATCAACCTGCGTTACCGGCTGATGCCGTATTTCTACACCCTGTTGTGGCAGGCCTGCGCCGACGACGAGCCGATGCTGCGCCCGACCTTCCTCGATCATGAACAGGATGCGCGCACCTTCGGCGAGAACGACGATTTTCTGATCGGCCGCGATCTGCTGGTGGCCAGCGTGGTGGAGCCGGGGCAACGTCGCCGTTCGGTGTATCTGCCGGACAACGGCGAAGGCTGGTACTGCTTCTACAGCGGCCAGTGGTTCGGCGGCGGCCAGACGGTGATGCTGGCGGCGCCGCTGGAGCGTGTGCCGCTGCTGGTGCGCGCCGGGGCGGCGCTGCCGCTGTCGCAGCGGTTGGCGCATGTGGACGTGGCCGCCGACGATCGGCGCGAGCTGCGGCTGTTTCCGCTCAAGGGCTGCGGCGCAAGCAGCGGGCTGCTGTTTGAGGACGACGGTGAAAGCGAGGGCTGGCGACAGGGCGATGCGCTGTGGCTGCGCTGGGAAATGCGCTGCGACCATCAGCGCATCATGCTGGATATCACGACGGAAGGGCGTTTCCGCCCGGCCTGGCGCACGTTGGCGCTCAGTTTACCGGAAGGCGAAATGCGCGCGCTGTGGGTGAACGGCGAACCGGGCGAGCGTTTTACGCTGGAGTAGGGGTTACTCGGCCGCGCGTTTCTTGCGCGGCTTCTTGGCGACGGTGATGGTTTTCACCTCGCTTTCTACCCAGCCATCCTGCAGGCGGGTTTTCAGCAGTTCGCCGACCTGCGCCTGTTTGGTGGTTTTCAGCAGCTCGCCGCGTGGGGTTTGCGTCACGCTGTAGCCGCGCGCCAGCGTCGCCAGCGGGCTGACGGTTTCCAACTGGCTGCAGGCCACGCCGAAGCGCTGGCGGTAGGCGTTAAGCTGCCGCTCCATCGCCTGCTGCAGGCGGTATTCCTGCTGCTGCACGCGCTGTTGATAGCGGTGAATGCGGCCCTGCGGCTGCACTTGCGCCAGCCGCTGCTGGGCGCGTTCGCTGCGGCGGGCGGCCAGGCGCAGCTGTTGCTGCATGCCGTCTTCCATCCGGCGCTGCAGCTTGAACAGCAGCGTTTGCTGGCGCGCCAGGCGCAGATGCGGATGCTGCTGCTGTAAACGGTGGTGAATGCGGGTGAACTGCTGCTGGCGCTGCGCCAGGTAGTAATCCATCGCCATCTCCAGCCGCTGCTGCTGCGACTGCAGCTGGCGCAACAGCTCAAGCTGATTGCGGCTGACCAGTTCGGCGGCGGCGGAAGGGGTCGGTGCGCGCAGATCGGCGACGAAGTCGGCGATGGTGACGTCGGTTTCATGGCCGACGGCGCTGACGATCGGAATGCGGCTGGCGAAGATCGCCCGCGCCACGCGTTCGTCGTTGAAGCTCCACAAATCCTCCAGCGAACCGCCGCCGCGGCCGACGATCAGCACGTCGCATTCGTCGCGGCGGTTGGCGGTCTCGATGGCGCGCACGATCTGCATCGGCGCTTCCGCGCCCTGCACCGAGGTGGGGTAGATGACGATCGGCAGCGACGGATCGCGCCGCTGCAATACCTGCAGAATATCGTGCAGCGCCGCGCCGCTGGCGGAGGTGATCACCCCGACGCGTTTGGCCGGGGCGGGCAGCGGCTGCTTGAATTGCTGATCGAACAGTCCTTCGGCGCTCAGGCGCTGTTTCAACTGCTCGAACTGTTGCTGCAGCAGGCCGTCGCCGGCGGGCTGCATGCTCTCGGCGATCAGCTGGTAGTCGCCGCGCGGTTCATACAGCGTGATGCTGGCGCGCACCAGGACCTGCTGGCCGTTTTGCGGCCGGAAGGTGACGCGGCGGTTGCTGTTGCGGAACATCGCGCAGCGCACCTGGGCGCGATCGTCTTTCAGCGTGAAATACCAGTGGCCGGAGGCGGGCTGGGAGAGGTTGGAGATCTCGGCGGAGAGCCAAATCTGCCCCATTTCCCTTTCCAGCAGTTGGCGAACCGTCTGATTGAGGCGGCTTACGGTAAAAATGGAAGGCGAAACAGGTAGCGACATGTGACCCAGATCAAATTTCAAAACAATCACTTAATTGGTCGATACTACATGGCTGAAAAAGGTAATCAAGACTTTTTGTAAGAAAGTGCTGGAGGCAACCGATTCCGCTCTGTATAATGCCGCGGCAATATTTTATCTTTTTCACAGCCCACCCTGGTGAGATATTGCCCATGCTACGTATCGCTAAAGAAGCTCTGACGTTTGACGACGTCCTCCTGGTTCCAGCCCACTCCACGGTTCTGCCTAACACCGCAGAGCTCGGCACTCAACTGACCAAAACCATCCGCCTGAACATCCCTATGCTGTCCGCAGCCATGGATACCGTTACCGAATCCGGCCTGGCCATCGCGCTGGCGCAGGAAGGCGGCCTGGGCTTCATCCACAAAAACATGTCCATCGAGCGCCAGGCTGAAGAAGTCAGCCGCGTGAAGAAGCATGAAAGCGGCGTAGTTACCGACCCGCAGACCGTTACCCCATCCACCACGCTGCAGGAAGTGAAAGAGCTGACCGCGCGCAACGGCTTCGCCGGTTACCCGGTCGTCACCGAAGACAACGAGCTGGTCGGCATCATCACCGGCCGCGACGTGCGCTTCGTGACCGATCTGACCCAGCCGGTCACCGCGGTTATGACGCCGAAAGATCGCCTGGTCACCGTGAAAGAAGGTGAAGCGCGCGACGTGGTGCTGCAGAAGATGCACGAAAAGCGCGTAGAAAAAGCGCTGGTGGTGGACGACAGCTTTCACCTGCTGGGCATGATCACCGTTAAAGACTTCCAAAAAGCGGAACGTAAGCCGAACGCCTGTAAAGACGAGCACGGCCGTCTGCGCGTGGGCGCGGCGGTCGGCGCCGGCGCCGGCAACGAAGAGCGCGTTGACGCGCTGGTGGCGGCAGGCGTTGACGTCCTGCTGATCGACTCCTCGCACGGCCACTCCGAAGGCGTGTTGCAGCGCATCCGCGAAACCCGCGCCAAATACCCGGATCTGCAGATCGTCGGCGGCAACGTCGCGACCGCAGCGGGCGCCAAAGCGCTGGCTGAAGCCGGCGTGAGCGCGGTGAAAGTGGGTATCGGCCCAGGCTCCATCTGCACCACCCGCATCGTGACCGGCGTGGGCGTGCCGCAGATCACCGCCATCGCCGACGCGGTGGAAGCGCTGGAAGGCACCGGCATCCCGGTTATCGCCGACGGCGGCATCCGCTTCTCCGGCGACATCGCCAAAGCGATCGCCGCGGGCGCATCCTGCGTGATGGTTGGCTCCATGCTGGCGGGCACCGAAGAATCCCCGGGCGAAATCGAGCTGTATCAGGGCCGTTCGTTCAAATCTTACCGCGGCATGGGCTCGCTGGGCGCGATGTCCAAAGGCTCTTCCGACCGTTACTTCCAGACCGATAACGCCGCCGACAAACTGGTGCCGGAAGGTATCGAAGGCCGCGTGGCCTATAAAGGCATGCTGAAAGCCATCGTGCACCAGCAGATGGGCGGCCTGCGCTCCTGCATGGGCCTGACCGGCTGCGCCACCATCGACGATCTGCGCACCAAGGCGGAGTTCGTGCGCATCAGCGGCGCCGGCATTCAGGAAAGCCACGTGCACGACGTGACCATCACCAAAGAGTCGCCGAACTACCGCATGGGCTAATGCCTTAACCTCTCCTGAGTGAGAGGCCGGGGTGGGGCGTTAAGCCCCATCCCGAAACACACATTTTCGCTCTTTTTCTCTTGTTGCTGGAATTCGCCTCACATGACACAAAATATCCATAAGCATCGCATCCTGATACTGGACTTCGGTTCGCAATACACCCAACTGGTCGCCCGCCGCGTGCGCGAAATCGGCGTTTACTGCGAACTGTGGGCCTGGGACGTTAGCGAAGAGCAGATCCGCGAATTCAACCCAAGCGGCATCATCCTCTCCGGTGGCCCGGAAAGCACCACCGAAGCCGGCAGCCCGCGCGCCCCGGACTACGTGTTCAACGCCGGTGTGCCGGTGCTGGGCGTGTGCTACGGCATGCAGACCATGGCGATGCAGCTGGGTGGCCATGTGCAGGGTTCCACCGAACGCGAGTTCGGCTACGCGCAGGTGGAAATCGTCAAAGAGAGCGCGCTGCTGCGCGACATCGAAGACGCCATCAGCCCGGCCGGAAAACCGCTGCTGGACGTGTGGATGAGCCACGGCGACAAAGTGACCGCGATCCCGTCCGACTTCGTGACCATCGCCAGCACCGACACCTGCCCGTTCGCCATTATGGCCAACGAAGAAAAACGCTTCTACGGCGTGCAGTTCCACCCGGAAGTGACCCACACCCGCCAGGGCCAGCGCATGCTGGAGCGCTTCGTACTGGACATCTGCCAGTGTGAAGCCCTGTGGACCCCGGCCACCATCATCGAAGATGCGGTTGAGCGCATCCGCGAGCAGGTGGGTGAAGACCACGTGATCCTCGGCCTGTCCGGCGGTGTCGACTCCTCCGTGACCGCGATGCTGCTGCACCGCGCCATCGGCAAACGCCTGACCTGCGTGTTCGTCGACAACGGCCTGCTGCGCCTGAACGAAGCCAAGCAGGTGATGGAAATGTTCGGCGACCACTTCGGCCTGAACATCGTGCACGTCGAGGCGGAAAACCGCTTCCTGACCGCACTGGCGGGCGTGGACGAGCCGGAAGCCAAGCGTAAAATCATCGGCCGCGTGTTCGTTGAAGTGTTCGACGAAGAGGCCTGCAAGCAAGAGCAGGTGAAATGGCTGGCGCAGGGTACCATCTACCCGGACGTGATCGAATCCGCCGCTTCCGCCACCGGCAAAGCGCACGTGATCAAATCGCACCACAACGTGGGCGGCCTGCCGAAAGAGATGAAGCTGGGCCTGGTCGAGCCGCTGAAAGAGCTGTTCAAAGACGAAGTGCGCAAGATCGGCCTGGAGCTGGGCCTGCCGTACGACATGCTGTTCCGTCATCCGTTCCCGGGCCCGGGTCTGGGCGTGCGCGTGCTGGGCGAAGTGAAGAAAGAGTACTGCGATCTGCTGCGCCGCGCCGATGCCATCTTCATCGAAGAGCTGCACAAAGCCGACCTGTACAACAAAGTCAGCCAGGCGTTCACCGTATTCCTGCCGGTGCGTTCGGTCGGCGTGATGGGCGACGGCCGCAAATACGACTGGGTGGTCTCCCTGCGTGCGGTAGAAACCATCGACTTCATGACCGCGCACTGGGCGCACCTGCCGTATGACTTCCTCGGCCGCGTCTCCAACCGCATCATCAACGAAGTGAACGGCATCTCCCGCGTGGTGTACGACATCAGCGGCAAGCCGCCGGCGACGATCGAGTGGGAATGATCCCGCGTCCGGCATAGACTGGCACCAAAGTGCATTAAAACACCCCTAAGCCCGCGTAACTGCGGGCTTTTTTCGTTCTTGGTGTGGCACTGTCTGGCAAATTTTCGCATCGCCAAGCACCCCGTTTTTATGGCATGGTAGATGGTACGATTTGAACCTGATGCCATGTTCGGCACTCGATACCATGCCGCTTCTGATGGGGTGTTCATGGTATCGAATTTAGATAACTCATTGTCCTGAAAGAAGTTTTTGAGGATGTGTGGGGCTTTTTTGAGCATGGTATTTTTGAGAGGAAACCCAACCCGACCATGCTGACTGATACCAAGCTGCGCAACCTCAAGCCGAAGGACAAGCTCTATAAAGTGAATGACCGTGACGGCCTCTACGTGGCCATCACGCCTGCGGGTTCGATTTCATTCCGCTACAACTACTCGATCCACGGCAGGCAGGAGACAATCACCTTCGGCCGCTACGGTGTCGGAGGGATCACGCTAGCGGAAGCCCGCGAACGGCTGGGCGAAGCTAAGAAGATGATCGCCGCAGGGAAATCTCCAGCCAAGGAGAAGGCGCGGGACAAAGCCCGCGTCAAGGATGCAGAGACATTCGGCGCGTGGGCCGAGAAGTGGTTGCGCGGCTATCAGATGGCCCCCAATACCCGAGACATGCGCCGCTCAGTCTACGAGCGCGAGCTAAAGCCGAAATTTGGCAACCAAAAACTGGTAGAGATTACCCATGAAGACTTGCGAGCGCTGACAGACGCCATTGTAGAGCGAGGCGCACCGGCAACGGCGGTGCATTCGCGAGAGATCGTCTTGCAGGTCTATCGCTGGGCCATCGAACGCGGCCAGAAGGTCGAGAACCCGGCCGATCTGGTGCGCCCCTCGACTATCGCCAAGTTCGAGCCGCGAGATCGAGCACTGACGCCCGATGAAATCGGCTTGATGTACCAGTACATGGAGCGCATTGGCACCACGCCTTCCATTCGGGCGGCCGCCAAGCTGCTGTTGCTGACGATGGTACGCAAAAGCGAACTAACTAACGCGACGTGGAGCGAGATCAATTTCACCGACGCGCTCTGGACAATCCCCAAGGAGCGGATGAAACGCCGCAACCCCCATTTGGTGTTCCTGTCTAGGCAGGCGCTGGACATTTTCATTGCCCTGAAAACCTTCGCGGGCGGTTCGGAGTACGTACTGCCATCTCGCTATGACTCGGACTTGCCGATGAGCAGCGCCACGCTCAATCAGGTGCTCACGCTGACCTATCGTCTAGCTCAGAAGGAAGGGCAGTCGCTTGGCAAGTTCGGACCGCACGACTTGCGGCGCACAGCCAGCACGCTACTGCATGAGGCGGGCTATAACACTGACTGGATCGAGAAGTGCCTTGCGCACGAACAGAAGGGCGTTCGAGCCGTCTACAACAAGGCCGAGTACCGCGATCAGCGCCGGGCAATGCTACAGGATTGGGCGGACATGATTGACGAGTGGACACTCAGGAAACCTCGACCCAAGGACTGATTCGGAGCCTTGAGACCTGCATTTTGTCGCGAAATGCCCACTTCGGTGGGCATTTTTTTGTCCGTAAAACGTATGAATTTCCGGACGCAATAAATTGGCTTTCTGTGCCTATTTTAAACCTAATAAAAACAGCGGTTTGAGTTATCAAGATTGTCCGTCAAACCGTGAATTTTCGGACACTAAGTGATTGATTTAATTGAAAAAAATCGTACTGAAATGCTGGAAATCACCGGCATTGTGTAGCAATAATTAAACCTCAGACAATGACAAAATGAGGTATTCGGTGTGGAAAGAGAATTAAGGAGAGCGCGTAAAGTTCTCATTAGCAAAAAGCAGCTGCTAGAGATGATTCCACTGTGCGAGCGCACGATCTACAACTTTGAAAAGCAGGGGAAATTCCCTCAGCGCATCGCACTTAGTAGCCGCAAGGTCGTATGGGATTTGGCCGAGGTCGAGGCATGGATTGATGCGTGCAAACATTCCAGCCCGGCCCCCCGGCCCGGAATGGGCGCCTGAACCGTGGCCAGAGGTATGCAGGCGGTGCCCGCGAGCGAGCTGCCTACTACCGACTTTGTGCGGCGCGGGATGGGCTACCCGTATGACTAGCAGGCACAGCGGTCCCCAGCCGATAGGCGCCGTGCTAGGCGAATTGGGAGGCGCGCTGGATCGCCTTGGTGAGAACATCCGGAGACGAAACAGGGAGCGCATCGAGGCGGCAGCGCTCCCCGGCGAGACATACGAGCACGCTGCCGCTCGCTTGCAACGCGAAGCAGACCAAGAACGCCGCCCGGCAGCTCATAGTTCACAACCGGCGACCCTTGTGCGCAAACCGCCCAAGGGTGACGAGCAGTCAGATTTCTTCGCTCCAACGCTCTATGACGTAAGCACCCGCGACAGCCGCAGCGTCATGGACGTGGCCGTGTTCCGTCTGTCCAAGAAGGATAAGCGAGCCGGTGAACTGGTCCGCTATGACCTGCCGGATGGATACGTGGAAGTGTCCGCAGGCGCGCACGGTATGGCCTCAGTGTGGGACTACGACATTGTGCTGATGCTGGTGTCCCACCTGACCGAAGCTATGAACCGCTATCGAGAAGGAAAGGGCGACAAGCCGGGGAGAGTATTCCGGCCGCATGTCAGTGACATTCTCAAATTCGCCCGGCGCGGTGACGGTAGCCGTCAGGTTGAAGAGGTGGAGGCCGCGCTAGATCGGTTGCGAGGCACAACCATCAAGACCGTACGCGAAAACGGTAAGTTCCGCACGACGGAGGCCGAAGGGTTGATTGCGCGCTATCGTGTTCTGTCCCGCACGGACACCAAGAGGATCAGCTCGGTCGAGATCGAAGCCCCGGAGTGGATTTACCGCGAGGTGGTCGATGGCAAGCGCCCGGAGGTTCTGACTGTGCACCCGGACTACTTCCTGATCGAGCCGGGCATCGGCCGGTATTTGTATCGGCTTGCGCGAAGGGCCGCTGGGCGTACAGAGGCCAAGTGGAGCTTTGCCACGATTTACGAGCGCAGTGGTTCGACGGGGACGCTCAAGAAGTTCACCGAGAACCTGCGAAAGATCATCACCGCGAATGACCTGCCCGAGTACACATTGACGGAGGAACCCGGACAGAGCGGCCCGCAGCTCATTATGAGGCACCGGAACGTGCAAGCAGATTCTCCCGGTCCCTAATAGACGGTGAGATGTATTCATGAGGCCCGATTCCGGGCCTTTGTCGTTTGATTGGCGGACAGTTTCCGGACAAAGGACCCAAACTGGTACCTGTTCCGTCTATTAGGGGCCGACAACCTGTGGATAGTCCGTCTATTAGGGGCTAATCCCCGTCTATTAGGGACCGGATTCCGTCTATTAGGGGCCAAAACCCGTCTATTAGGGACCGGGGTTTTCTGTAAGTTATTGAAATTAAAGAGAAATTTGGCAGATTTTCTCTCTAAATCTTTTAAAACTTAATTAAAACTTTAAAACCCGCTCCGGCTGTAAAAGTCGGCGACTGATGGGGCACCTCCCTGCGGGCTTCCCGTCGCTTCGTTCCGTCGAACACACACCACCTCAACCACCTGGTACATCGTGCCGTCTGCGGCATCTGAATGGACACCCAAAGGAAAGGCCTAGGGCGAATGACCCATCGCGCCTACCAGAAGGTCACAGGGGCTGCCAAAAACGCTTTTTAAGGGTGAGGTAACGGTGAGGGTGCGCATAGTGGCGAAAATTGCTCAGGACGCAGCGCAGAGCGTTACAGGGTGTGTAATAGACGGAGGGCGTGCGGAAGGCAAAAAACCCCGCACTGAGGCGGGGTTGTGTGGGGCTGGCCAGCGATCAGCGATTACCGGGCTTCTCTCGCTTCTGGGCTTCCTGTGCGGCTTGGATGGCCATCAACACTTGCTGGTTCAGAGCGGCGTTATTCTTGCTGCCAAGCAGCGGTAGGCGATTCAGCGCCTGTGCCCCGGAAAACATGCGATAGGAAGCTGACAGGGCGAGCGGGCTTACCCGAAGCTGCAAGGCCGTGAACTGGCGATCCAGCTTATCGAGCTGCGGCCCGTAGCCCTTGCTACGCAGCCATCGGCCGAGCGCCCACATGCCGATGGCGAAGGTCGAGGCGATTACTACGAATCCAGCGAACATCAGAATGTCCATCATGGTTATTTCTCCGGTTGGTCGTTGTTCGAGGCCGTGCCCGGCACCTTGAGCGAGGCGAGGCGGCTGGGTGTAGAACTGGCGTCCGAGGCCGGACGGATGACATTGGCTTCCGCTTGTGTAGGTTCCGCGGCTGATTCCGCTCCATTGGCCGGAGCGGCCGAACTTGTATCGTCAGGGACAGGTGGCGGAGATCCTGCGCCAAGAGACAAGGCGTGCGCGTTCTCCATGCCCGGCACTGCCATCGAGGCCATCACGCCAAGCATTTTTGCGCCACCATTGGCCGCTTGCGAAAGGGCGTTGCCGGAGCTGACCACTCCCCCTTTTGGTGTCGCCTGTTGGTCTTTGTCGTCGTTGCCCTGCGCGGCCTTCCCAGCCTGTTTGGCGGCCTGCTGTACGCCGTTGCTGGGTTGCGGAGCAGGCCCGGACGTTACCGCATGGGCAGCGCTTCCGCCGACCCGCGAACCAGCCGACGCGCCGTTGGCCGTCGCAGAGCCGCCGATGCTGGTACCGACGCTGGATGACGCCGCGCCGGTCATCGAGCTGCCAGCACCTACTGCCCCGGCAGCACCGCTGCCCCCGGCGAAGCTGGAACTGATCGCAGCGGCCAAACCGCCACCACCGATGCCACCGGCACCCGCCGCACCTGCACCGGCTGCACCACCACTACCGGCCGCACCGAGAGCACCGGCCGCTGCCGGAGCGGCCGCCCCAGCCGTGGCGATGGTGGCCGCTGCCGCAGCTGCCCCGGCAGCACCGGCTACTGCCATTCCGCCGATGGCCGAGCCGCCGCCCATCGACGTGCCGCTAATCATGCCGCCGATCAGGTCAGGAATAGTTTTGGTCAGGTAGCAGCACACCAAGGCCAGACCGACCATCGTCATCAACGACGCTTCATCATTGGTATAGGCTGCTAACCACTGCTTAGCCGAATGCACGATCAGGCCGACAAGCAGTGTCAGAACGAACAGCTTGGCACCGATTGCGATAGTGAAACGCATAGGTGCAATCGCAAAGTCCCGCGTCCATTGCGAGCCACCAAAGCCAAAGAACAGTACGGATGCGTTGATGATCACGTAGGACTCTACGAGCGTCACAAACATGAACGCGGCGATGAAGGCGAAGCACGCCAATACCAGCACAGCGCATACAGCGATAAGAATCCCCTTAGCCGGAGAAAACACTGAAATGCCCTCCACCATGGTGCGGCCGAAATCCAGTGCAACTGAAAGCATATCGCCGGGTTCTAGTGCACGACCGAGACCGCTTGCCGATGCCGCTGCATCGCGGAAGCTATCGACAATGGCCGTAGACCACTCCACCGAGTACTGCATGACTGCGAGGAAGAAACCCATCACCAGCACGAAGCGCAGCAGCTCGCCGACAATCTCGCCCAAATCGGCTTGCTTCATGACCAGAGGCATGAACGTCCAGACGAATTGGATAGAGGCCAGCAGCCAAAACAGTCTGATTGCGTAGTCATATAGCTTTCCTGACCACTGGTGCGACTGCTGCAAAACGAGGTCGAGTAGGCCTTGAACCGATGTATCGGCATGGGAAAGGTCGGTCGCGGCCATAGCATCCCCGCCCGCGAACACACTCGCCAAGACGAGGAACAACAATAGACGACGATCCATAGCTAGTACCCCTTGACGCCGCCGCGAGTGTTCGGGCGCGCCTCAAACGAGGCATCAGCGTCACGCTGTTGCCGTTGCTGCTCAGCCACCGCCGCACACTCGCTGTTGCTTTGAACCACCACAGTGACCACGGAACCGGCCAGTGCGGACCCGGCGCACATCAAGGCGATGAGCCATTTCGAAATAGTCATTTTCAGTACCCCTTCACGCCGCCACGTGTGTTTTTGCGCGCTTCAAACTGCTGTTCGGCGGCTTCGCTGGCAGCCTTCCGGTCGCCCTGCTGAGCCATGAAGTTGCCCTGCATGTTGATTTGCGTGGCCAGCAGATCGCGCAGCTTCTGGAGCTGCTGCACGTTCTGCGAGGCAATTTCGTTGCCCGCCTGAATCGCTTGCATCCGGCCCACGGCCGATTGCGAGCGAGCCACCATGCGGTCTAGCTGCGCGTCCTCAGACTCAAAGGTGCTGGTATTGACGCTCGCCGCTTCCAGCGCTGTTCTCACGTTGTCGCGGCCCTGTTCTGACCACTTCTGATAGCGATCACGCGCCGGGACCTCTGCCGAGTTCGCTGCTTGATTCAGGTAGGACTCGAAGCCGGGAAAAGCCGTGTTGAACTGCGCATCCATGTTCTGGATTTGGCGGCCCAAGGCCTGCGAGCGGTTGTAGATATTCACCACGCTTTTCAGGTCGGCCGCGATGCTGCCGAACATCGAATCTGGCAAGCCCGTGCCCTGCGTGACCATGTTTTGGTACTGCTGAATCTGCGTGCTCAGTTGCTCGGCAGTGTTCAGCGCGGTGTTGACCGCCTCGGCGTACTCGAACATTTGTTGATAGAACGTCGAGCAGTTCGAGCAGTAGATGGCGTAAGCCGGGGCAGGTGCCATGTAGAGAGTTACACCAAGTCCCGTGCTTGCCATTGCCAGTGCCAGCGCCGCGCCTCGGCCGAATTTCCGGACAGTAAAAACCGCCATTTTTCTTGATTCTATTGCCATACCGAATACCTCGTTTTGTCATCATCCGAGGTTTGATTATTGACCGATATGGGGCGGTTTCAAATATGCGGATAATCTTCTATCCGCATAGAATTCAATGACTTGTGTCCGCAAACTGTCCGCCAACCTTGATGAAGGTAGTTCCCAACACTCTGATTTGAAACGGACTTTTCTTGAAGGGTGGAAGGGACACGGCAGTCCGCTCTAATACGTTTTACGGACAAAAAAAATGCCCACCGAAGTGGGCTTTTGATCAGGCGGCGGCGGGTTAGTGCGTCACGAAATAGGGGTTCTGCACACGGTACGAGCCGCGCTCTGCTTTAGGAATGTGCAGCGTCTCAAGGTGCCAATCTTCGAGGGAAGAAGCCAGCTCGGCCGCAATGCGCTGGGCTTCCGTAACGTTCTTGCTGGGCCGTCCACTGGCGCGACCGAGGCAGGCTTGCAGTTCGTTGAGTTGAGTGGCCAAAACGCCGATGCGGTGAGCTGTCTTCATGATCAATTCCCCTTGCTGATCCTTTCTACGATCCTGTCGAATTCTTCCCGGACCTGTTCGTCCGTCAGCTCAAGATTAACCAATCCTGATTTTATTGCAATTCTTCCGATTCGTTCGGCAGCCTCATTGTCGAGTTTTGCCAATCTTGCTTTCGCCATTTCAAGCTCTGAAATGGCGTCTGAACGGCGCTCTGCGAGGGTTTTTCGTGCCATGACTACTCCGTTGTTTCTTGATGATTGAGCTTTGAAAAAAAGCGTGTGAACGGGACTATGTTCTCATCCGGGTCGAGAAATTTACAAGGCGTAGATTTCGGCTAGCGGGGAAGATGGCCATTCAAAATCTCTCACTTTTGGTGTCAGACCATCCATGATGGTCATGAACTCAAGCGTAAACGCGATTATGTGCGAATCTACGCGATTCTATGCGATTACAAGAATTGATTAATGCGACACTACGCGAATGTATGCGAATTAGCGCGAATGTACGCGATTGCACCATGTTCTACTGGCCATTCTGTTCCAGTCGCATAAAATCGCAGAGAAGTAGCAGGCAGGATGTGTGTTGTACCGGTACGGGCAAGCCCGCACCAGTCCAACACCGCCCCTTACTCACCTGCGGATCGACGGCATCCTGCTCTGCGAGGCTGACGGTCGCTGCCGCGACAAAGGAGCCACGGGCACCAAAAAGGAGGCGCAAACTGGGCAAGACAACGACACCAATCCGCGCCATCGGGCGCGATAGAAAAGGGGCACTGATGAGTGACGAAGAACAGAAGCCGAAAGGGAAGGGCCGAGGAACCCGACCCCGAGGCCAACGAATAGAGGTATGGGTGAACAATGACGAAAAGGCAGAGTTGGCCGACCGGGCCGCTCAGGCCGGTTTGTCGTTGTCCGCCTATATGAAGGTTGCCGGACTCAACGCGCCGATCAGGGCACGCTCCGACCTGTCGGCCGTAACCGATCTTGTGAAGGTAAACGGGGACCTTGGCCGGGTGGCTGGGTTGCTGAAATTGTGGCTCGCGGAAAAGCGCGGCCAAGGTGCAAAACCCATAGACGTCGAGCGGATGATGATCGAATTCCGAGAGTTGCAGGCAGGAATTCGAGAGCAGATGAGTGCTATCGTCTTTACTCGGAAATGACAAACGGCCCATGCGGGTCGTTTCAGTTTTTCGCTTTTGGTGCTTATTCGAGGATGGCCGGGTTGTGCGCCCGCTTGGTGGTGCTGCTTTGTGGAGGCGACAAGAGCAGTCAGGAGCGGGACATTGCCCTAGCCAAGACCATTGCAGCGCAGTGGAAGGGTGACCAAGATGGAAGTCAAATTCAGCCACTACGACACGGCGGACTATCTCAAGACCGAGGACGATATTGCGGCCTATCTCGATGCCGTGATGGAGGACGGCGACCCCGCGCTGATCGCGGCGGCGCTCGGAGACTTGGCCCGCACTCGCAACCTTAGCCAGCTTGCCCGCGACGTGGGAATGAGCCGCCAAGGGCTGGACAGGGCCCTTTCAGGCGATGGCGACCCGAGCTTCGTAACCGTGGTGAAAGTCGCCCAGGCGCTTGGTCTGCGGCTCACCTTCAAGCCGACTCACGGCGGGCCCGCACCGGCCGGGCACTGATAGCCTGCGGGCTGCGCTTTGGATTGCACAATCCAAAACGAGGCGCTGAAATTGTCTTGGATTACCGCATGCTTTATTGTGATCGGAGAAAGGAGGACGGCACTAAATGAAAGACAGATCGCACGACACGGCGATGGCTGAGTGCTTCCACGCCGATCCGACCTATGCGGCGGAATTGCTTGCGGAAGTCCGCCGCAATGGTGATCCAGCCGAACTGATCATTCTGTTGCGGCAGATGGCCACTGCTTCAGGCAATGAAAACGATGAAGCGATCAGCTTGGGCGCGTGACGGGAGCCCATCAGCTACTTCCGAAATCCCCTTCTAGGTCTATTGGGCGTATTGAAGCAGGCCACACAAATAGGCGATTTTAAGATGCCGTTTTGAAAGGCTTCGGTAGTCCGCAAGACCAACATCAACGACCTTCCTATCTTTGCACATCTGACGGACAAATGCGATAACACGCTGGAGATGATTTGGCAAAAGGTTGGACGGGCGGCGGTGCTGGCAACGCTAAGCGGCATGGTGATAGAGATCGTGAAAATGTGGCAGGCCGCTCTCTCCCGGCGGGACAACTCCTTACGGCCGATCAACTGCACTCTTTAAGTTATCACGCTGTTAGTGCATAATCAGTGCGGTACAATTTGGAGTGTGCAGGATGGTACAGACAAACTTTACGTGCCGCGTTGACGCTGACCTCAAGCATGCCTTTCTTCGGGCTGCTAAAGCGGATGATCGCTCGGCCTCCATGCTTATCCGTGATTTTATGCGTGCCTACGTTCATCGTTCAGCGCAAGGTCAGCAAGCTGGTCCGCCCTTCGATACTCATGTAGACAGCCCAAAAAGCTCATAGTGAGCCTTTTAGCAGGGGATAAGCCACATTTATTGGGAAATTATAGGTATGGAAAGTGTCCTGATTCAGGACTTTGATGCGGCTCAGGCGCTTAGCTATTCTACGTTTTCTGGGCGTGTTCAGCAAAGTGACGATCAGCATCGTCTTGACATCGTCGAAAAGGAGCGGACTAGCGCCTTGCCTTGGCGAGGACAGTTCAGCCCTCAGTTAATTGAATACCTCCTTTCAAAACATTGCAAGAAGGGAGACTACGTCCTTGACCCATTTTGCGGGAGTGGCACAGTCCTCCGCGAAGCCGCTAGGATCGGCATCAACGCTCTAGGGATGGATGTTAATCCCGCTGCTGTTTGTCTAGCAAAAGTCAGCGAGTTGGCAGGGGTTGAGCCTGGATGCCGTTGGTCGATCATTGCTCGCGTGCGCGAGTTTTGTCGGGATCTTCAATCGCTAAGTTGTGAGAAACAAGAGGGCGTTGAGGTTGAGCAGGCCGCCACTCTTCTCTCCAGCTTGGATCTGGGCGAAAAGGAAAGAATTGCCTTGGAGGGGGGGCTTCTTTTTCTGTTTTCTAACGGAAGGTTGATTGCTGGAGATAAAATAACGAGAGGGGTTGAGCGTTATTTATCTGTTGTTTTTGATTCAATCAGCTATCCGGGTCGACTTTCTGCAAAGCTCGGTGATGCTAGGTCTGTGGGTGAGTCAGAGAATACCTTTGATTACTTGGTTACGTCACCTCCTTATATAAATGTTTTTAATTACCATCAGAATTATCGTCCGATAATAGAGGCGCTTGGACATCAGCCGCTCTCTGCAGCGAAATCCGAGATCGGAGCAAATAGAAAGTTTCGGCAAAACAGATATATGACTGTTGTGCAGTACTGTATGGATATTGCGCAATTCTTTGTAGAGGCAGACCGTGTTCTAAAGGAACGAGCAAAGATGACTATAGTTCTTGGGCGCGAGTCGAATGTTCGGTCAGTTTCATTTAGAAATGGGGAGTTAATAAGCGCTATTGCTTGTGAGGGGATGGGTTTTGAGCTTGTTGAATGGAATGAGCGGAAGTTCATGAACCGTTTTGGCGAGTCTATATATGAAGACGTCCTTACTATGATCCCCAATAAATGTGCGCTAGATAAAGCTGTGGAGATTGGAAGAGCAGTAGGGGCTCAGGCGCTGACAAACGCACTGGAGTATTGTCCTGAAGAGCGGAGAGGAGAAATCTCAGAGGCCGTTGCTTCAGTAAATAAAATTACACCTTCTCCGCTAGTTAGGAATTCAGATAATGATTGATGTTGTTCAAGCGCGGGCGCATGGAGACAAGTTGCATGCGCTAGCGCATAATGCAAAACTCCCCGCAAGTGACAAGCCACGGGTTGAGGCGCAGATACAGACTTATAATACATGGGTAGCGGAAATGAATGCTCTCAGAAGTGAGGGCGATGAGCTGCTAAACGAGTTGGTGAGTCTTCTTAATGCATACAAGAAATCAGTAGAGTTTGATCTTATTTTTTGTTCTGACGAAGACTTTCTCTATCGTCAGAAAGGGCAGCTCAAGCTAGATAATACGATCCTTGAAGAGTTCCTTCCGCGTTTGTTTGATGCGCGCCTTATCCCAGGCTTTGCACGGCAAAAGGGGCTTGAGTGTGGGCCGAAAGCGAGTTTTGCCGGCCTTTCCTTCGAAGGTCCGCTGCTTGCGCTGTCTAGCGGAGGGGTTTATGTCAAGAGAAAAGATCAAGATTTTTCTGTGACGCGTCAGCATAAACTGCGGATCACGACTCCATCAAACCCAGACGACTTCTTTGAGCAAGATTTTCATATTTCCTATTTCGCTACAGAAATAAAGACAAACCTTGACAAAACAATGTTCCAAGAAGCGGCCGCGACAGCAGGGGAGCTTAAACGAGTGTCTTCTGGGTCAAAGTATGTGCTGCTCTGCGAGTGGTTAGATATGACGCCGATCAACACAAAACTGACGGCAATGGATGAAGTGATTGTACTTAGAAGAGCCAAGCGGCTGGGCTCTAATCAGCGATCAACTTTCTCCACTGCGGAAGGGCGGCGCGAGAAAAGGCAATGGTACAGTGATTTTCTGGATAGCTATCCACTGAGTTTTGAGGGCTTCAAGAGATTGATATGGCACCTTAATGAATGCTTCCCTGCCGAAGAGCACGATTCAGAGGATATTGTGCTAGAGCGTGGGTATTTCTGAAAAAGGATGTGTGCTTGTTGCGGTAAGTCCGTAAATTACGAGTGACTGCGCCAAAATTAGTTCAAGGCCAAAGATGTCTTATGACTTTAGGGGCTGGTCGCCTAGGCGGTGAAGGTTATGATGGTTACCATTCGTTGGACCGCCCGCAGTCGAGACCGGAAGCCTATTGGCCAAAGCGTTGCTTTTGGTGGTCTTCAGTGGCGTCAGAATGCAATGAGGTCGCCATGAGCCTTATGTCAATTGAATACAGAAGAAATCAAGCATGGTATTCTCCATGGTATGTTGCCAAGCATATTATTGAAATGTGTTGATTTATAAGGTTTTTTTCATGTCATTTACCATTGAGTGGGAATGATTTGGTGTCTGGCGTAGGCTGGTACTGAATAACAAAAAGTATACTTAAGCCCGCGTTGATGCGGGCTTTTTTCTTAAGACTATCTTGCTAAAATTGCAATAATGATAAAGATGGGCTGTATGCTAGATGCTATTAACCTAGTCTGATTTGAGCTGTTCTTATATCGTAAAGAGTGATTTTTGCTCTACCAGTAACAGCATCGCGTTGCTTTTAGGAGTTACGAATATAGATTCCTATTAGAACCAGTCGCCACAATGAATGTAGAGCCCTAATATTGGGGGTTTCAGGATGCTGCTCCGTGCACGCATCCTATATTATTTAGTGATTTTGTGCATATTTGCGTGATATATAGCCATAAACATCATTAGCATAATAAATATAAAAATTTGTTATCAATTTTTTGGACGCATCGCATAGAATTTAGTTGCTACTTGGGTTATTAGTATATAACTAGGATGAAAAATTTATCATCCTAGATAGCACAGCATATCGATGGGGTTAAAAATGAATAACGAAGAACTCAAAGAATCACTAATAACTATATTTAAGGATCGTAGCTCAGGCCCATTCCTCTTTATCGGTTCAGGTTTTTCTCGTCGGTATCTTGGCTTGCCTGATTGGAAAACACTTCTAGAAAAATTTTGCGTAACGGGTAAACCATTTGAGTATTATCTCTCTACTGGTGATGGGACATACCCAACTGCAGCGCGGTTGATTGCTGAGGACTTTAACAATGAATGGTGGTCAGATGCACGTTACACTGCTAGTCGTGAGAAGCATAGCAAGCGTGTTACCGATAAAACGTCTGCTTTGAGATTTGAAATCTGCGATTTTTTAACTAATGCAATTAATATTCCACTTCATGAAAGTAAGTACTTTAATGAGATAGTGCTATTATCAAATTTAAATGTTGATGGTGTGATAACTACGAATTGGGACTGTTTTCTAGAGCAACTATTTCCTGACTACAAGGTATATACAGGCCAAAACGAACTATTGTTCTCCAACCCACAATCAATTGCTGAGATTTATAAAATTCATGGGAGTGCTCATAAACCACGAACGTTAATAATGACAGATAATGATTATCAAGAGTTTAACCAGAAAAATCCATATTTAGCCTCGAAGTTAATAACAATATTTGTTGAGCATCCTGTGATTTTTATTGGGTATTCATTATCTGATAAAAATATCAGTGATTTATTAAGTTCAATATCGTTTGTATTGGCCGAGAAAATATAGAGCAACTAAGAAATAACTTGATATTTGTTGAACGAGAGGAAGGGTTATTAGAATGTTCAATATCAGAAACATATACAACTATTGAGCGGGTACAAATTCCGATTACTCTTATTAGAGCTGATGACTTTACTCCGATATATGAAGCTATATCTGAAAATAAAAGAAAAATACCCGCGCGTATATTACGTTATTGTAAGGAACAACTTTATAACTTAGTTCAATCTAATGAGCCGGAGAAGAAAATTTATGTTGTAGATATTGATGAAGTAGAGAAACATGAGGATGTTGAATTTGTCGTTGGGGTAGGTGTAGCAGCTGCAAGAAAGAGAGAAGAGGAAGTTGGTTTAGTGGGATATACACAGATTAGTAACTTGGATTTATTTGAAGATTTACTATTAGACAATAAAGAGTATGATGCTAATAGTGTTATCACTAGTGTAATTCCAGTTGCTGGCAAGCGCTCTCCTAATATCCCTGTTTTTAAATATCTGAATAAGCTAGGTATTAAAAATTGTGATGAGTATCTAAGCTCTCATTTGGAATTAGATAAGTGGGTTTCCAGAATAGACAAAAATTATCAATGCGCTGGTTATTTAAGGTATTTTGTTAAAAAATTTAAAGATAAAGATACAAAATATATTATAGAGCATAATACACCAGAGTCTGCGGCGATTTATCTTCCTTTTTTATGGGATAAATTAGAACTAGATATTACAAGTGATTTTTTGATTAAGAACATTGAAAAACTTAATCCTGAAAACTCTAGTTATGCGACTTACTTTAAAAAGCTCGCCTGCCTGTATGATAGATTACGGAATGGTTGGGTTTAGATATGTAAGTTTTTAAAGGCTAACGCTGGTTAAGTTATACCAGCGTATTAACTATAGCAGAGTTATCTGTATTATTGGAAAATAAATCCCTTGTCAATGTGTATAAACCTTTGTGCTTGCAAATTTGCTAGCGGATAATAAGATATCTAAATGCGTATGTGCTATTAAATGAGCTATCATTTAACAATAATGGATGTATTGCGATACGCTGGAGTTTTTAGTTACTCATGTGAATAATTATTTGATTGGTTATAAATCAAAGTAGGTTAATTTGCTTGGTAATTAACCATGTTTTGTAATTCATAACATATATGTTCATTTTTTGTTTGTTTAATGTTTTAATAAATCCTTGTCATAGTGTTTTTCTTGGTTATAGATTCATGTTGAATTATTAATTAAGAGATTAAAGTGCAAGTTTATAGAGATATTAATCATGATTCAGGTGTCCGAGGTTATGATGTAGGGGATACATACATAACAGTATGGTTCGACGGTACTGCTAGACCTTATACCTATAGTTACGCGAGTGCTGGTGCAGAAAATGTAGAGACGATGAAGAGGCTAGCCGAAAAGGGTGATGGGCTTAATGCTTTCATCAACAAGTTCGTTAAATTCAAGTATGTTCGGTAATTTTTTGTTCTATATGTATTTTTGCGATGGCCGTTTCGGTGGCCATCTAATTGATGTTCTGAATTTTTTGAGTTAAATTATTCCTGAATTAATTTTCTGTTTTTATGGATATTACATCACTCGTCCTGCTCATCATACTTGCGTTGGCACTCCTGAATCGCCTCAATATTCCCTAACGTCCAATCGAACAGTATCGAGAACGGCCCCTGCAGGGATTTGCCGAGCGGCGTCAGCGAATACTCGACGCCAAGTACCCGCCCATCCAACACTTTGCGATGCACCATGCCGTTGCGTTCCAGCTTGCGCAGGGTCTGGGTCAGCACGCGTTGCGTGACGCCATCCAGACGGCGCTTGATGGCGTTGAAGCGCTGCGGCTCGCGCAGTACTTCCAGCACCATCATGGACCATTTATCGGCAATCTGATCGAGCACGATGCGGCTCGGGCAGTCGGCGCGGTAAACAACATCGGTCTTATCCATCGGTATCCTCCCGCATCCCTGGGATGCTTAAGGTGCGTAATTGACGCCAGGTATGCAAAGTATACCATTCGATAAACGGCGCGAATAACCCGCACTTGTACCCCAGGTGAAAGGACATTGAGATGACAGATACAGATTTCAGCAAACTCAGGCTGTCTCATGCACACGGCGTGATGACGATCGCTATCGATAACCCACCGGTAAACGTTCTTGATGTGGCGCTGATGTCGGAAATCAGCCGTTTATTGCTCGCGGTGCGTGACGATCCGGATACGCGGGTGTTGGTGTTCCAGAGCGCGAACCCAGCGTTCTTTATTGCTCACGTCGACATGACCTTGATCGATGAGCCGCACGCTTTCGACGAACTGGCGAGCAACGCGCCGGAGGGGCTTAATCCGTTCCAGGCGTTTGGCGAACTGCTGCGCAGCCAGCCGCAGGTCACTCTCGTTAAGCTGGCCGGGCTGGCGCGCGGCGGCGGCGCCGAGTTTGTGGCGGCGGCCGATATGGCTTTCGCTGAACGGGAAACGGCGGGACTGGCCCAGTGCGAGGCCTTGATGGGCATTACGCCCGGCGGCGGCGCGACGCAGTATCTGACGAGCCGAATGACGCGCGGCCGCGCTCTGGAAGTGATCCTGGGCGCCGAGCTTTTCGATGCCGCTACCGCAGAGCGTTATGGCTGGATTAACCGTGCCTTGCCAGCCGCCGAGCTTGATGATTTCGTCGATCGGTTAGCGCGCAATATCGCGGCATTGCCAGAGGGCGTGATTGCGGCGGCCAAACAGGCGATGCCTGCGCCGGATCTGCAGGCCGGTTTTTATCGCGAGCACGACGCCTGG
The DNA here is from genome assembly GCF_057808395.1 of Serratia sp. TSO36. Lineage (NCBI taxonomy): Bacteria > Pseudomonadati > Pseudomonadota > Gammaproteobacteria > Enterobacterales > Yersiniaceae > Serratia > Serratia sp. TSO36. The sequence continues at coordinate 300,328 of NZ_JBJZOU010000021.1, read as the reverse complement.
GCGGGATTGTTCGCACGCCCGGCAGCGGAGCGGTTGATTCGCGGCGGGCTGAAGGCCGGTGCGCAAACCCCGGAGGGGGAGCGCAACCTTGAAGGCCTGCTGCGGCATCTTGCCCGCTAAGGCACCGCCGCGCGCTAGCCCGCCCCCCACTGCGTCAGCAGCGCATGCAGCCTGGCCGGCTCCAGCGGCTTGCGCAGCACCAGATAGCCTTCCTGCTCGGCCTCCTGCAATATCTGTGAGTTGAACTCGCCGCTGACCATGGCGCCGCTCACGTCCGGCAGGCGTTCGAACAGCGCTTTCAGGATGTCGAAACCGCTCTCGCCGGAACGCAGGCGCTGGTCGCACAGCACGGCGAACGGCGTAAAACCGTCGTCGACGATGGCGAAGGCTTCCTCGGCGGAGGCCGCGCAGCGCACGGTGATGCCCCAGGTGCTCATCAGGCTCTCCCAGGCTGAAGTCACCAAGGGATCGTCGTCCACCACCAGGCAGGCGCCGCGCAGCGGCGCATAGCGGATGGGCGTGGCGGTGTTGTCGTAGGCGGCCGCGGTTTCCGGCGCTTTGTCTTCGCCGATGTATTGCGTGAAGCGCATCCAGAAGCGTGAGCCTTTGCCTTCGACGGAGTGCATGCCGTACTTCACCTTCATTAGCTTGGCGCAGCGCGCCACTACCGCCAGCCCCAGCCCGTGGCCGGCGCTGTCGATTTTCCACGCCAGTTCGGGGCGGTAGTAAGGGGAGAAGATTTTGCTTTTCTCTTCGTCGGCGATGCCTACGCCGGTGTCCCATACTTCCACCAGGCACTCGGCGCCGCGCGGGCGGATGGCGATCAGCACGCCGCCCCGTTGCGTGTAGCGCAGGGCGTTTTGGATCAGGTTGATCAACGATTGCCGCACCAGTAGCGGATCGCCCATCACGCTGATGCGCCGTTTAGGCCGCCAGGTGCGCAGCGCCAGGGCGCGGCTGTTGGCCTCTTCGCGGAACAGGGTGATCACCGAGTCGAGCAGGGCGCCGATATCCACATGGGTGGCGGCGGTGCGCACGTTGCCGGACTCGATCTTGCTGAGATCGAGCAATGAATTGAACATCAAATGCACCGAACGCACGCTCTGCTGCAGATCCAGCAGCTGTGGCGTCAGGCTGTCGTCGCGGTTCTTGTGGATGATGGCTTCGATCAGAAAGCCCATGGCGTGCACCGGCTGGCGCAGATCGTGGCTGGCGGTGGTCAGGAACTGGTTCTTGTCCAGCAGCGCCTGTTCCGCCTCCTCTTTAGCTTGCCGGAACTGTTCCGCCAGGCGCGAGCTTTGTTCTTCGAGCAACGCCTGCTGGATAAAGAACGCATGCGAGGTTAACGCGTGGCGGTAAATGGCGAAGCCGTACAGCAAGTTCAGCATCAGCACGATGAACATCACGTCTTCCAGCCGCCAGATGATGCCGAGGTTCAGCAGCCCCCAGGAAGCGAAGAAAAAGCGGGTAAAGGTGCTGATAACCGGCGTCAGATGCGTTGCGTTGGCGGCGACGATCGCGGCGATGCTGATATTGAGCAGCAGAAAAAAGTCAAAGTTATGGGTCTGCGGGGTAATTAAATAGAGTGAGGAGATCCCCACCCCGTGAATAAACGCCACCTTATTAATGCGCGGCAGCCAGCGGCGCAGCACGGCGTCTTCATCATTTTCTTTGGCCTCGCGTTGGTAGCGCCGATGCCATATTCTGATCGCCACGGCGCATAGCAGGTAAACCATGATCCAGGCAATGGTTGGGCCGAGTTCATCCCCCAGCAAATAAATCCAGATGGCGAACGGGATGCCGACGAAAGGCACGGCGGTGAAGCTGAACACCAACCGCATGAAGGTGTTGTCCAGCAGGCGGATCTGCGCGCGTGAGGAGATGCCATCATTTTGTAAATTCTGGAAAAACTTCATGGCGACGGATCCCGTTTGCCGTGCAACAGCGTGATGGCTTCCACCCGGCTGTTGACGCCGATCTTTTTCAAGATATTACTGATATGTTCTTTCACGGTGGGTTCGGAAATAGACAGCTGCGTCGCGATCCTTTTATTCGGCAGGCCGCGCAGCATCATAGTCAATACGTCGATTTGTCTCGGCGTTAAATTGAATTTATTTAAATGTTCATGACTGTTTTTAATGGCGGATTCATTTCCTTCCGGGAACCACTCCTGATTATTATTCAACGCAAAAACCGCTCTGGCGAATAATTCCGGGGGTTCATTTTTTAATACGAACCCATGCCCGCCGGCATTGTGCACTTTCTGCCAGATATCGTTATTTTCGTCGCCGCTGACCACCAAAATACGCACCTGAGAATAACGTTGTTTTACTTCTTTGAGTAATTTCAATGCGGTGCCGGAAGAGAGCCAAAAATCGATCACCAGTAAACGCGGTGGGCCATTTTCCCTAATATGACGGTAGCAATTTTCTTCATTGGTCACCACATGTGCCTGTTTGAATCGGCAATGCGTGCTGAGAAAGTTAGCGATACCGCTTGCTACCAATGGATGGTCATCAACGACCAACGCATAATCCTGCCCCAAAGGATTCTCCTTTCGCCTTCACAGTTCAGATAGGTCTGATGAATTATTATCAACCCTCCCTACTTTAGGAGGGTTTTTTCGTTTAGGAAAGGGAAATATATTATTCGAGGATTTGGATAAGAGAAAACATAAAGCCAATCGATAATTTTAACTGATTGGTTATAAAGGATAATTTATGAAAAAACCACTTATCGCTTTAACCGTTACGATGATGATAGCCGGTTGTTCCACCCTGAAAACCGATCAGGCCATTCCATTACTGCAGGCGGAAACCGCCAAAATGCTGGGCCTGGGCTCATCGGACGAAATTACCGTGACCAATGTCAATGGCGCACAGCCGGATGCGCTGGGCGGGCAAAAACTTTCTTATCGCGCCACCACGGAAAAAGGCCGCATTTTCGATTGCTCGTCGCTGATGATGCCGGGAATTTTAGGTTCGTCGCCGTCGCTGAGCGCGCCGACCTGTACGCCGGTGGTCACGCATAAATAATTCGCTTTGGGGGCGGTATTGCCGCTTCCTGGTTTTCCATCGTCGGAGCGTCAGCGCCGGGGGGCAATAAGCTTTTGCTTCGACGATCACTAAACCGGCGTGCGCGAAATAACGCCTTACACCTCCTCTAGTGCATTGAGTTTCCCTATAACAATAAATTTCGCGCCATCACGCCAACGAGTACGGAGATAGCCCGTGAATGACAAGACATCGCACCCTTTAGCGGTTAAAACACCGCTTTCCAAACTTTACCTCGCTCTATTTTCTGCGCCGCTGCTGATGCTGGCGCCCGCCGATATCGCTCGCGCAGACGATGCCATTTTTGATGGCGACGCAAAAATTACCGAATCATTGGCCTACACCGGGGACGTTTACGTCGGCCGTAATCAAAGCGGCAACCTGCTGATCGATAATGGCAAGATCAGCGCCTATAACATCAATATCGGCCGGATGTTCAACGGCCAAATTCATGAAAGCCTGGTCACGGTCCGCGGGCCGAACGCCGAGCTGAACGCGGTGAACGATCAGTTCGTGCTGCGCGGCGGCCTGAACCTGGGGCGGGGCACCCTGCGGGTTGAAGACGGCGCGCTGGCCAGCGCGAAAGAGATCGTGGTCGGCACCACGCGTGGCTACGACAGCCACCTGATTGCCACCGGTGCCGGTTCTCGCGTCACCAGCAATTTTCTCAGCGTCGGCACCGATTTAGGGGCACGATCCACGCTGGCGATTGAAGACGGCGCGGTGTTGAATACCGCCTTTGACGCGCGCATCGGCAATGGCAGCGGGCCGGGCGAGACCGATACGCTGAGCCCGAAAGCCACGGTCACCGGGGCCAATTCCCAATGGAACGTTGGCCGCGCGCTCACGCTTTACGGCGATCTGGACGTGCTGAACGGCGGCGCGGTCAGCGTCGGCAGCATCGAAGTGGCGGGCGTCTCCGGCGCGCGTAAAACTGCCGAGCTGACGATCGCCGGCAGCGGCTCGCGCGTGACCAGCGGCAGCAGCGTCAACGTCGGCGATTACGGCAACGGCGTGTTGGCGGTCATGGATGGCGGGACATTCTCCGCCGGCGGCAACGAAGTGGTGCTGGGCAAGACCGGCTCCGGCTCTAACCGCGGCGCGCTGATTATCGGCAGCCGCGGCAATATGGATACCGGCACCGGGTTGACCGAGCCGACGCTCGGCGCGGCGGGCGCCGCAGGCACTATCGATGCCCAGACGGCGATCGCCCTGCGGGGCGGGCTGTTCGGCAGCTATGTGTACTTTAACCATACCGACGGCAATTACGTCTTTGGCAACAAGATGAGCGGCGAAGGCGAGGTGATCAACACCGCCGGGCACACGACGCTGAACGGCGATCTCTCTGAGCTGCAGGCGAACGTCACCGCGCGCGGCGGCAAGCTCATCATCGCCAGCGACATCAATACCCAGCAAGAAGACGACATCTTCGAGATCCAAACCCTCAGCGCAGAGAACGGCGGCACGCTGATCCTCAACGCGACGGCGGGTTCCGACGTCAATAACGGGCAGGGCTACAGCAGCGCCGCGTCGATCAAGGCCGGCGGCACATTGGGCGGCAACGGCACGCTGGGCCAGACCGAGATCCAGTCCGGCGGCCATATCTCGCCCGGCGACGGCAATATCGGCACGCTGACGCTGAAACGCTACCTGAACTTTATCGGCGAATCCTTCTATGACGTCGATATCGCCGGTGACGGCCGCAGCGACCAATTGCTGGTGGCGGGCAAAACTACCATTAGCGATCGGGCCAAGGTGCAGGTTACGGCGCTGGATCCGCAAACCAGCTATAAAACCGGCCAAAGCTACCGCATTCTGACCTCGGACGGCGGCATTGACGGCCAGTTCGCGGCGGCGGTCTCCAAGTCTGCCTTCCTCGATGTGGCGTTGAACCACAGCGCCAACGCCGTGGATCTGACCATCGCGCAGAAAGACACGGGCGGTGAAAATCCTGGCGGCGAGAATCCGGGTGGGGAAAACCCAGGCGGTGAGAATCCAGGGGGCGAGAATCCGGGCGGGGAAAACCCAGGGGGTGAAAATCCAGGGGGCGAGAATCCGGGTGGGGAAAACCCAGGCGGTGAAAATCCGGGGGGCGAGAACCCAGGCAGCGGCAAGCCGGGCATTTTCCAAACGGTGGCCGAAAGCGGTAACCAGTGGAATACCGCCGGTGCGCTCTCGACGCTGACGCAGAGCGGCCCTTCGCTGGCGCTGTACAACTCGCTGCTGCTGCTGAGTGCGCCGGAAGCGCGCGAGGCGTTTAATCAGCTGTCCGGCGAAGTCTATCCGTCGATGCAGTCTAACCTGATCGCCGGCAGCACCCAACTGTTCAACGTGCTGAACCAGCGCATGCTGCGCCTGTTCGACAACGATAGCCTGCCGATACCGCCGTTGGCGATGTCGCTGGTGCAACCGGCGCAGGCGCAAAACAGCGGCGTCTGGGGGCAGACCTTCAGTTCCTGGGGCAAAAACAGCGGCAACGGCAACGTGGGCAAGCTGGATGGCAACACCACCGGCTTCTTGTTGGGCGCGGATCGCAAGCTGGCGGACCATAACGTGCGCATCGGTGGCTACTTCGGTTACAGCCGTGGCGACTACGACGTCGACAGCCGCCGTTCCAAGGCCGATACCGACAACTACCACCTCGGCCTGTATGCGGCGGGGCAGCAGGATGCGTTCTCGCTGCGCGGCGCGCTGGGTTACACCTGGCACAAGATTGAAGGCAAGCGCAACGTCGATTTCAGCGGCTTCTCGGATCGGCTGAAGTCGGACTACGATGCCAACTCGCTGCTGGCGTTCACCGAAGCGGGTTACCGTTTTGGCCAGCCGGAGATGAACGTCGAACCGTTCATCAACCTGAGCTACATCCGTCTGCATACCGACAGCTTCCAGGAGACGGGGGGCGCGGCGGCGCTGAGCGTGCGCAATGAAACGATGAATACCTTCTACTCCACGCTCGGGGTGCGCGGCGTGACCGAACTGCCGAAGAACGTCAGCCTCTACGGCTCGCTCGGCTGGCAGCACGCCTACGGCGATAAAAACACCTCATCGCGCATGGCGTTTGCCGGCAGCGACGCGTTCGTCACTCAGGGCCAGGCCGTGGATGACAACGTGATGGTGGGCGATATCGGCGTGAGTGTGAAACTGTCGCGCGCCGCGACGCTGGATGTCGGCTATCAGGGGCAATTCGGCGCCGATACCCGCGTTAATTCGGTCAACGCCAACCTGCGCTGGTCGTTCTGATTTTTCCTCTAGACTTCTCTGGTACTTGTAGGCCCGCTTGATGCGGGCCTTTTTTATGGTGGGCATTAAGTTTCCCGTGAGCCTGCGTAAGGGGGCGCTAAGACATTTCCCGATATGAGCAGGGCGGGATTGCCTGTATGATTAATGTTCTTCTTAGCATGGGCAAGGGACTGATTTTCCAATGCGTGACTTGACAAGGCCGTTAACGATTTTCACCAGCAAGAAGCCTTTTAACGACCGTTTTGCTGATGATATGCAATATGGCGATATGGATGAACGTACACTTAAGCAACGATATCGTTTGGGGCAAGTATCAACGTTTATCGATTGGAGTACTTATAAATCGCCCTATGACCATCCGGCAACGCGAAATATTCCGGCAGCTGGAAAAGAAAAGGCGGTTGCAATGCTTTTTGATGAGCTGAGAGCTGCATCGAGATACTTTTCTTTTACTGGCGTTTATCAAGGGCTGATAGTTAAACTTTTCAATCATATGCAGTACAATAACGGAACTGACTTTCAAGATGTTCAAATGGACTTGGCCTATAAAAGGCTGATACTGAGCGATAAATCAGAAAATAGTACGCTAATTCGAATTAAAAGTGTTCTCGATACATTTGATTTTAACTCATATCAGTTGAATAAAGATGCATTTACTCTTCAGTTATCACAGAGCCGTTTGCCAAAGTATGTTCGCTGGGAAGACTGCATAAATGGAATGGGAGTCAGTGTACATGAGGTCAATAGTACAGAGATCAGTATTGATTCTTTGTTTTTTCAAGATAATAAATATACTGCTGTGATTAGCTATAAAGCTCAGGATCATTTTGGGTTAGATAAAGAAGACATTAGTAAATTAAAGTTTAGTTCTATTGGGTTTTTCAGGATTTGGTTTGTACTTCAAAGGTATAAAGAGTTCGCGTTTAGACCCTTTTTCACCAACTTTGGCGCGAAAATAATAGTGACAGGTGAAAACTATGCTTAACAAAAAAAAGGTTGCGTTCTTTTCTTTGGTCGCCGTAGCGGCTCTTTGGTTGGTTTGGGTGCTTGTCAGGCCGGCTAATATTGTGCGGGTTGATGGTGCTGCTGTTTATGTTCAATACCTTCCGCTGACCACGGAAGGTAAAATATCTTGGTGGAATGATAATAAAGATAAACTTCAGGATAAGTATCATATTATCAAAGACGAGAATCATTTTACCGTTGCCGTAATGAATTTTGACGGCTATGTTGCCGCTCCGACTGGCAGCAATGATGGAAGTATTGATGACTATCATTGTCTTAGTGAGGGTGATACCAAGAATAAATGTGTCTATAAGGATATAGCGATGATTATTAATGGTGATGTTAATAAAAGAGTTTTTATCAGTGTGGATGGGAAGACTTTCGCTCAAGAGCCTGACGGTAAGACCACGCTGTTAAAAAAATAGTGACTCTTACCCTCTGATTTTTTCCTCGCTTTCAATCAGACTCGCCTAAGTGGTGCTCAGGCTTTCGCCCTCGCCAAGCCCACACCAGTGCGGGCTGAGCGAGGGAGAAAGGGCGTTTAACGCCCTTTTTTCTTGCGCCCTGGCTGGGTAAAGCGCTTGCGGCCGGCCGGCGCAGCGGCTTTGTCGGCGCTTTTCGGCCCGCCGGCGCTCGGCTTTTTCGCCGCGGCGGATTTGGCCGGGGCCTTCTTCGCCGGCTTGGCCTCGGATGAAGAGCCTTCAATCAGTTTGAACAGCTCGATCAGCTCGTCATCGGTCAGATCGCGCCATTCGCCCAGCGGCAAGCCTTTCAGGCTGACGTTCATGATGCGCATGCGTTCCAGTTTGGTGACCTCGTAGCCGAAGTGTTCGCACATGCGGCGGATCTGGCGGTTCAGCCCCTGCACCAGCGTGATGCGGAACACGAAAGGTGCCTCTTTCTTCACCTTGCACTTTTTGGTCACCGTGCCCAGCATCGGCACGCCGGCGCCCATGCCGCGAATAAACTCGTCGGTCACCGGCTTGTTGACCGTCACCAGATACTCTTTCTCGTGATTGTTGCCGGCGCGCAGGATCTTGTTGACCAGGTCACCGTGGTTGGTCAGAAAGATCAGCCCCTGCGAATCCTTGTCCAAGCGGCCGATCGGGAAAATGCGTTTGCTGTGGTTGACGAAGTCGGCGATGTTGTCGCGCTCGCCGTCTTCGGTGGTGGTGACGATGCCGACCGGCTTGTTCAGCGCGATCAGCACCAGATCTTCTTCATTGCGCGGTTCGATCAGCTGACCGTTAACCTTCACCACATCGCCGGCAAATACCTGAGCGCCAACGGTGGCGCGTTTACCGTTGATGAAAACGTTGCCCTGTTCGATGTATCGATCGGCGTCGCGGCGTGAGCAGATACCGCTCTCGCTAATGTATTTGTTCAGACGAATGGATGAGTTAGTCAGCATGGGATCTCCGTAAAACGCGGACTATACATTACCTGCAGGGGATTGCGGAAGCTGTTAGAGAATAGATGTAATAGCTCAAGGTAACGCAGGCCTTATTGAGACTATTCATACCTTCACCACCCGGGTATTCAGCGGGGTGAGCGTCTGCCCGGCGCTGCCGATCGGCGTCAGGCGCGGGACGGGGCGGCTGCTGTCGCTTTCCACCAGCGTTGAGTGCGCTTCTCCCTCTGCGAACAAATGATCTTCCCCCCACTGGCGCAGGCCGACGATCACCGGAAACAGCGCGCGGCCTTTCTCGGTCAGCACATATTCCTGATAGGCGCTGCCGTCTGCGGCGGACACGATTTCCAGCACACCGTGCGTCACCAGCGCGCGCAGGCGGGTGGCAAGGATGTTCTTCGCCATCCCCAGCCCTTTTTGAAATTCGCTGAAGCGGGTGACGCCGTCGAAGGCGTCACGCACGATCAGCAGCGACCACCAGTCGCCAATCACATCCAGCGTGCGCGCCACCGGGCACGGCGCGTCTTCCAGGCTTTTACGTTTCACGGCGTTTATCTCCAGCTGCACATTCTGGTTGCATTATAAAACCTCTGCGCCTAAAGTTCATTGAGTTTAATAATGAAACCACATTGAGGTGTGCGATGAGCGACAAACTGTTGGATCCCCCCTGTGCGGCGCTGGGGCGCCTGCCGGCCCCTCTGGTGCTGCTGTTGGCCGCCGCCAGCGCCTTCAGCGTGGCCAACGTTTACTATGCGCAGCCGCTGCTGGACGCCATCGCCCATGATTTTTCCATCAGCCTGGCGGCGGTCGGCATGGTGATCAGCGTGACTCAGTTGGGCTGCGCGCTGGCGCTGCTGTTGGTGGTGCCGCTCGGGGATCGGCTAAACCGGCATCGGTTGCTGGCGGGGCAACAACTAGGGCTGATCGGCGCGCTGCTATTGGTGGGCTGGGCGCACAGCGCGCCCTGGCTGCTGGTAGGGATGTTGCTGGTAGGCTTATTGGGCACCGCCATGACGCAGGGGCTAATCGCTTACGCCGCAGCCCTGGCGGCGCCGCAGGAGCGCGGGCGGGTGGTCGGCGCGGCGCAGGGCGGAGTGGTGCTGGGATTGCTGCTGGCGCGCACCCTGTCCGGCGCGCTGGCGGACGTTGGCGGTTGGCGCACGGTGTACTTCTTCTCTGCCGGAGTGACGCTGGTATTGCTGCCGATCCTGTCGCGCCTGCTGCCTGCGCCGCGCACCGCTCCCAGTACGCTGAGCTATCCCGCGCTGCTGCGTTCGATGCTGAGCCTGTTGCTGCATGACCGCACGCTGCAAATTCGCGGCATGTTGGCGCTGCTGATGTTCGGCGCTTTCAGCCTCTTTTGGAGTTCGCTGGTGTTGCCGCTGAGTCAGGCACCGTTCAACTTCACCCATGCCGCGGTGGGGGCGTTCGGTCTGGTCGGCGCGGTGGGCGCGCTGGCGGCGGTACGCGCCGGGCATCTGGCGGATCGCGGGCTGGGGCAGGCGGCCAGCGGCGTGTGTCTGCTGCTGTTGACGCTGGCCTGGCTGCCGCTCGGTTTGCTCGGCAGCGGCCTGGTTTGGCTGGTGGCGGGCGTCGTGCTGCTGGATCTGGCGGGCCAGGCGATCCACGTGCTGAACCAGAGCATGATCTTCAGCGCGCACCCGCAGTCGCACAGCAGGCTGGTGGGCTGCTACATGCTGTTTTACGCCGTCGGTAGCGGGTTGGGCGCCTTTGCCGGCACCCATATGTATGCCTGGGCGGGCTGGAGCGGCGTCTGCTGGCTGGGGGCGGGCGTCAGCCTAAGCGCGTTGCTGTTTTGGCGGCTGACGCTGCGCGGCATGCCGCCCTCAGCGACGGCGGTGGAGCAGTGAAAGCTGGAAGCCCAGCGCACCGCACAACTGCTGAGGCGCGGTGAAGCCGCTTTCCGCCAGGAGGAGACGGCTGCGTGCCGCCGCCATCGGGTGCCAGTTGCGGCGGGTGCGTTCGATCACCTCCTGCGCCTGCGCCGCCGAGTGCCCGGCGCTTTGCAGCCAATGTTGGTAGTGGCTGGCGGGCAGGCCCTCCGGTTGATAGTCGAACAGCAGCAGCGGTGCGGCGGGGGAGAGGCGCTGCGCCAGCTGCTGCAGAAAATCCAGTTTGGCGCCATCGTCGGCGATAAAGTGCAGCACCAATGAGCACACCGCCGCGTCGTGGCGGGTTTGCGGCGCTTGTTGCAGCAAGGTGGGCTGGAAGCTCACCCGTTGTGCGTAACCCGCGGCTTCGGCCTTGGCACGCGCGGTCGCCAGCATGCCGGCGGAGGGTTCCACGGCGCTGAAACGCCAGCTGGCGTTGGCGGCGGCCAGCGCCGACAGTTCGCTGCCGGTGCCGCAGCCGGCCAGCAACAGCGTGGCGTCATTCGGCAGCGTTTGCGCGAGCGTCGCCGTCAGCAGCGCCTGGGCAAAGTGATAGCCGGGCACCAGGGTCAGAATACGGCGATCGTAGTCCGCCGCCGCGGCATCGGGGAAGCGAGTATCCGTTTGGTGTTGCATAACCTTCCTTGCCAAGTTCATTGAGAGAGACAAGGAAGGGTATGCTTAAGTGATAATGAAATCCATTATCATTAATGGGTTCTGTGACGGGAAAGGCGGCGTTAGCGGGCCGGCGAATGCAGCAGGTAATAATCTTCTTCGCCGTCGTTGCCGGTAGAGATGATGCGCCAGCCGTGTTTGCGGTAGAACGCCAGCGCCTTTTCATTCTTCACCAGGCATTTCAGCGAGCCGGTGGCGGTGAAGGTAGCTTCCGCCGCCTGCAGCAGCGCACTGCCGACGCCGCGCGGCGGCTGATGGGGATCGACATACAGGTTATGAATGAAGTTGTCTTCGCGGTAGACGGAGACGAATCCCAGCAGCACGCCGCCGTCTTCCGCCACCCAAATCGCTTCGCCCAGCGTCGCGCCGTCGAAATCTTCCAACTGATAGTTTGAGGTATCGCGCCAGCCGAACGCCGCTTTGCGCGACGCCAGGTACAGCGTGCGCAGGAAGGGGCGATCGGTCTCTTGGTAGGGTCTTATCTGCATGGCATCTCCCGGTGGTTTGTGCTCACTATAGCGCATTGCGCGGCGTATGCCCGCCGGGCAATTTATTCGCTTGTTTGTCCGCGCCGCCGCTGGCATGATCCCCTGCAGGGATTAACGCAACGTTGATCACAACCTATTGATTTTCATGACTCGGGGTGCCCTTCTGCGTGAAGGCTGAGAAATACCCGTATTACCTGATCTGGATAATGCCAGCGTAGGGAAGTCACGGCCGCCCAGCCGGCGCCGCCTTCTTGAACGCCGGTTGGGAGGAATATGATCGCTCGACCTGATGCACTACCCGGCGCGCGCGCCGCGGCTTGTCTGACCCAATTCCAACAGCGGCCTCCGCTGATCCACTGCCTGACCAACGAAGTGGTGCAATCGCTGACTGCCAACGTGCTATTGGCGCTCGGCGCCTCCCCGGCGATGGTGGTGGAGCCGCAAGAGGCGGCGCAGTTCAGCGCGCTGGCCGACGGCCTGCTGATCAACGTCGGTACCCTCAATGCGCTGCGCGCCGAATCGATGCGGGCGGCGGTGGCCGCCGCCAATCGGGCCGGCAAGCCCTGGACGCTGGATCCGGTGGCGGTCGGCGCGCTCTCCTACCGCACCGCCTTCGCCAAACAGCTGCTGGACGAGAAACCGGCGGCGATACGCGGCAACGCCTCGGAAATCATGGCGCTCAGCGGGTTGCTGGCCAGCGGCCGCGGCGTGGACAGCGGCGACGATTCGCTGGCGGCCTTGCCCGCCGCGCGTGAGCTGGCGCAGCGCAGCGGCGCGGTGGTAGCGGTCACCGGCGCGGTGGATTACGTCACCGACGGCCAACGCGATTGGGCGATCGAAGGCGGTTCCCCGCTGATGACGCGGGTGGTGGGCACCGGCTGCGCGCTGTCGGCGGTGGTGGCGGCGTTTTGCGCCCTGCCGGGCGATCGCCTGGACAACGTGGCGACCGCCTGCCGGGTGATGTCCCACTGTGGCGGCCTCGCGGCCAGGCAGGCCGGCGGGCCGGGCAGCTTTACGCCGGCGTTCCTCGATGCCCTGTATCAGCTGCGCGGGGAGGATCTGTGATGAAACGCATTAACGCCCTGACCATCGCCGGCACCGATCCCAGCGGCGGCGCCGGCATTCAGGCCGATTTGAAGGCTTTCTCGGCGCTCGGCGCCTACGGCACCTCGGTGATCACCGCGCTGGTGGCGCAGAATACCCGCGGCGTGCAGTCGGTGTATTACATCGATCCGGCGTTCGTCGCCGCGCAGCTGGACTCGGTGTTCAGCGACGTGCGCATCGACAGCGTCAAGATTGGCATGCTGGCCAACGCCGACATCGTGCAGGCGGTGGCCGAACGGCTGCGCCATTACCGGCCGGAATTCGTGGTGCTGGACACCGTGATGCTGGCGAAAAGCGGCGATCCGTTGCTGGCGCCGGAGGCGGTGGCGTCTATTCGGCGCGAGCTGTTGCCGCTGGTGTCGATCATTACGCCGAACCTGCCGGAAGCGGCGGCGCTGCTGGCGTGCGCGCCGGCGGAAGATGAAGCGCAGATGCGCGAGCAGGGGCGGGCGCTGCTGGCGATGGGCTGCCGGGCGGTGCTGATGAAGGGCGGCCACCTGAGCGAAAGCGAGAGCCCGGACTGGCTGTTTACCGCAGAAGGCGAGCAGCGCTTTACCGCGCCGCGCGTTGCCACCCGCCACACCCACGGCACCGGTTGCACGCTCTCGGCCGCGCTGGCGGCGCTGCGCCCGCGCCATGCCGACTGGGCGGCTACGGTAGCCGCCGCCAAGGACTACCTGCAACAAGCGCTGCAACAGGCGGACACGCTGGAAGTGGGGCACGGCATCGGGCCGGTGCATCATTTCCACGCCTGGTGGTGAGTCAACTTTTTGCCGCAACCGTGGTCTGACTAGTTCAGGCCCGGTTTGACGGGCGAAACCTGATTTAACCTAGGGAGAAGGACTATGACGGGACACCAGGCGCTGCGTTGCGCCCTCTTCGGCGCACTGCTCAGCTTCAGCGCGGGCAGCTTTGCCCAGCAGATCGTCACCACGTCGGATTTGATTCAGCAGCCGGGGTATCAGGCCAGCTGGCAAAACATGGTGAAAGGCCAGGCGCGGATGCCGGGCTGGGCGCGCAAGGGCGTCGGCACCTCGACGCCGGCGCAGAACCTGAGCTGGAAGGGCAAAGAGTATCTGGTCGGCAATCTGTGCAAACCGCACGACTGCGGCAACAACTTTTTGATCGTGGCGTTCAGCGCGGACAAATCCCAGGCCTGGGGCGTGCGGGTGGAAGTGGAAGATCGGCCGGAAGCCGTCGATCATCCGAAGAAGTATGCCAAGTACCAGTGGCTCGGCAAGCCGGATGACGACATGAAAGCGCTGCTGAAGCAGCAGTTCGAGAACAATCCCGACTGGAAATGATCTGACCGGGGGCGCCGATGATGGCGCCCCCGGCGTTGATCAGCCGATGCCGGCCTGATGCAGATCGTGCAGGTTGAGCGCCCCCACCAGCACGCCGTCCATATCGACCACCGGGGCCGCGCTGATGTGCTGTTCGTGCAGCGCCTCCAGCGCCTCGCCGGCGCGCCACTGCTCCGGCAGCCGATAGCCGGGGCGGGTGATTGCCGGGCTGAGCGGATCCTGCAGGCTGTTGCCCTTCACCAGCCAGCGGCGCAGGTCGCCGTCGGTAAACACGCCCACCACCCGCTGCTGCGCGTCGCAGACCGCCACTAACCCGAGCCCGGTGCGGCTCAGCTCCAGCATCGCTTCCATCACGTTGGCGCTTTCGCTCACGCGCGGCAGGCGATCGCCGGTGCGCATCAGGTGATGCACGCGGTTCAACAGGCGCGCCCCCAGGCTGCCGCCCGGGTGCGAGCGGGCGAAATCTTCCGCGTTGAAACCGCGCTGGCGCATTAGCGCCATCGCCAGAGCATCACCCATCATCAGGGTGTTGACCGCGCTGGAGGTCGGTGCCAGCCCCATCGGGCAGGCTTCGCGCTCGACGCCGATATCCAGCACGCAGGCGGCGGCCTGCGCCAGCGGCGACTCTTTGCCGCCGGTGACGGCGATTACCGGAATGCCGTTCTCCGCCAGCAGCGGCAGGATCAGATCCAGCTCTTTGGCGCGGCCGGAGTAGGAGATGAACACCACCACGTCGTCGGCGCCGATCATGCCGAGATCGCCGTGCAGCGCCTCCGCCGGGTGCACGAAGAACGACGGTGTGCCGGTGCTGGCCAGCGACGCGGCGATTTTCTTGCCGATATGGCCGGATTTGCCGATGCCGGAAATTACCGCTTTGCCACGGCAGTTCAGCAGCAGTTCGCAGGCGCTGACGAAGTTGTCGTCCAGGCGCGCCAGCAGGCGTTGCGCTTCGGTCAGCTCGATCTCCAGCGTTTCGCGGGCAAAGGTGAGCAGGGCGTTGGCGTTACTCATCGGGGTCTCCTACCAGAAGGATATTGATGCCTTTCGCCTGCAGGGCGGCGAGGTAATCGGGGTTGATGTCTCGGTCGGTGATCAGCGTGTCGACGGCGCTGAGTTCGCACACCACGTTCGGGCTCTTGCGGCCGAATTTCGAGGAGTCTACCAACAGAATAATGCGGCCGGCGGCTTCGCACATCGCTTTGCTGACGTTGTGCACTTCGTTGAAGGTGGTGACGCCGGCGTTGAGATCGACGCCGTCCGCGCCGATAAACAGTTTGTCGAAGCTGAACTGCTGAAACGCCGATTCGGCCAGGCTGCCGTGGAACGAGGCCGATTTTTTGCGGTAGGTGCCGCCGGGCATCAGGATGGTCTGATCGTTGTCCAGCTCCACCAGCGCGTTGACGATGGTCAGGCTGTTGGTCATCACCGTGATGTTATTGAACTGCGCCAGGTGCGGCACCATCTGCAGCACCGTGCTGCCGGCATCGAAGATCAGCGAGTCGCCGTCGGCGATCAGCGCCACGGCGGCGCTGGCGATGTGGCGTTTTTTCTCGGTGTTGATATGGGTTTTGCGATCGATCGGCTGATCGCCGTCGTCGCGGCTGAGCACCACGCCGCCGTAGGTACGTATCACCTCGCCTTCTTCTTCCAGCAGGGTGAGATCCTTGCGGATGGTGGTGCCGGTGGTGGAGAAATGCTCGGCCAGGGCGTCCACTGCCGTTTTGCCGTGCCGCTGCAGATATTCAAGGATAGCGGCCTGCCGCTGCTTTGGTTTCATCGCGATTCCCGTTCACAAGAGTTGGGCATTTCCCCTCGCTGAATAATTCACTATGAAAGGTAATGTCTTTTAATGTGAAAATATCACGATTTGGGTTCAATCGCTAACGATAGTGCAGACTGGCATGCGCGATCCTCGGGGAAGATCACATCCGGGCGCAAATCCCGCTGATGCAAACCGTGCAATCGAGGCAGCGGGCGGGGCCGGGCGAAAACGGTCAGGCCGCGCAGCAACAGACTGCCGCACACCCGCCGATCGGCGTCGAAGGCCAGCGCCAGCACTACTCGCGGGCGGAAGCGGCCGCCGGAACGGCCGACGCCGACGGCGCCCAGCCGGCACAGGCCGTCGAAGGCGCGGTTGAAGCGCTGCAGTTGCCACCAGCCAAAGGCGATTTGCAGCAGCCAGGCCAGCAGCGCGAAGGCGATCAGAGCTTGAGTCATGGGGTTCTCCTTAGCCCCCTTCCGCCGAAGGGGGCGTCGATGGCGTCAGAACATCACCTGGCCGCCGGTGATATTGATCGACTGGCCGGTGCAGTAAGAGGCCTTGTCGCTGGCGTAGAACAGCAGGGTGTTCAGCACGTCCTGGTAGTCGCAGCCGCGCTTCAGCGGCACCTTATCGATGTAGTACTGCTCCACCTGATCCGGCGCGATGCCCAGTTTTTGCGCGTACTGCGGCAGCAGCGACTGGAACATCGGCGACTTCAGCAGGTTGCCGAGCATCAGCGAGTGCACGGTGATGCCGTACTCCGCCAGATCGAGTGCCAGCGACTGCGTCAGCCCCACGCCGCCGAACTTGGCGGCGCTGTAGCCGGAGTTGTGCTTGCTGCCGACCTTGCCGGATTTGGAGTTGATCTGGATGATGCGCCCGGCGATGCCGTCGCGGATCATCAGGCGTGAGAACTCGCGGGCGCAGAGGAAATAGCCCACCAGGTTCACCTGCAGCGAGCGGTCGAAGTCGCCCAGCGGGAAATCGGTAATCGGCGCCGCCTTGGCGATGCCGGCGCTGTACACCAGCAGATTGGCCTGGCCAAACGCCCGGTCAACCGCCGCCGCCAGCGCCATCACGCTCTGCTCGTCGGTGGCGTCGGCCTGAAAACCGCAGGCGCTGCCTGTGCCGTACTCTTCGTTGATCTGCTGTGCCACCAGACTGGCGTTGTCGGCGTTCAGATCGGCCACCGCTACCCGATAACCGGCCTGCGCCAGCCCGTGGCTCAAAAAGGCGCCTAACGTTTGGCCGCCGCCAATCACTACAGCTACTTCAGACATGGTCTACTCCTTATGCGATAAATGACAGCGTGCTGCCCAACGGGATATCGGTCGGCGTCGGGCCGGATACGTGGATCGAGCCGGGAAATTCGGCTTCGGCTTCGCCGTCGAAGCGCACGGTGATATGGCCCAGCTCGCGCAGATTCTGCGTGGCGACGCTGCCGACGGCGGTGATGGCGTAGCGCTGCTGCGCCAGTTCCATCACGCCGCCGACCTGCAGCTCGCCGGCGGTTGCGCCGTGGCGGTGGATGAAGCAGAACTCTTCGATATCCGCCGGGGCGCCTTCACGGAAGGTGATCAGCATGTTGTCCAGCAACGCGTCGCGGGCGCAGCCGCCGATCTGCGTGATGGTGGTGTGAAAAATGGTGTGCATAAACGTCTCCCTGGAAATCAGCTTATTGATAAATGAAGGCCGAGGCGGCCCAGGCGATCAACACCGTCGGCGCGCCGGTCAGGAAGCGGCCGACCAGCACCGAAGGCACGCCGACCCGCACGGTGTCCTGCTTGGCTTCCGCCAGCGACAGGCCGACCGGAATGAAGTCGCAGGCGGCCTGCGCGTTGATGGCGAACAGCGCGGGCAGCGCCAGCTGCGGCGGAATATGGCCGAGGCCGATCTGCACCCCGACCAGCACGCCGATCACCTGGGCGATGACCGCGCCGGGGCCGAGGAACGGCGACAGCAGCGGGAATGAGCAGATCAACGCCAGCGTCACCAGGCCGATCGGGCTGTTGGCGAGCGGCGTCAGGCCGTGAGCGATAAAGTCCCCGAGGCCGGAGGCCATGATGATGCCGATCAAGGCCGAGACGAACGCCATAAATGGCAGGATGGTCTTCAGCACGGTGTCGATGGTGTCGCGCCCGGCCTGGAAGAACACCGCCACCACCGATCCCATGCCCATGCCGACCTTCGCCAGCAGCCCGTCGCTTTGCTCGGTGATCTTCTTGCTGGTGTCGTAGTCGCGCGCCTTGGGCGGCGCTGCAACGGTGGTGGCGGGTTGGCTATCTGCCGCTTCGATTCGGCTGATGTTGTGGTCGCGCACGCCGGAGACATAGATGTCTTCGAGGATAAACTGCGCCAGCGGGCCGGACTGGCCGGTGGCGTGGATGTTGACCGTCGGAATGCGGCGTTTCGGATACAGGCCGCAGCGCAGGGTGCCGCCGCAGTCGATCACCGCCACCCCGATCTCTTCCGCCGGCGGCTCGCCCTCTTTGAAGCCGTCGACGGCCGGCCAGCCGGTCAATTCGCTGAGGCGATCGACGATGGACGGCCGGGTGCCGGCGGTGATGTACACCACTTTCTTGCCGGGCTCTATCGGCAGCTCCAGGGGGCCGCCCCAGCCGCTGGCGCCTTTTTCAATACGGATATAAGCACTCATGCTGCACTCCACGAATTAAAGTTGCACCTGGCGATCCAGACGGATGCCCATCTTGCGTTCGAACAGGCTGGTGGTCAGATCGGTGACCCAGCCGCGGAAGAAGTTGGTGAACAGCCCCACCAGGAAATAGCTCACCGCCAGCGGGCCGAGCGGCAGGCCGAGGGTGGTCAGGCCGCTGGCGATGCCGAGGTAAACGAACAGTTCGCCCGGATTGATGTGCGGGAACAGGCCGTTCATCGAGTGGCAGCTGTAGGAGGCCGCCGCGTAGTAGCTCGGCTTGTATTTCTCCGGCATGAAGCGCCCCAGGCTGAGGGTCATCGGGTTGCAGAAGACAAAGGTGCCGATCAGCGGCAGCAGCAGATAACGCGACACGGGGTTGCCCGCGCAGCGCTGCGCCAATCGTTCGATACGTTCCTGGCCAACAAATTTGATCAGCGCGTTCATGATAACCAACAGGCTGATCAACAAAGGTAAAATGCCGGTCACCATGCCGACAAACACTTCACCGCCTTTCTGAAACAGGCCGATAAACCACTCGGCGCCGTGGGTGATTAGCTCAATCATTATGTTCTCCTGTAATGGACTGATATGGCCTGGAGCGAACGGCGGCTCTGTCGCCATGGACCTTACAGTAGTCACTTTGTTGGGCCATTTGTTTTAAATAGATCACAATTTGAAAGATAAATATTTTATTTTGAAAGTTTAAAATGAAAGAAAGAGAAGGTCTGTGGCATGAGGGGGAGAGCGCGGGCACAAAAAAGCCCGGTGAACCGGGCTTTGGGGAGGGGGTATACGGAAATCGCCGTTGTTAGCGTGTTTCTGTTACTGCTCGAGAATCTTTTGTATTGTCTCTACGGAAGCACCGTTTCTTTCGGCCGTTTGGGCCAGTTCTTGCTTTTGTTTGTCTTTTTCAGCGATTGCCATATCTTTGGCGGCGGCTATCGCGGCCAGGAAAATTTCTTTTTCCGTCGCGGTGAGCGGGCCTTGTAGTCTGGCTTCGCAGACGCGATACAACGTATCGCGGATAAAATTTACCGTGGTGGTGCGCCGAGCCAGATCGACTACGGCGGTGCTGAACTCTGCATCGCCACTGACTTTTTGAATTTGTTCCGTGCTCATTTCAGCTTTCAGCGCGGCAATAACGGACTGCGCGACATCAGGCGGTGGAGCCACGCAGTACTTGATATTTGAGTCTGCGGGAATATAAATGGCGCTGCTTCTTGTTGAGTCATAGTCAAACCAATACGTTTCTCCAGGTTTCAACTCATGCCTAGAGGCCGGAGATTTAAATAGCGCGCAAGACGATAGCGAAAGGATGAGCAGGGAGATGATTACAATATTGACTTTCATGATGGCACCACCATAAAAATGTGGATTAACTAGCGTAAAATTTAGTCAAAAGTCCATAAATAACAATGAACTATAATAATTATTAATGCGCTAAGTTTTTGTGTTTTCGGAAAAGGTGGGGAATTTGAAATTTGATAAGGTTAACTTTCAATCTTTAATGATTTATGTCGTTCTCTTTCGCATATTTGGAATAAAAAAAGCCCAGGGAGATTAAATAAAAACCAGCTCTTATTTTTGCTCATAAAATACATTCGGTTGCATTATTTCCTTGTCAAGACCTCCCTCGATGCACAAAAAAGCCCGGCGAACCGGGCTTGAGGACAGGTGGTCCGTCACATCAGGCGATGGTGACCTTCTTGTCCAGGTAGGCGTCTTGCACGGCGTTGATCAGCGCCACGCCGTCTTTCATCGATTTCTTGAACGCCTTGCGCCCCAGGATCAGGCCCATGCCGCCGGCGCGTTTGTTGATCACCGCGGTGCGCACCGATTCCTGCAGATCGTTCTCACCGGCGGCGCCGCCGGAATTGATCAGCCCGGCGCGGCCCATGTAGCAGTTGGCTAACTGGTAGCGCACCAGATCGATCGGGTGATCGGTGGTCAGCTTGGTGTAGACGCGATCGTCGGTATAGCCGAATTTCACCGCGCGGTAGCCGCCGTTGTTTTCCGCCATTTTCTGTTTGACGATGTCGGCGCCGATGGTGGCGGCGATGTGGTTGGCCTGGCCGGTCAGATCGGCGCTGGAGTGGTAGTCCACGCCGTCCTTGTTGAATGCCGGGTTGCGCAGATAGGCCCACAACACGGTGACCATGCCCAGCTCATGCGCGCGCTCGAAGGCGATCGAGATCTCTTCGATCTGGCGGCGCGATTGCTCGGAGCCGAAGTAAATGGTAGCGCCGACCGCCACCGCGCCCATGTTGAACGCCTGCTCGACGCTGGCGTACAGGGTCTGGTCGTACTGGGTCGGGTAGCTCAGCGTTTCGTTGTGGTTGAGTTTGACCAGGAACGGAATTTTATGTGCGTAGCGGCGCGATACCGACGCCAGCACGCCGTAGGTGGAAGCGACGCAGTTACAGCCGGCTTCAATCGCCAGCTCGACGATGTTCTTCGGATCGAAATACAGCGGGTTGGCGGCGAACGAGGCGGCGGCGGAGTGCTCGATGCCCTGATCGACCGGCAGGATCGACAGGTAGCCGGTGCCGGCCAGGCGACCGTGGTTGAACAGGGTTTGCATCGAACGCAGCACGCTGTTGGGACGGTTGTTATCGATCATTACGCGGTCGACGAAGTCGTCGCCCGGCAGGTAGAGATTCTCGGCGGGGATAGTGGTACAGCGGTGTTGCAGCAGATCTTCCGCTTCCTTTCCTAGCAACTGCACAATATCAGTCATGATTCACTCCCGATTAAGCTTCTTCATACACCGGCAATGCAAGGGTTTTTGACCACCGGCGCAGTAAAAAAGCGGTGATTGAAGCTGTAAAGCGATACTACCGAACTGGATCCGGCAAGGACAAACAATAGATGCGATTGAGAGGAAATGCCATTTGCGAGGCCAAATACGCGGGGACGATCGCCCCCGGCGCGCTAAACGATTGATTATTCGATCTCGAACCACTCGGTGTTCTGCTGGGCAATCGGGGTGATGGAGTAGATCATCTCCTGCAGGTGATCGTGGATGGCGCGCTCCGCCGCCTCGGCATCGCGCGCTTTCAGCGCCTCGTAGATGCGGTAGTGCTGCTTGATCAGGCTCTCCGGCGGCGAGACTTCGCTCAGGCTGAGGAAACGCACTCGATCCATGGTGGCCTTGATGGTTTCGATGGTCTCCCACGCCAGCGGGCAGTCGGCGAACTGGGTCAGCAGCTGGTGGAATTCGTCGTCCAGCGCCAGAAACTCGCGCGTTTGCCCGTTCTGCGCCGCCAGCGCCTGGCGGTGCAGGTTATGCTCCAGCGTCATCAGCTGCGCCGGGGTGGCGCGCTCGGCCGCGCGGCGCACGATGGCGCATTCCACCGCCTGGCGGATAAAGCGCCCGTCGGCCACGCGCTTGGCGGAGATTTTCATCACAAAAGTGCCGCGCTGCGGCAGGATCTGCACCAGGCCGGCCTCCGCCAGCTTGATGAAAGCTTCGCGCACCGGCTGGCGCGAAACGCAAAAGCGCGTAGAAATCTCTTTCTCGGACAACAGGGTGCCGGGGGGGATGGTGCAGTCGACGATATCCTTGCGCAGGAAGCGATAGATCTGTTGGTTGACCGGGACGTTGTTGGTGAGACTGTACGTTTCAGACATGGCGACAATCAGGCATCTGGCTGGAATTCGAATGCCACCATACTAGCAGATTATTGGTTGAGGGCGGGGGGATAAATCCACCCGCCGGGCAGGGTAACTCAGTGATGCCAATCCTGATATTCCTGCTTGCGCCGCCCTGGCGCGGTTTCCGGCATCAGGCTCAGGCCGATGGCCGACACCACGCCCAGCACCATCATGTAACCCGCCAGCCCGTAGTAGTGGCCGCCGGTCACCTGCAGGATCTTCACCGCCAACAGCCCGAGAATGCCGCTGCCGATCAGCGAGCCGATCTGCCAGATCAGCGCGATGCCGCTGCAGCGCACGCGGGTGGGGAACAGCTCCGGGAAGTAGGAGGCCTGCGGCGCGTAGCACATACTGTGGCCGAAGGTCAGCACCACGATCATGGCGATCTGCGTCACCCAGAAATTATCGAGGTTGATCGCCATAAAGAACGGCACGATGCACGCCACCTGCAGCAGCGCGCCGGCGATGTATACCGGTTTTCGCCCAACCCGATCGGAGAGGCGGCCCATCAGCGGAATGGCGAAAATCTCCAGCAGCACCGCCACGATCATCGCCTCCAGCAGAATGCTTTCGTTGAGATGATTGGCCTTGCCATAGGCCAGCACGATCACCGTGAACATGGCGAAGGCGCAGGCTTCAATCAGCTTGGCGCACACCCCTTTGCCGATAAGGCCGGGATAGCGGCGGGCTACTTCCACCACCGGCCGGCTCTCCACCGCCTTGGTGGCACGGATCTGGGTAAACACCGGCGACTCGTCGATCTTCAGGCGAATAAACAGCCCGACGATCACCAGCAGCAGGCTGAGCAGGAACGGAATGCGCCAGCCCCAGTCCAGCATCTGCGCCGGCGACAGCACGGCGGTCAGCAGCGCGAACAGCCCCGATGGCAGCAGGAAACCGGCGGGCGCGCCGATCTGTACCCAGCTGGCGTAGAAGCCGCGCCGCGGCGGCGGCGCGTATTCGGCGGTCATCAGCACCGCGCCGGCCTGTTCGCCGCCGACGCCGAAGCCCTGCAGCACGCGGATAAAGATCAGCGCGAGCGGCGCCCAGATGCCGATCTGCTCATAGGTGGGCAGCAGGCCGATGCAGAAGGTGCCGAGGCCGACGATCAGGATGGTGATCACCAGCGCCTTCTTGCGGCCGACCTTGTCGCCGATGTGGCCGAACACGATGCCGCCCAGCGGGCGCGCCAGGAAACCGACCGCGTAGGTGGCGAAGGCCGCCAGCGTGCTGATCAGCGGATCGGCGCTGGGGAAAAACAGCTGGCCGAAGAACAGCACCGCGGCGGTGCCGTAGGCGAAGAAATCATAATACTCGGCGGCGGTGCCGATGGCCGAAGCGCTGGCGACGCGCCGCAGCAGCGGTTGATTGCCGGTATTGACGGCGTTATGCGTGGTGACGGTCATCGGAAACCTCCCGGTCGGTAAGCGGCAGAGCGGCGACGGCGGCTTTGGTCCCCAGGCTCAGCAGTTGATGATAAGCGTGGCTGACGGCGCGGACGAAGTCAGGCGAGTCGGGCAGATCCTGGCCGAAGACGCTGTCGAGCTGCAGCAGCGCCAGGACGCGGGGCCGGCCTTCCTCGCTGCCGGCGACCAACGCGGCGATGGGGTCGCGCAGCGGATCGTTGATGTCGATCGGCGCGCCTTGCTCATCGCGGCCGCCGACGTAGCGCATCCAGCCGGCGACGCCCAGCGCCAGGCAGTCGAAGCGGCTGCCATGCGCCAGATGCCAGCGGATCGCGTCCAGCAGCCGCTGCGGCAGCTTTTGCGTGCCGTCCACGGCGATTTGCGCGGTGCGGTGCTTCAGCGCGCGGTTGCGGAAACGCCGCAGCAGCGAGTCGGCATACTGCGCCAAATCGACGTTCGGCACCTGCAGGGTCGGTGCCTGTTCCGCCAGCATCAGGTGACGGGCGGCGCGGACAAAATCCGCATCCTGCATGCAGTCGCCGATGTGCTGATAACCGGCCAAATAGCCGAGGTAGGCGAGGAACGAATGGCTGCCGTTCAGCATGCGCAGCTTCATCTCCTCGTACGGCAGCACGTCGCTCACCAGCTCGGCGCCGACCTTTTCCCAGGCCGGGCGCCCCTGGGGAAAGCGATCCTCAATGACCCACTGGCTGAACGGCTCGCAGGCCACGCCGACCTCATCCTCGACGCCGCCCAGGCAGGCAAACAGCTGCCCGCGGGCTTCCTGCGTCATCGCCGGCACGATGCGATCCACCATGGTGGAAGGGAAGGCGACCGCTTGACGCACCCAGTCGGCCAGCGCCGGATCCTGCCGCTGCGCCAGGTCGAGCAGCACCTGGCGCGTGACCCGGCCGTTGGCCGGCATATTGTCGCAGGACATCACGGCGAACGGCGGCAGCCCGCGTTCGCGGCGCAGGCGCAGCGCCGCCAGCAGCAGCCCCGGCGCCGACTGTGGCCGTGCCGGGTGGGCGATATCATGCGCGATCGCCGGGTGTTCCGTCATCAGCCGGCCGCTGGCGGGCTGGTGGCAATAGCCCTTTTCGCTGATGGTCAGCGAGACGATGGCGATCTCAGGCTGCGTCAGGGCCGCCAGCACCGCCGCCAGCCCGTCGGTTTGCAGGTGCAGCGCCTGGCGCACCACGCCGATGACCCGGCCCCGCAAGCCGTCGTCGTCCATCTCTGCCACCGAGAACAGCAGATCCTGTTGCTGCAGGTCGGCGATCTTTTGCTGGCCGTGCTGCATGCTGATTTCGCAGTAGCCCCAGTCGCTGCCGTGCTCGCTGGCCAGCCTGTCGGCGTACATCGCCTGGTGCGCGCGGTGAAACGCGCCGAAGCCGATATGCACCATGCGCGGTTTCACGCGCTCACGTGCGTAGCCGGGCCGGAGAACGGCGGCCGGCAGCGCGCTGTGATCGGAAAGTCTCATGTTCAATGTCCCTGGAGAGGTAAGCAAAGGGGCGAAGCCGCCCCGCCTGGCGTTAGGGTTTTAAGATTTGCACGCCCGCCGTCGCGCGCGGCGCCTTGATCACCAGCAGCACCAGCAGCGCGCCCAGCGCGGCGACGCCGCCCGCCAGCATAAAGGCGCTGTCGAATTTGCCGGTGTTCTGCACGATGTAGCCAGTGACGATCGGCCCGATGATGCCGGAGACGCTGCCGATCAAATGAATGAATCCGCTGGCGCCGCCGACCCGGGATTTATGCACCACGTCCTGGATGATCGCCCAGTAGAGAGCGCCGGTGATGTAAAGGAAGAAGATTGACACCGACATCAGCATCACCGCCGGCACCACGCTGCTGACGGTGCCCGCCAGCGCCACGCACACCGCCGCCGCCAGCAGGCTGGTGACCAGCACGATCTTGCGCGACAGCAGCAATTTGCCGGTGATGTTGAAGATCTTGTCGGAAATATAGCCGCCGAGCGCCAGCCCGACGAAGCCGACGATCCACGGGATCATCGTGGTCAGGCTCATCTCTTTGATGTTCAGGTTGTGCGCCTGTACCAGATACGAGGGGAACCAGCTCAGGAAGAAGAACAGAATGTAGTTGTAGCAGAAGAAGGCGAAGGCGGTGACCAGAATGATCGGCTGCTTCAGGTAGTAACCCAGCCCGTGCGCGGCGTCGCTCAGCGCGCTTTCCTCGCCGAGGTTTTCCTGTTTCAGCCGCGCGATCAGCGCCCGTTCTTCGGCGCTGACGCGCTGGCTTTTCGCCGGGTTATCCGCCACTACGAAGAACCACACCAGCATCCAGACGATGCCGATGGCGCAGATGATCATAAACGCCGGTCGCCAGCCGAACGCCAGCGCCAGATAGCCGACGATCGGCCCGGCCACCGCGCCGCCCAAAGGCGAACCGGCGCTGAGCAGGCCCATGGCGGTCGCCGCCTGCTTCTTCGGGAACCAGCCGTTGATCATCTTGTTGGCCGAGGCGCAGATCGGCCCTTCGGCCATGCCGAACAGGACGCGCAGGATCAGCATCGAGTAAAAACCGGTGGCGATCGCCGTCATGCCGCAGAAGATAGACCACAGACCGACCGCCACGCCCAGCACCAGCGTCGGGCCGAAACGATCGACAGCCAGCCCGCCGACGAAGTTGAAGATGGCGTAGCCGAAGAAGAAGCTGCCGAAGATCAGGCCGAACTGTTCGGCGTTCAGCATCAGATCCTGTTCGATCATTGGCACGGTGATCGACAGCGCCACGCGATCGAGGTAGTTGATCATGTAGACCATGAACAGCAGGAACACGATGGTCCAACGCAGGTTTTTAAACATAAAGCGCTCCACTGGGTGTCGTTTTAATCGTGATGCTTCGTTGTTTGCACGGGCGGCGGGTACCGCCCAGTGCCCCGATGCTGCCTTGGCGTTACTCGAACTGCAGCAGCACCTTGCAGCAGGTGCGCTGATCCCGCTCGAACATCAGCATCGCCCGTTCGACGTCGGCGGCGGGCACGCAGTGGGTGAGCAGCCGCTGCGGCTCTAGCTTGCCGTCCGCCATCCAGCCGATCACCTGCGGGAAGCGCGCGCTGTTCAGGCGCGAGGAGAAGATCGACAGCTCCTTGCTGGTGATGCTCTGCTGGGTCAGCGTGCAGGCGTCGCCGGAAAAGCCCATGATGCCGATGCGCGCCGCCGGCGAGGCCAGATTGATCGCCTCCGGCAAAATGGCGGGGTGGCAGGCGGCATCGACGATCAGCGTCGGCTGAATGCCGCGCTGCTGCAGCATCTGCGGCAATGCGGCCTCGGCGTTGTTGAACGTCTCGTCGGCGCCGTTGGCGCGCGCCATGTCCAGCCGTTCGGCGATGCGATCGACGACCCACACCTGCTTGACGCCGTACACGCCTTTCAGCGTCTGGATCACCGTGAGCCCCATCGGCCCGGCGCCGTAGATCAGCGCGATGTCGTCGGGGCGCGGTTGCAGATGGGCGGTAATGTTGGCGGCGATGCTGAAGGGTTCGATCATTGCGGCGTGGCGATCGCTGATGGCGAGCGGAATCGGATAGGCGTTGCGCGCCGGCACGCAGGCGTAGTCGCTGAAGCCGCCGTCGCGGTGCACGCCGATCACCTGCAGCGAGGTGCAGACGTTGGGGCGGCCGACCGAACAGGGATAGCAGTGGCCGCAGCTCACCACCGGATCTACCGAGACGCGTTCGCCGAGGCGCGCTGGATCGACGCCTTTGCCCAGCGCATCGATCAGGCCGAAGAACTCGTGGCCGATCACCCGCGGATAGCGGGCGAACGGGTTATGGCCGTGATAGATATGGACGTCGGAGCCGCAGATGCCGGCGAATTTCACCTTGACCCGCACCTCGCCGGCCGCCGGCTGCGGCAGCGCGCGCGTCTGCAGCGCCAGGCGCCCGGGCTGTTCGATCACGACGCTGCGCATGGTGTTTACCAGTTCCATAAGGTGCCATCCTCCAGACGCGCGACCGGCAGGTAGGCCGGTTCATACGGGTAACGGGCCGCCAGCTTCTCATCGAACTCGATGCCGATGCCCGGCTTGTCGCCCGGATGCATATAGCCGTCGTCGAACGTCCAACTGTGCGGGAACACCTCGAGCATTTGCTCGGAATAGCCCATGTATTCCTGCACGCCGAAATTCGGCACCCACAGATCGAAATGCAGCGCCGCCGCCATGCAGATCGGCGACAGATCGGAAGGGCCGTGGGAGCCGGTGCGCACCTGATACAGCGAGGCGAAGTCGGCGATGCGCCGCATGCCGGTAATGCCACCCGCGTGCGTCAGGGTGGTGCGGATGTAGTCGATCAGCTGTTCTTCGATCAGCTGTTTGCAGTCCCAGATGCTGTTGAACACCTCGCCGACGGCGATCGGCGTGACGGTATGCTGGCGGATCAGGCGGAAACAGGCCTGATTTTCCGCCGGCGTCGGATCTTCCATCCAGAACAGGCGATACGGTTCGGCGCTTTTGCCGAAGCGCGCCGCTTCGATCGGCGTCAGGCGGTGGTGCATGTCGTGTAGCAGATGTTCGTTGAAGCCGAACCTGTTGCGCACCGCGTCGAACAGTTTGGGGGTGAAATCGAGGTATTTTTCCGTCGACCACAGCTGCTCTTCCGGCCAGTCGCCCTTGGTGGCCGGCTCATAGGCCTGGCCTTTGCCCTTGGCCATGCCGTAGGTGGTTTTCATACCCGGCACGCCGCATTGAACGCGGATCGCCTTGAAGCCTTGTTCTTTATGTTTGGCGTAGTCGTCGAGCACCTCGTCGATCGAGTGGCCGGTGGTGTGGCAATACACCATCACACCCGAGCGCGAGGCGCCGCCCAACAGCTGATACAGCGGCATGTTGGCGGCCTTGGCCTTGATGTCCCACAGCGCCATGTCGACAGCGGAAATGGCCGACATGGTCACCGGGCCGCGCCGCCAGTAAGCGCCTTTGTAGAAGAATTGCCAGAGGTCTTCGATCCGCTGCGCGTCGCGGCCGATCAGCTGCGGGCAGAGGTGATCTTTCAGGTAAGAGGCCACCGGCAATTCGCGGCCATTTAGCGTGGCGTCACCGAGGCCGATGATGCCGTCATCGGTGGTGATTTTCAGCGTGACAAAATTGCGCCCCGGGCAGGTGACGAACACCTCGGCGTTGATGATTTTCATAACCTTCACATCCTGTAGCTGCGGAGAGATAGCGCGAAAATACGTCATGAACTAACTACCATACAAGTATGATTTTATGAATTTGCCGGAGAGGATCACATTTGATCGCGAGCGGAAGCGGGTAAACGGGGGAAGAAACGGGGCGCAGCGGCTGCGCCCGACAAGGTCAGCCCAGCAGGGCGCAGTTAGGCGGCAGGCGGCATTCGATGGCCTGCGGCAGCACTTCGATGCGGAAATGGCGACCCTTGAGCGGTTCGCCGTCGAGGTTGAAGGTCATCTCATGCGGCGCGTCGATCTCGAGCCACGGCAGCGCCGCGCTGAGGATGCTGTTGCTCTCTTCGTCGTTGAACAGGGCGGCGACCAGCGCCGGCAGCAGCTCATCGGCGATCAGCAGGCGCAACTGCAGCAGGCCGTCGTTGATCAGCGCGCTGGGGCACAGCTCCTGGCCGCCGCCAGCCTGCTTGCCGTTGCCGATGCCGATCACCAGCGCCTCGCCGGCCCAGCGGAAGTCCGGCCCGCGGATTTCACAGCGGTCGGCCTGCAGCGTATCCATGCGCAGCAAGCCGTGCACGAAGTAGGACACGCCGCCGAGAGCCGCCTTCAGCTTCTCCGGCGTTTCGGTGGTGATGCGGGTGCCGAAGCCGCCGGTGGCCATATTGATGAAGTAACGCTCGCCGTTGACCTTCGCCAGATCGATCGGCACCGAGCGGCCCTTGATCGCCAACTGCAGCGCCTGTTCCGGCGACGGGGGGATGTTGCAGGCCATGGCGAAGTCGTTGGCGGTGCCGAGCGGCAGGATGCCCAGCGCCGGCCGGTTGTGCGCCGGCAGTTGCACCAGCGCGGCGGCCACTTCGTTGATGGTGCCGTCACCGCCGCCGGCGACGACGGTGCCGACGCCGAGCTGCGTGGCTTCCGCGACATAGCGCGCGGCGTCGCCGTGCTCCCAGGTCACGCGCACGTGCAGCGTGATTTGCTCTGCGCGCAGGCGTTTGACCGCCTGACGCAGCTCTTCGTTACCGGCGCCTTTGCCGTTGATGATAAGCAGGGCGGGCGCATGTGAGTGTTGAGGCATTGCCGATCTCCTCCGGCGGAAAACCAAGAATGCCTCAAGATAAACCAGCCGCCGCCACCAGGCCATCAGAATATTCAGCTAATTCTGGTTATTTCCCGGCGTTCAGTGAATAAGAAACAAGGCGAATTTATCTGAATTTTACCCGGAAATAAGCCAGGTTTTAAAGACGAGAGGATTAATCGCTGTAGCGTTATTTATATATCGAGGCGACGTGATTATTATTATTAAAACGGATAACGGGAATAAGTTATGGAAATCGGCGCGGCGAAAAAAATAGGCGCCCCCATAAAGAAAAAGCCAGCCCAAGGGAGATTGGGCCGGCTAAGGAGGTGGTTCCTAGTATTGCTATGCAAATATTTTCGTTGTTCGTTTTAAGCAGCGTGATAGTAACCAAGCTGCGCGCACATTGATGTGATCCAATTCTAATATTTGCTAAAAATCGCCGCCGAATGACGGCGATTCATTTTTATGCCCCGGCGCTATTTTCTTCCGCCAAATTGCGGATCAGCAACGCATAATTGAGATCGATATCCTGCGGGATCGGCAAATAAACGATATGGCCGTTGCCCGGCGCCACCTCAATCGGCTCGCCTTTCTTATTTTGCATGCTCTCGAGGGTGAACACCACGTTGCCGCCCGGCGTCATCATCTCGACGCTGTCGCCGAGCGCGAACTTATTCTTCACGTCGACTTCCGCCCAGCCATCGCGGCGCACGCCGGTGAATTCGCCGACGAACTGCTGGCGCTCGGAGAGCGAGGAGCCGTAGTCGTAATTCTGCTGCGCTTCGTGCACGTGGCGGCGCAGGAAGCCTTCGGTGTAGCCACGGTGCGCCAGGCCTTCCAACGTGGTGAGCAGGGTCGGATCGAAGGGTTTGCCGGCGGCCGCGTCGTCGATGGCGCGGCGGTAGACCTGGGCGGTGCGGGCGCAGTAGTAGAAGGATTTGGTGCGGCCTTCGATCTTCAGCGAGTGCACGCCGAGCTGCGTCAGACGCTCCACGTGCTGGATGGCGCGCAGATCCTTGGAGTTCATGATATAGGTGCCGTGTTCATCTTCGAAGGCGCTCATATATTCGCCTGGCTTTTGCGCTTCAGACAGCATGAACACCTTGTCGGTCGGCGCGCCGATGCCCAACGTCGGCTCGACGGTTTGCACCGGGATCGGCTCGTGCAGGTGCACGATATTGCCGGTGTCGTCCTCTTTGCCTTCCTCCGCTTTGTACTGCCAGCGGCAGGCGTTGGTGCAGGTGCCCTGGTTGGGATCGCGCTTGTTGATGTAGCCGGACAGCAGGCAGCGGCCGGAGTAGGCCATGCACAGCGCGCCGTGGACGAAGATCTCCAGCTCCATGTCCGGCACTTCGGCGCGGATCTCGGCGATCTCTTCCAGTGACAGTTCGCGCGAGAGGATCACGCGGGTCAGGCCCATTTGCTGCCAGAACTTCACCGTCGCCCAGTTAACGGCGTTGGCCTGCACCGACAGGTGGATGTCCATCTGCGGGAAGGCTTCGCGCACCATCATGATAAGGCCGGGATCGGACATGATCAGCGCATCTGGGCCCATATCGATAACCGGCTTCAGATCGCGCAGGAAGGTTTTCAGCTTGGCGTTGTGCGGGGCGATGTTTACCACCACGTAGAATTTTTTGCCCAGCGCATGGGCTTCATTGATGCCCTGCGCCAGATTCTCGTGGTTGAACTCGTTGTTGCGCACCCGCAGGCTGTAGCGCGGCTGGCCGGCGTAAACCGCATCGGCGCCGTACGCGAAGGCGTAACGCATGTTTTTCAGCGTTCCGGCCGGGGAGAGAAGTTCCGGTGTAAACATAGTGTGTCTCGGTCTGATTTCAGGTCAGCACCACGCCACCTGATGGCGCAGTAAAAGCGGGGAATTGTAGCCGCAGCGCGGCAAGAAATCAGCAGTTAACCGGATTTATTCAGGGGAGATTGATCTTGGTCAAACGGAAAATGCGCGGCGGCGGGCCACCGCGCGGGAGAAAGGGAAAGATCAGGCGCTCAAATCGCGGATATCGGTGGTCGGGCCGTTTTTTATCACCGATTGGATACCGTTTTTGGCGGCGCTTTCGGAGCTGTACATTTCGCTGACGCCGATCACCTGATGGTTCTTTGCCTTCAGCACAAAATAGGGCTGATTGCTGGTGCTGTGCTTCAGTTCGTACTGCGCTTCGTGCGGTGAATTGGTCTGCACCGAAGCGATGCCGTTCTCCGCCGAGGCTTTGCTGGCGTACATTTCGCTGGCCAGAATGCTCTCGCCGTTACTGGCTTTCAGGTTGAAGTGGTACTGCCCGTTCTTTGCTTTTTTCAGCTCATAATGACCGATTGCCATGGTTCTTCTCCTGTAGGTTCCGATTCGTGATGTAAGTGTAGCCAATCGCTTGAAAATCGGCGGCTAAACCTCACAGCAGCTTAGTCGAAAAAATGCGCAGTTTTTTTGCGCCGGCGCGGAGTTTTCATTCGGTGAACCTGGCGCCGCACGGGAAGCTAAGGGAAGGCACGGTGATTGCGCAGTGCGCCGCATAACAAGGGGGACAGGGTTTCACCCCGTGAGATTGTGCGTTACGGTTTGGCCGTTTCGTCAATATGGATGAAAAATGAGCGATACATCTTGGCATCGACACGCTACAGGCATATGCTTTGGCCTATGCCTGCTGTGGAGGTTGTCGAGATGGAAAGAATCGCAAAGCTGTTTAAAAACGGCAGAAATCAGGCGGTGAGGTTACCGGTGGAATTTGAATTTGATACGGATCGTGTCTATATCCGTCGCGATCGGGAGGGCAACGTGATTTTATCCAAATATCCGGCAAAGCCGGACAGCTGGGCACCGCTGCTGAGCATTATCGCCCAAACGCCGGTGCCGCAAGAGTTTCTTGGCGCGGAAGATCGTCAGCAAGGGGTTGCAGACCGCGATCCATTCTCAGAGGAAGAGTAGGCGATGTACATGTTTGATACCAACACCGTCAGCCACTTGTTTCGACAGCATCCGCAGGTGCTTAACGTCATGGAAAAGCTTCCGCCTTCTGCCGTATGTATTTCCAGCGTCACGGAGGCGGAACTGCTTTACGGTGTGGCTAAACGGCGGAACAAGGCGTTGCAAAGCATGGTCGAGGCCTTTCTTGCCGCGGTGACGGTCTATGCATGGGATAGCGAGGCCGCCCGCTGCTACGGTGAAATGCGCGCGAACATGGAGAAAAAGGGCAAAATCATGGGCGCGCTGGATCAACTGATCGCCGCTCACGCGCAGAGCCGTGGCGCGACGCTGGTGACCAACGATCG
Organism: Serratia sp. TSO36; assembly: GCF_057808395.1. Classification (NCBI taxonomy): domain Bacteria; kingdom Pseudomonadati; phylum Pseudomonadota; class Gammaproteobacteria; order Enterobacterales; family Yersiniaceae; genus Serratia; species Serratia sp. TSO36. The sequence goes on along the minus strand of NZ_JBJZOU010000021.1, from coordinate 267,165 downwards.
CGCATTCGCCATGGTGCCCGGGTTGGCGGTTGAAGACTGGACGCGCTGATTTCCCCCTAAACCCCATTCACCAGCCGGCAGGGCTCGGCTTCCCAGCGGTAGCCCACGCCGTATACCGAGCGGATAAAGGATTTTTCCCCGTCGATCAGTTCCAGCTTGCGGCGCAGGTTTTTGATGTGGCTGTCGATGGTGCGGTCGGTGACCACCCGGTAGTCGTCGTACAGGTTGTTCAGCAGTTGCTCGCGTGAAAAGACGTTGCCCGGCTGGCTGGCCAGCGTTTTCAGCAGGCGGAATTCCGCCGGTGTCAGATCCAGCAACTGCCCCTGATAGCTGGCCTGGAAACGCGGTTCATCGATGTGCAGCAGGTCATCTTCCCGCGCGTTCTCCTGCGGCCGATAGCTGCGGCGCAGGATGGTTTTCACCCGCGCCACCACTTCGCGCGGGCTGTAGGGTTTGCAGATGTAATCGTCGGCGCCGATCTCCAGCCCCAACAGACGGTCGATCTCTTCGATTTTCGCCGTCACCATCACGATCGGAACGTCGCTGAAGCGGCGCAGCTCGCGGCACACCGTCAGCCCGTCGGCGCCCGGCAGCATCAGGTCGAGCAAGATCAGCGCCGGCGGATGCTGGTGCACGGTCGGCACCACTTCGTTGCCGTTGGTCAGCCAGCGGGTGGCGTAGCCCGCCGCCTGCAGATAATCCACCAGCAGCTGGCCCAGCTTGGGCTCATCTTCAACAATCATGATCTGCACGGGGTGATTCTGAATGTCCATCAGGGCGCCTTATTTTTTATCGGGGTAGCAAATTCTACTGTAATGCGCACGCCGCCTAAAGGCGAATGCTCGGCGCGGATTTTCCCGTCGTGCGCTTCCACGATGTTGTGGCAGATCGCCAGCCCCAGCCCGGAACCGCCGCTGGCGCGGTTGCGTGAACCTTCCGCCCGGTAGAAACGTTCGAAAATGCGCGTCAGTTGCTGATCGCTGATGCCCGGCGCGCTGTCCTGCCAGTAGAGGAGCAGCCGCCCCGGCTGCTGCTCGGCGCCGATCTCCAGCCGGCCGCCGGCGTCGGTGTAACGCAGGCTGTTTTCCAGCAGGTTATTGAACAGCTGGTTCAGGCGATCGGGATCGCCGAACAGCGGCGCCTGGGGCGGCAGATGGGTGACGATCTCCAGCCCTTTGGCGCGGAAGCGTTCGCGAAAGGCGGCGACGGCGATCTGCAGCAGGTGCACGCAGTCCACCGACGATTTGCGATAGGCCAGCGCGCCGAGATCGGAGAGCGACAGCTGGTGCAGGTCGTCGACCAGTTTGGTCAAGGTGGATACCTCGGCCTGCAGCGAGCTGAGCGACGCCGGCGTCGGCTGGCGCACGCCGTCCTGCAGCGCTTCCAGTTCGCCGCGCAGCACCGCCAGCGGCGTGCGCAGCTCGTGCGATACGTCGGCCATAAAGGCGCGGCGCATCTGCTCGTTTTTTTCCAACGAGGTGGCCAGCTGGTTGAAGTCGTGCGCCAGCCGGCCCAGTTCATCCTGGCTGCTGACCGCCACGCGGGTGGTGAAATCGCCCGCCGCCAGGCGGTGGGTGCCCGCCACCAGACGCTTGACCGGGGCCAGCATGCCGCGCGACAGCAGCCAGGTCACCGCCGCCGCCAGCAGGGTGGAGAGCGCGACGATAATCCAACTGGTGCGCCGCTGCTGGCGATCGAAGTTGATGTCGGTATTGCGCGTCAGGCGCTCGACCGGGGTGGTGAGCACCCAGCCGACGATCTGGTTGTTGTAGCGGATCGGGTGGCGCGGCCCCTCTTTCGGCAAGGGGCCAGAATGCCCGACTAAACGATTGAACTGGCTGTCCACCACCCAAAACTGGGTGCGCCAGCCCTTGGGCGGCAGATTGTGGCTGCTGTCGCTGTTCTGCTCGAACGAGCGCATGATTTGGTAGACCACCTGATCGTTGTTGCGCAGGAATATCCAGTTGCCATGGTGGCTGTACTGTTCCTCCAGCGCTTCGCTCAGCATGTTGATGCGTTGCTCGTTGCTGCTCTTGATGTAATCGATAAAGCCGCGCTCAAAGCTGACGCGCACCCCCCAATGCATGGTGATCAGCACCAGCATGCAGGTAGCGAAAATGGCCAGGAACAGTTTCCCGGTAATGCCTATCCTCATTGCAACCTCGTTGAGCCGGTACCCGGCTCTTTGGTCAGCGTGCGGTTGGGCGCGCTATCGGTCGGCACGCGCGCGAAGGCCAGCGCGGGCAGAGCGATAATCAACGCCATACAGCAGTAGCTGTAAATAAATGCGCTGTGAATGGCCGGGCTATCGGCCACCACCTGATGATGGGCGAAGCTGCCGATCAAGATGCCGGCGACGCTGACGCCAAGGCTCATCGACAGCTGCATGACCATCGACAACAGGCTGTTGCCGCTGCTGGCCAGCCGGTCCGGCAGATCTTTCAGCGTCAGGGTGTTCATCGCCGAGAAGCGCAGCGAGTTGACCATCCCCTGGAAGAACAGCACCACCGGTAGCAGCCACAGCCAGCCGAGCATCGCCGCCAGCAGGAAGCTCAGGCTGACCAGCGCCAGCAGCAGCGTGGCGGCCACCAGCACGTTACGGTAGCCGAAGCGGTTGACCACCTGCACCACGATGCGCTTCATGCCCATGCTGCCGATGATCATCGGGATCATCATCAGCCCGGCGTGGAACGGCGTGAAGCCCATGCCGACCTGCAGAAACAGCGGCGTCATGAACGGCAGCATGCCGCTGCCGATGCGCCCCAGCAGGCTGGCCAGCAGCCCGATCTTGTAAGTCGGGGTGCGCAGCAGCCGCAGCGAGAACAGGGCGCGGCTATTGCCGTAGGCATGCCAAACATACCCCAACAGCGCCGCTACGCCCAGCGCCACCAGGCCGGCGATGGCGCCGCCGGACAGCCCCATGCCCTTGTGGCCGTCGAGCGCCAGCGTCAGCGACGCCATGCCGATCGCCAGCAGGATAAAGCCGCTGAGATCGAAGCGGCGGGTCTGCATTTGATAGTTGGGCATCAGCAACAGCGTGGCGATGGCGCCAACGATGCCCACCGGAATGTTGATCAGGAAAATCCAATGCCAGCTGGCGTATTGCACCAGAAAGCCACCCAGCGCCGGCCCCATCAGCGGGCCGATTTGCCCCGGCAGCGTCACGAAGGTCATCGCCGCCATGTACTGCTCGCGCGGCACGATCTTCATCACCGTCAGGCGCCCGACCGGCACCATCATCGCGCCGCCGATGCCCTGAAGCACGCGCGAGGCGATCAGCTCGTTCAGGGTTTCCGAACGGGCGCAAAGGAGGGAGCCGAGGGTGAACAGCAGGATGGCGCTGAAAAACACCCGCTGTACGCCGATCTTGTCCGCCAGCCAGCCGCTGGCCGGCAGCGTCACCGCCACCGTCAGCACATAGGAGACGATCACCGACTGCATGCGCAGCGGGTTCTCCCCCAGGCTGGCGGCCATCGAGGGCAGGGCGGTGTTGACGATAGTGGTATCCAGCGTCTGCATAAAGAAGCCGAATGCCACTATCCAGAGTTGCCAGCGTACCGTGGCGGCGTGTTTCATCAGCATCGGTCGGCCATTAATGCGGCAGCGGGGCCAGTTGCTTGTTGCGGCGGAACTTCGCCTGCAGCCGGTCGAAGTAAAGGTAGACCACCGGGGTGGTGTACAGCGTCAGCAGCTGGCTCATCACCAGACCGCCGGCGATGGTGATGCCGAGCGGCTGGCGCAGCTCCGCGCCGTCGCCGCTGGTCAGCACCAGCGGCAGTGCGCCGAACAACGCCGCCAGCGTGGTCATCATGATCGGCCGGAAACGCAGCAGGCTGGCCTGGAAAATCGCCTCGCGGGCGCTGATGCCGCCGTTGCGCTGCGCCTCGAGCGCGAAGTCGACCATCATGATGGCGTTTTTCTTCACGATGCCGATCAGCAGCATGATGCCGATCAGCGCGATCAGGCTGAACGGCGCGCCGAACAGCTCGAGCGCCAACAGCGCGCCCACGCCGGCGGAAGGCAGCGTAGAAAGGATGGTCAGCGGATGGATATAGCTCTCATACAGCACGCCGAGCACGATATAGACCGTGGCGATCGCCGCCAGGATCAGGATCAGCTGCGACTTCAGGGTGTCCTGGAATACCTGGGCGGTGCCGGCGAACGCGCCGCGTACCGTAGACGGCACGCCGAGCTGAGTCATGGTGCGCTCTACCGCGGCGGTGGCGTCCGACAGGCTGCCGCCGTCCGGCAGGTTAAAGGAGATGGTCGAGGCGGCGGACAGCCCCTGATGGTTGACCGACAGCGGCGCGTTGGCCGGCCGCCAACTGGCGAAGTAGGAGAGCGGTATTGCCTTGCCTTCGCTGTTGATGATGAACATTTTGTCCAGCGAGCTCACGTCCTGGGTGTAGGGCGGCGCCACTTCCATCACGACTTTGTATTGGTTGAGCGGTTGATAGATGGTCGAAATCTGCCGCTGGCCGAAGGCGTTGTTCAGCAGGTTGTTGGCGTCGGATACCGAAATGCCGAGGCGCGCCATGGTTTCGCGATCGTAGACCAGATCCATCTCCGAGCCTTTATCCTGCTGATCCGAGTTGACGTCCGCCAGCTCGGGCAATGCGGCCAGCGCGGTGCGGATCTTCGGCTCCCATTCGCGCAGCGCGGCGAGATCGTCCGCCAGCAGCGTGTATTGGTAGCTGGCGTTGGCCTGCCGGCCGCCGACGCGGATATCCTGCACCGCCATCAGAAACAGGCTGGCGCCCGGTTCTTTGGCCAGGCGAGCGCGCAGGCGGGCGATCACTTTCTGCGCGTCGTCGCTGCGTACCGACAGGGGTTTCAGTGAGATGAACATCGAACCGCTGTTGGTGCGCGAGCCGCCGGTAAAACCGGTGACGTTTTCCACGTCCGGATCTTCGCGCACGATTTTCATGAAGTCTTCCAGTTTGCCGCGCATCGCCTGGAACGAAATGCTTTGGTCGGCCTGGATAAAGCCCATCAGGCGCCCGGTATCCTGTTCCGGAAAGAAGGTTTTCGGGATGCTGATATACAGCCAGACGTTGAGCGCAAGGGTGGCGAGGAACACCGCCAGCACCCAGCGCGAGTGGCCGAGCACCCAGTTCAGCGAGCGTCCGTAGCCCTGCTGCAGCGCCAGCAGCATTTTGCCGAAGCCGCGCGCCCGCCGCTGCGAACGCGGCGGCTGGTGGCGCAGCAGGTAGGCGCACATCATCGGCGTGAGCGTGAGCGAGACGATGAGCGACAGCCCGATCGATACCGACAGGGTGACGGCGAACTCGCGGAACAGGCGCCCCGGCAGGCCTTCCATCAGCAGCAGCGGGATAAACACCGCCACCAGCGAAACGCTCATCGACAGCACGGTGAAACCGACTTCCCGCGCGCCCAGCAGCGCGGCGTTGATCGGTTTCATGCCGGCCTCGACGTGGCGGGAAATGTTTTCCAGCACCACGATGGCGTCGTCCACCACAAAGCCGGTGGCGATGGTCAGCGCCATCAGCGACAGGTTGTTGAGGCTGAACCCGCACAGATACATGGCGGCGAACGAGCCGATCAGCGACACCGGCACGGCGACCGCCGGGATCAGCGTGGCGCGCCCGGAGCGCAGGAAGATGAACACCACCAGGATCACCAACCCGATGGCGATCGCCAGCGACTGTTCCACCTCGGCCAGCGACGCGCGAATGGTCGGCGAACGATCCTGCGCGACGCTGAGTTTAATCGAGGCCGGGATATTCTCCTGCAGGGCGGGCAGTTCGGCGCGAATGCGATCGACGGTTTCGATGATGTTGGCGTCCGGCGCACGGCTGATGGCCAGAATGATCGCCGGTTTGGCGTCGGTCATCCCGGCGTTGCGCACGTCTTGCACCGAGTCGTTGACCTCGGCCACGTCGGCCAAACGCACCGTCGAGCCGTTGTTGTAATGAACGATCAGCGGACGGTAGGCCTCGGCGGTTTTCAGCGCGTCGTTGGCCTGGATCTGCCAGCGCTGCTGCGGGTTTTCCACGGCGCCCTGCGGGCGGCGCACGTTGGCGTTGGCGATGGCCTGCCGTACGGTGTCCAGCGACACGCCCTGATTGAACAGCGCCGAAGGGTTCAGCTCCACCCGCACCGCCGGCAGTGAGCTGCCGCCCACGGAAACGTCGCCGACGCCCTCGGTCTGGCTGATCTTCTGCGCCAGCTGGGTGGAGGCGAAATCGTAAAGCTGCCCCTGGCTGTAGGTGTCCGAGGTCAGCGTCAGGATCATGATCGGCGCGTCGGAAGGGTTGACCTTGCGGTAGCTGGGGCGGCTCGGCATGCCGGTCGGCAGCAGGCTTTGCGCGGCGTTGATCGCCGCCTGCACGTCGCGCGCGGCGCCGTTGATGTCGCGATCGAGATCGAACTGCAAAATGACCCGGGTACTGCCGAGCGAGCTCATCGAGGTCATTTCGTTAACCCCGGCGATGCGGCCCAATGCGCGCTCCAGCGGCGTCGCCACCGAGGACGCCATGGTTTCCGGCGAGGCGCCCGGCAGCGACGCGCTGATCGAAATCACCGGAAAGTCCACCTGCGGCAGCGGCGACACCGGCAGCAGGCGAAAGCCGATCGCGCCGCTGATGGCGATGGCCAGCGTCAGCAGGGTGGTGGCCACCGGCCGGTGAATGAACAGGGCGAAGAATTTCACTGTAGCTCCTGCGTATCCGGCTGGCGATGCGTGTTGCGCGCCAGTTTGTCAAACAGCAGGTAGATCACCGGCGTGGTGAACAGCGTCAGGATCTGGCTCATGATCAAACCGCCGACCATACAGACGCCGAGCGGATGCCGCAGCTCCGCGCCGACACCGGTGCTCAGCATCAGCGGCAGTGCGCCGAGCAAGGCCGCCAGCGTGGTCATCAGGATCGGCCTAAAACGCAGCAGGCAGGCCTGATAGATGGCGTCGCGCGGCGATAAGCCCTGCTCGCGTTCCGCCGCCAGCGCGAAGTCGATCATCATGATGGCGTTCTTCTTCACGATGCCGATCAGCAGGATGATGCCGATGATGGCGATCACGTCCAGCTCGCTGCCGGCCATCATCAGCGCGAGCAGCGCGCCGACCCCGGCGGTCGGCAGGGTGGAGAGGATGGTGACCGGATGAATGAAGCTTTCATACAGCACGCCCAGCACGATGTACATCGCCACCACCGCCGCTAAAATCAGCCACAGCGTGCTGCCGAGCGCCGCCTGGAAGGCCAGGGTCGCCCCCTGGAATTGGGTGGTGATGTCCCTCGGCATGTTGAGATTTTCTTCCGCCTGGGTGACCGCGTCGACCGCCTCGCCGAGCGAGTAGCCGTCGGCGACGTTGAACGAAACGGTGGCCGACGGGAACTGGTCGAGATGGTTGACCGACAGCGGGCCGAAGCGCTCTTCGATTTTGGCGATGGCGCTCAGCGGCACCACGGCGCCGTCGTTGCCGCTCAGACGGATCTCATTGAGCGCCGCCAGCCCCGGCGTCGCGCTGACGTCGTGCTCCAGCACCACGCGGTATTGGTTGGCCTGGGTGTAGATGGTGGAGATCAGGCGCTGGCCGAACGCGTTGTACAGCGCATTGTCCACGTCGCTCATGGTGACGCCGAGGCGGGAGGCCGAATCGCGATCGACGTTGACGTAGGCCACCAGCCCCTGATCCTGCCAGTCGCTGGTGACGTCCGCCAGCTGCGGGGTTTGCTTCAGCTCATCCATCAGCTGCGGCACCCACAGGCTGAGATCGTCCAGCGACATCGCCTGCAGGGTGAACTGGTACTGGGTGCGGCTGACCTGGGTATCGATGGTCAGATCCTGCACCGGCTGCAGATACAGCTTCACGCCGGGGAACTGCGCCGTCTGCTGCTGCAGGCGGCTGATGATCGCCGGAATGCGCTCGCTGCGTTCGCTCAGCGGCTTCAGATTGATCTGCAGCCGGCCGCTGTTGAGCGTGGCGTTGCTGCCGTCGACGCCGACGAACGAGGTCAGGCTTTCCACCGCCGGATCTTTGAGGATCTGCGCCGCGACCTGCTGCTGGCGCTCGGCCATATTGCTGAACGAGACGCTCTGCGGCGCTTCCAGCGTGCCCTGAATGATGCCGTTGTCCTGCACCGGGAAGAAGCCTTTCGGGATCAGCAGGTACAGCAATACCGTCAGCGCCAGGGTGCCGACGGCCACGCCGAGCGTCAGCCAGGGATGGTTAAGCACCGTTTTCAGCCACTGGCCGTATCGCGCGATCACCCGGTCGAAAAAGCGCTCGGAGGCGGCGGAAAACCGGTTCTGCTTGCGCAGCGATTCGTGGCTGAGCATGCGCGCGCACATCATCGGCGTCAGCGTCAGCGACACCACGGCGGAGATCAAAATCGCTACCGCCAGCGTGACGGCGAACTCGCGGAACAGGCGGCCGACGATGTCGCCCATGAACAGCAGCGGGATCAGCACCGCCACCAGCGAGAAGGTCAGCGAGATGATGGTGAAGCCGATCTCGCCGGCGCCTTTCAGCGCGGCGTCGAGTGGTTTTTCCCCTTTCTCGATGTAGCGCGAGATGTTCTCGATCACCACGATGGCATCGTCCACCACGAAACCGGTGGCGATGGTCAGCGCCATCAGCGTCAGGTTGTTGATGGAGAAGCCGAGGAAGTACATGGCGGCGAAGGTGCCGACCAGCGACAGCGGCACCGCCACGCTGGGGATAATGGTCGCCGGCACGTTGCGCAGGAACACGTAGATCACCATCACCACCAGCGCGATCGCCAGCAGCAGCTCGAACTGCACGTCGCTGACCGAGGCGCGGATGGTGGTGGTGCGATCGGTCAGCACCTTGACGTCGACCGATTTGGGCAGGCTTTTAATCAGCGTCGGCAGCATTTCGCGGATGCTGTCGGCGGTGGTGATGACGTTGACGCCAGGCTGGCGTTGGATGTTCAGCACGATCGCCTGTTGCTTGTTGGCCCAGGCCGCCAGCCGGGTGTTTTCCGCCCCTTGTTCAATGGTGGCGATATCCTGCAGGCGGATCGCCGCGCCGTTCTGGTAGGCGACGATCAGCTGGCGATAGTCGTCGGCGGATTTCATTTGGTCGTTGGCGGACAGGGTGACCGAGCGGGTCGGGCCGTCCAGGCTGCCTTTCGCCGAGTTGACGTTGGCGTTGCTGATGGCGGCGCGGATGGTTTCACTGTTCAGGCCATAGGCGGCGACCGCCGCGGCGTTCAATTTTACGCGCACCGCCGGGCGTTGGCCGCCGGCCAGCGTCACCAGGCCGACGCCGGTCACCTGAGAAATTTTTTGCGCCACGCGGGTTTCCACCATGTCTTCCACCTGCGTCATCGGCATGGCGGTGGAGGTCACGGCCAGCGTCAGGATCGGCGGATCGGCCGGGTTAACCTTGCTGTAGATCGGCGGGTAGGGCAGATCGGTCGGCAGCAGGTTGGTGGCGGAGTTGATCGCCGCCTGCACTTCCTGCTCCGCGACGTCGAGCGGCAGCGCCAGCTGGAACTGCAGCGTGACCACCGAGGCGCCGCCGGAGCTTTGCGACGCCATTTGTTTGAGGCCGGACATCTGGCCGAACTGGCGTTCCAACGGCGCGGTAATGGCGGAGGTTACCACGTCCGGGCTGGCGCCGGGATACAGCGTCACCACCTGGATGGTGGGGTAATCTACCTCCGGCAGGGCGGACACCGGCAGCGCGCGATAGCCGATAATCCCCGCCAGCAATATCGCCACCATCAGCAGCGTGGTGGCGACCGGACGCAGAATAAACAGGCGGGACGGACCGCCGCCGGCGTTGGGAGGCATCACCTGCATCAGGACTTCCTCTGAACGTCAGGTTCGCGCTTGGCGTTGGCCGCCGCCGGCGCTTCGCTCGGCGCGAGCACTTCCACCTGCATGCCTTCGGTCAGGCGATCGATGCCGTCGGTCACCACCCGATCGCCGGCGTTGAGGCCGGCGCTGATCACCACCTGCCGGCTGTCCTGCACGCCGGCGGTGACCCGGTGTTTGCTGACCCTGTTGTCTTCGCCGAGCGTCCAGACGAAGTTGCCCTCGTTGCCCATCTGCAGCGCGGCGGTCGGGATCACCACCGCATCGTGCAGGGTATCCACCTGCAGCCGCGCGTTGACGAACTGGTTGGGGAACAGCGCGTCATCTTCGTTGGTGAAGCGCGCTTTCAGCTTGATGGTGCCGGTGGCGGTATCAATTTGGTTGTCCAGGCTCAGCAGCGAACCGGTCGTCAGCTTGTTCTGGTTGGTGCGATCCCAGGCTTCGACGCCCACCGGCCCGGCTTTTTGCGCCTTGAGCAGATCGGCGATGTTGCCTTCGGGCAGCGTGAACACCACGTCGATCGGGTGCGTCTGCGTGATCACCACCAGACCGGTGGTGCTGCCGCTGGTGACATAGTTGCCGACGTCGACCAGTTTCAGGCCGACGCGGCCGTCGATTGGCGCGGTGATGCGGCTGTAGGTGATCTGCAGTTTGGCGCTGTCGACCGCGCCCTGATCGGCCTTGATCGCGCCTTCGGTCTGCTGCACCAGCGAGGCTTGCGTATCCAGCTCCTGACGGGAAACCAGATTGGTTTTCACCAGCTGCTGATAGCGCGCCAGATCGCGCCGGGCGTTGGCCAGCGTGGCCTGATCTTTTGCTAACTGCCCCTGAGCCTGGGTCAACTGAACCTGGAACGGCCGGGGATCGATCTCCGCCAGCAGATCGCCGGCTTTGACCTGCTGGCCTTCGGTAAAGTGGATCGCCATCAGTTGGCCGTCGACCCGGCTGGTGACGGTGACGGTATTGGCGGCGGTGGCGGTGCCCAAGCCGGAAAGATAGCGCGGCACCGTCTGTTGCGTGGCCGTCGCGGCCTGCACCGGCGACATCGGCGCGCCGCGCCGCCCGCCCGCCGCGCGACCGGCCCCCGCTTTGCCGCCGGCCTGCTGCGCGCCCGGGGCCGTGCCGGCCGGCGGTTGAGCGGCGTTAAAATAACGCCAGGCGAAGACGGCGGCGATGACCAGGATGGCCGCAACCAGCAGGCGCGGCATCAGGGAACGGCGTTGGGGTTTTGCATTCATGGCGGCGAAAATTCTCTCCAAAAGGCAGGGGTGCGGGCACTCATTGCCACAAAAATGACACTCCTTACAGGATACTAGTTTAGCCAGCGAAGACGGCATAAAAATGAAGGAAATATGGAGGAACCGTCAGCATTGTCCTAATAAGTGGGTGATTTGAGCGTGCTATGTTTATAAGTGATTTATTCCGGCTTATAGCCAATACGTTTTAACGATTTCCTGCATTTGGCGCTAATAATTAACAGGCAAATCATTTAACCCATGGAGCCTTTGTGATGAGCAAGAAACAACTGGGCCGTTCGGGCATTCAGGTGCCGGCGTTGACCTTCGGCGGCAACGTGTTCGGCTGGACGGCGGATCAGGCGACCTCTTTCAGCCTGCTGGATGCGTTGGTGGACAATCAGCTCAACTTTATCGATACCGCCGATGTCTATTCCAGCTGGGCGCCGGGCAACCGGGGCGGCGAATCGGAAACCGTCATCGGCGAATGGCTCAAGAAGAGCGGCAAGCGCGACCAGGTGATCATCGCCACCAAGGTGGGCAAACCGATGGGCGAAGGCAAACAGGGGCTGTCGCCGCGCTATATTCAGCAGGCGGTGGAGGATTCGCTGCGCCGCCTGCAAACCGATTATATCGATCTCTACCAGTCGCACGACGATGACCGCGATACGCCGTTGGAAGAGACGCTGGCGGCGTTCGATGCGCTGATCAAGGCCGGCAAGGTACGGGCGATCGGCGCCTCCAATTATCAGGCGGATCGCCTGGAAGAAGCGCTGCGGGTGAGCGAAAGCAACGGGCTGGCGCGCTACGAAACCCTGCAGCCGGAATATAACCTGTATGCGCGCGAAGGGTATGAGGCCGAGCTGGAAGGCGTGGCGCAGCGCCACGGGCTCGGAGTGATCAACTTCTTCGCGCTGGCCAGCGGCTTCCTGACCGGCAAATACCGCAGTAAAGCGGACGAGGGCAAAAGCCAGCGCGGCGATCGCATCGTCGAACGCTACCTTAACCCGCGCGGTTTCCGCATTCTGGCGGCGCTGGATCAGGTGGCGGGCAAGCACGGCAGCTCCCCGGCGCAGGTCTCGCTGGCCTGGCTGATTGCGCGCCCGAGCATCACCGCGCCGATCGTCAGCGCCACCTCGTTGCCGCAGTTGGATGAGTTGGTCAGCGCCACCCGCCTGACGCTGGATGCGGACGACATTCAGACGCTGAACCACGCCAGCGCTGAGTAAGAGCCGCCGGCGATTTTGCTCTATGCTGAAGGGGTCAATATGACTTATTCAGGAAACTGCAATGTCTGGCGATACCATCAACGACCTCGCGACGCTGGAACAGCTGTACGGCAAACCCGCCGCGCCCTCGGTGTTTAAAGAAGTCAGCTATATCCATCCGGCGTACCGCCCGTTTATCGAGGCGGCGCCGTTTGCCGCCCTCTCGACGGTCGGGCCGGACGGCATGGATGTCTCCCCGCGCGGCGATCCGGCCGGTTTTATCCATATCGAAGACGAGAAAACCCTGCTGCTGCCGGATCGGCGCGGCAATAACCGCATCGACAGCCTGCGCAATATCCTGCACGACAACCGGGTGGCGCTGCTGCTGCTGATCCCCGGCATCGGCGAAACGCTGCGGATTAACGGGCGGGCGGAGATCGTGGTGGCGCCGGCGGTGCTGCAGCGCTTCGCCCACCGCAATCAGCTGCCGCGTTCGGTGCTGCGCATTCGGGTGGAGGCGGTGTTCTTCCAGTGCAGCCGGGCGATCTTGCGTTCGGGACTCTGGGAAGAGGGCAGCCGCCTCGAACGTTCGGCGCTGCCCAGCCCCGGCCATATTTTGGCCGCGGTGAGCCAAACGCGCTTCGACGGTGAGGAGTACGACCAGGCGCTGCCGCAGCGGCTGAAGGATACGCTGTATTAATCGCCGCGACGTTCGCGCCACGTTTGCCGGTTCAGCCGGTACAAGACGTGCTTTTGCAGCGGATGGCCCGCCGGCAGGCGTGGGTGCAGGAAGGTTTCGCCGTCAAACTGCATGCCGATGCGCGTCATCACCCGGCGCGACGGTTGGTTGTTTTCGGCGGTGAAGGACACCACTTCCGACAAGTGAAGCGTGTCGAAGGCGCACGCCAGCGCCGCGCGTGCCGCTTCAGCGGCGTAGCCGTTGCCCCAATGGGCCGCCGCCAGCCGCCAGCCAATCTCCACGCAGGGGGAACAGGGCAGATCGTCGCCCGGCCGCGCCAGCCCGACAAACCCGATAAAGGGCGCGCCGTCTTTCACTTCCACCGCCCACAGCCCCCAGCCATGTTGTTGCATGAAGGCGCGGATGCGTTCGGCCTGCGCGCGGCTTTCCTCGGCCGTCATCGTCGCCGGGAAATAGCGCATCACCTGCGGATCGGCGTTAAGAGCGGCGAAGGCCGGCAGATCGTCGTCGCGCCAGGGGCGCAGGCGCAGCCTGGCGCTGTCGAGGGTAAGGATGGTTGACATGATGCATAGCCTCCAATGAGCAAGGGCGCGGCGAGCCGCGCCCTTGGGCCGTCAACGGAACAGCGTTTGCGCCCAGCGCGCCAGCCCGGCGGTGACCGAGCCGAAGTCGTTGCCGCCGACGATCGGAATGCCCGGCAGCTGCTGTTGCAGCGCGGCGCGCAGCAGGGGGGAGCGCGCGCTGCCGCCGGTCAGGTAGATCACCTGCGGCGCGGTCTGGCTGCTGGCCAGCGCGGCGCTGACCTGTTCCTGGATGCGCATCAACGGCTGCGAGATGGCGTCGGCGAGCTGAGCCTGGCTGATGCTCTCCGCCAGATCGGCCTGCACGAAGCCGAGCGGCGCGCTGATGGCGGTTTGGCCGGACAGGGCTATCTTACTCTCTTCGGCCGCGCGCACCAGTCGGTAGCTCAGGCGCTGCTGGTACACTTTCAGCAGGCGTTTGACCTTTTCCGGCTCCGCCGCGTCGAGGATCAGATCGCGCAGCACGCGGCCGTTGGCGGCGCTGTAGAAGTCGTTTTGCGCCGGCACGTCGTTGGTCGCCACCGCGTTCCAGTAAGGCAGCGCCGGCAGGGCGATGCCTTTCGCGGTTTCGCCGCCCAGGCCGAACAGCGGCATCAACTGTTTGAAGGCCAGCATGATGTCCAGATCGTTACCGCCGACCCGGCAGCCGCTGTGCCCCAGCAGGCTTTGCTGGCGATCGGCGCGGTCGCGCCACTGCGGCCCCATCAGCAGCACCGAGCAGTCGGTGGTGCCGCCGCCGATGTCCACCACCAGCACGGTTTGCTCTTCGCTCAGCGTCGCCTCGAAGTCCAGCCCCGCCGCCACCGGCTCGAACTGGAATTCAATGGCTTTGAAACCGGCGCGTTCGGCGGCGCGCTGCAAAATGCCCTGCGCCTGCCGGTTGGCCTCTTCGCCGCCGATGCCCTGGAAGTTGATCGGCCGGCCGATCACCGCCTGCTCGATACCGGTCTGCAGCACGTTTTCCGCCTGGCGTTTGATGTGGAACATCATGGCGCACACCAGGTCTTCGAACAGGGCGATCTGCTGCGGTTTCAGGCCGTTGGCGCCGAGGAAGGATTTCGGCGAGCGCACGAAGTACACCTCTTCCGGATCTTCCATGTAGTGCGCCAGCGCCTGCAGGCCGAACAACACGCTGTCGCCGTTGACCGGAATGTCCTCTTCGCGGTTGTAACTGATGGCGCGGCGCAGCAGCTGCTGGTTTTCTTCGCTGCCGGTCGGCACCTGCCAATGGCGGTGCAGGCATTCGCTCACCGCTTCGCGGGTCGGCGCGCACAGCATCGAAGGCAGATACGGTTCGTTGTTTTCCAGCGTCAGCAGCTCGGGGCCGTGGTCGCGCATCACCGCGACGGAACAGTTGGCTGTCCCGTAATCGAATCCAATAAACATCTCTTTTTTGTCCCCATGCCAATGAAGGGGGGCGACTTTACCCGAGACGGGGCCGGCGGGCAATGCGCCGATGCGCGAGTGTCGAAAAATTTAGCGGGCGCGGCATCGGCATGCTTAACTTAATGTCCGAATTCCGCACGTCAGCGCGCCAGGCGAGCCCCATAATGCAGAAAAAACCGAACCCGAGCGTTGCCATGAATACTCAACAGCAAGCGTTGTACGACGCGCTGCGCGCGCGTGACCGCAAATTCGACGGCCGCTTTTTCGTCGGCGTCTCTTCCACCGGCATCTATTGCCGCCCGGTGTGCAGCGCCCGCACGCCGAAGCTGGAAAACTGCACCTTCTATCCGAGCGCGGCGGCGGCCGAGCTGGCGGGCTTTCGCCCCTGCCTTAAATGCCGGCCGGAGCTGGCGCCCGGCCTGGCGCTGATCGATCTGGGCAATCGCTATGCGCAGGTGGCGGTGCAGCTCATCGAGCAGGGCTATCTGTCCGAACACAGCTGCGAAGCGCTGGCGGCGCGGCTCGGCATTTCCGATCGCCACCTGCGGCGCATCTTCGCCGAACAGTTTGGCGCTTCGCCGATCGATTACGCGCAGTCGCACCGGTTGCTGCAGGCCAAACGCCTGCTGGCGGACACCGATCTGCCGCTCAGCGAGGTGGCGTTCGCCGCCGGTTTCGGCAGCCTGCGGCGTTTCAACGAGCTGTTCAAGGCGCGCTATCGCCTGATCCCGTCTGCGCTGCGCAGCGGCGGCGCGCGCGGTGAGCGGGCCGCCGCCAGCGGGCTGGTGTTCCATCTGGGCTATCGGCCGCCCTATGACTGGGATCGCATGCTGAATTTCCTGCAGGCGCGCGCCGTGCAGAGCGTGGAGCGGGTCGAGGGACGCCGCTACCTGCGTTCGATCGCCGTCAACCAGGGCGGCACGGAACATCGCGGCTGGGTCAGCGTGCAGCCGGAGGAAGCGCGCAACCGGGTCAGGGTCGAGATCGCGCCGGCGCTCAGTTTGGTGACGACGGAGGTGCTGCGCCGCGTGCGCCTGCTGTTTGATCTGGACGCCGCGCCGGATCGCATCAATGAGGCGCTGGGCTTGCTGGCGGCCGATGCGCCGGGGCTGCGCCTGCCGGGCTGCGTGAACAGCTTCGAGCAGGCGGCGCGGGCGGTGTTGGGGCAGTTGGTCAGCGTGAAAATGGCGGCGACCTTCGCCGGGCGGATGGCCGAACGCTGGGGAGAGCCGCTGGCGGCGCCGCACGAGGGCATTACCCACGTTTTCCCCAGCGCCGAACGGGTGGCGCAGCTGCAGCCCGAAGCACTGCGCCCGCTCGGGGTGCAGCTGAAGCGCGCGGCGGCGCTGATCGAGATCGCCCGCGCGCTGGGCGAAGGGCGGCTGCAGCTCGACAACGTGCTGGATATCGACCAGGGCATCAGGGAGCTGACCGCGCTGCCGGGCATCGGCAGCTGGACCGCCAGCTATATTGCGATGCGCGCCTGGTCTTGGCCGGACGTGTTTCTGGCCGGCGACTACCTGATCAAACAGCGTTTTCCCGGCATGACGCCGCGCCAGATCGAACGCTATGCCGAACGTTGGCGCCCGTGGCGCTCTTACGCCACGCTGCATCTGTGGCACAACGACGGCTGGGCGCCGGAAGGGGAGGATTGAGCATTCGGGCTAGCGGGGGGGCTCGATCAGCTGCAGCAGGCGGCTCATGCCCTCGCGCATCAGGAACGCCAGCAGCTTTTCCCGCTCGGCCGGCGTCAGGTGGTAGTAATACTCGATCCAGACCCGTATCGGATCCTGGCGTTTGACGTCGTAGCCCGGAGGGTCTGTCTCGCGCAAGGCCGACAGGCTGCGCGCGCCGTACGGCAGGCTGTCGATATGGTATTCCAGCGCTTTGCCCTGCACGCCGCTGCGGCGGCGGCTGAGCCAGCCTTCGCGCCGGGCCATCAAATTGACCCCTTGCGGGGTTGAAGGCAACCCCGCCTTGCCCATCAGTTCCCTGGCGGAAAACCATTTCTTTTCCATAGTCCCTTATCCCTGAGCCATCACATGTCGAGGAAAATCAACGGATACGCTGATGTTCGCATGGGAGTTTCATCTTATTTAATCGTTTAAGCTTCAGGTGTTATTTATATCACTAATCTCGCATGGGTTAACACAATGTGAATAACGGGAGTGCGGCGCCGCCCGCGAGACGGCGCCGGTGAGGGGGAGGGGTTAGCGAATGCCGAAGTAGCCGTCGCTGAGCAACACCGCCAGCGGCTGCTCCAGCGCGACCTGATCGCCATCCGCCAGATCGACGCCGATATCGCGCAGCGCCTGCAGCGTCACCGGCTGGTGGGCCGGCCCGGCGAGCGTCTGCGCTTTGATCCGATGCGCCGCGCCGTTGAGCATCGAGACCATCAGTTCATCCATCTGGTTGCAGTGCACGTTGGTGATAAAGCGTTCATCGACGCGAATGATGTCGATTTTCTGATCGCCCAGCTCATCGAAGGCATTGATGTTATGCCCGAAGCCATTGACGATCAGCCGGCAGCCCAGTTGCTGCAGTTCGCGAAGACACGCCCGGCACTGCGCGGCGTGTTCCAGCACCACGGCCTCATCGACGCTGAACAACAGTGCCTGCGGCGGCAGCGAGGAAGCGCGCATCCTTTCCGCCAGCTCGCGCTGGAAGTCGGTGTTCAGCAGGCTGTCGGTGGCCAGCGGCAACGCGAGCGACAGCCCCTTGCGCTTGATGTCGTCGGCGCAGTGCACCAGCAGCTGCGCCACCGTCCACCGGTCGATGTCCGGCATCAGGCCGTACAGCTGCGCGGCGGCGATGAATGCCTCGTGCGGCAGCGGCCGATCGTCCGGCGCCATCACCTGCAGCTTCACCTGGTGGAACGCGGCCGACAGCGGCGTCGCCGGCGGCGCGACCGCGCGGGTCAGCAGCCGCAGCTGCCCCTCGCTGACGATCGTCTGCACTTCCTGCAGGCTCAGCAATTCATGCTGCCACTCCAGCAGCTGTTTTTGCCGCGCTTCATACAGATACACCTGGCCGCGCCCGTGGTGCTTGGCGGTGTAGCAGGCGATGTCGGCCTGGGCCAGCAGCTCGCTGCTTTTGGCGTCGCCGCCGATGCGCGTGATGCCGGCGCTGGCGCCGACGCGATAAATTTTCCCTTCCCAGTAGAACGGATGCTGGCTGATTTGGTTGACCACCTGTTGCATCAGCGATTTGGCCTGCTCCGGCCGGCAGTCGAACAGGATCAGGCCGAATTCGTCGCCGCCCAGCCGGGCCAGGCAGTCGCTGTTGCGCAGCTGGTGCCGCATCAGCTGGGCGATGTCCCGCAGCAAGGCATCGCCCGCCGCGTGGCCGGCGGTGTCGTTCACCGCCTTGAACCGATCCAGATCGAGGAACACCAGCGAATGCGGCGGTGACGGTTCCCCGCCGGCGACGATTGCCGCTTTCAGCTGCTTCTCGAAGCTGGCGCGGTTCGGCAGGCCGGTCAGCGCGTCGTGCGAGGCGCTGTAGCTGAGCTTTTTCATCAGTTCGCGCGAGGCGGTGACATCCTGCAGCACCATCACCGCGCCCATGGTTTCACCGTCGAGGGTTTTCAGCGGTGAGACAGACTGCTGCACGTCGAAATAGCGCCCGTCGCGGCTGTGCAGCACCAATGCGTAATCCGCCGGCCACTGCCGTGGATATTGCGTGAGGTTTTCGATTTCCGGGCCGTCTTTGCCGTTGGTCAGGCGCACCACGCCGGCGACGGGCATACCGATCGCCAGATCGAGCGGCCAGCCGCACATCTGCTCGGCCACCGGATTCATAAAGGTAATGCGCAGGTGGCTGTCGGTGGAGATCACCCCTTCGCCGATGGCGTCGAGGGTGATGTGCAAACGCTCTTTCTCCTCGTGCAGCGCTTCGGCGAGGCTCTTGAGCTCGGTCATGTCGATATTGGTGCCGATCATGCGCAGCGGCCGGCCCTGATCGTCGAGGATCACGTTGCCCTGGCCGCGAATATGGCGCACGCTGCCCTGGCGGGTCACGATGCGGTATTCCATGACGAAAGGCTTGGGGTCGGCCAACAGCGCGGCCAGCTCGCGATCGGTGCGGTCGCGATCTTCCGGCACCAACAGCGTGCGCCACAGCGCCAGCGTCGGCGTTTGGTCGGGATTGAGATCGTAGAGTTCGAACATGCGCTGATCCCAGGTGAAGTTTTCCTGGCTCATCACCCATTCCCAGATGCCGACGCCGCCCACCTGATTGGCCAGCGTAATGCGCTCCACCAGTCGGTTGTTTTCCGCCTGGCTGCGCTTCAAATCGCTGATGTCCTCCACCTGCGAGATGAAGTACAGCGGCAGCCCTTCGGCGTCGCGCACCAGCGAGACCGCCAGCAGCGCCCAGACGGTCTGGCCGTCGCTGCGGATGTAGCGTTTCTCCATGGTGTAGCTGCTGATATGGCCATCGAGCAGGTCGTGCAACTGGCTTAGATCGGCGGTGAGATCGTCGGGATGCGTAATTTCTTGAAAGGTCAGCTTATGCAGCGCCTCAGGCGTATAGCCGAGCAGCGCGCACAGCGCCTGATTGACCTGCAGCCATTTCCCCTGCGGCGACACCAGCGCCATGCCGATGGCGGAATACTCCAGCGCGCTGCGAAAGCGGCTTTCGCTCTCGACGATGTGCTGTTTTTCCACCCGAAAGGCGTGCATCACCACCGCCATCGCGTGCGCCGGGATTAAAATCAGCAGCATCGGCAAGTACAGACCGAGATCGCCAAGGTGCTTGCCGGAAGCCTGGAAATGCAGCAACCTCAGCGAAATCATCACGGTGATCAGCAAGAGGGTGCAGAAGCAAACGGTGAACGCCTCAAAACGCGGCAGTGCGATGGCTGCCCACAGCAGCGGCAAAATCACGAACGTGAACGGAAAAGGCAGGTAGGTCAGCGCCACAAAGCTGAAAGCCAGCGTAACCATCAGCGTCAGCAATAATGGAAACGGGTTCAGCGCCGTCAGGGTGCGACGGTTATAAGAGAGGCCGATCGGCGCCAGCGACAGCACCCCTATCGCTTCGGAAATGAACCAGGTACCGAACGGCTGCCAAAAAGGCTGGCCTGGCGCGGGCACCAGGCCGGCGGCCAGCAGCGCGCTGAACAGCGGGGTAAAAATCACTGCGCACACCACAAAACGCAGCCAACTGGCGAGATCGTTCAACGGATCGTACGGGTGTAGCATGCGGCGCAGCAGCAGGGCGCAAACCGCCGCTTCCAGCAGGTTGATGGCGGCCAGCTTGATGGGCGTGGCGCTGACGCCGAACAGCAAGAAGCTGGCGAGCACGATGCCGAGGCCGCTGGCCAACAGCGGCAGGCCCCAGTGGCGCGGGGCGTGGCGGTACAGCACCGCGATCGCGGCGGCGGTCGGAAACCACAGCGGGGTGAAGTGGCTGGCTTCGCTGGACAGCGACAGGCTCAGCAAGGCGAGCAGAAACGTCGCCAGCGCCACTAACAGGGAATGCGTCAGCACGACGCCTTTGTGGGTGCCGAACGTGTTCGGCGCGCTGATCTCCATAGACACCCTTACCGATGGCCTCTGTCAGTGATTGGATTCATGACGTGGATGAATTAAGACGATTTATTGGCAAAGGGTAGTACAGCGCGAGAGGAAAACCTACCGGGATGGCCGACTTTACTGCGTTAACGCAAACCCGGCGACAGAATGGCGAAAAAGCCGGCGCGCGGCCGGCTTTTCGCGTATTACAGCAGGAACAGGGTGGCGAGGCCGAGGAAGATGAAAAAGCCGCCGGTATCGGTCAGCGCGGTGATGAGCACGCTGGAGCCGACCGCCGGATCGCGGCCCATTTTGAGCATGGTCATCGGTATCACTACGCCCATCAGCGCCGCCAGCAGCAGATTGAGCAGCATCGCCAGCGTCATCACGCCGCCCATCGCCGCGTCGCCGTACAGCAGCCAGGTGATGACGCCCATGATGCCGCCCCACACCACGCCGTTGATGATGGCGACGCCCAGCTCTCTGAGCATCAGGCGCGAGATGTTGCCGACTTCGATCTGGTGCAGCGCCAGCGCGCGTACGATCATGGTGATGGTCTGGTTGCCGGTGTTGCCGCCGATGCCGGCGACGATCGGCATCAGCGCCGCCAGCGCCACCAGCTGGGAAATGGTGTGTTCGAACAGGCCGATCACCCGCGAGGCGATGAATGCGGTGCAGAGGTTGATCGCCAGCCAGGCCCAGCGGGTCTTGACCGCCTTGCTGACCGGGGCGAACACGTCTTCTTCCGGGCTCAAACCGCCCATGCGGCGCAGGTTGGTGTCGCTCTCTTCGTTGACGGCGTCGACGATCTCTTCGATGGTCAGGCGGCCCATCAGTTTGCCCTTGGCGTCAACCACCGGGGCGCTGATCAGGTCGTAACGCTCGAACGCGCCGGCCGCTTCATCGGCCTTGTCTTCGGGCTGAAAGGTGGCGGGATCGCTGTCCATCACTTCGCGCACCGGGATCTCCGGATCGTTCAGCAGCACTGCGGTCAGCGGCAGCTCGCCCAACAGGGTGTTTTTGCGATCGGTGACGAACAGTTTATCGGTGGCGTCGGGAATGGTTTTGCGCATGCGCAAGAAGCGATGCACCGCGCCGAGCGTGACGTCCGGCCGCACCGTCACCAGTTCGAAATCCATCATCCAGCCGACGCTGTCTTTGGCGTACTGGCTCATCTCGCGCACCTGGGCGCGCTGCTCCGGCTCCAGCGAGGTCAGCAACCGGCCCATCAGGTTACGCGGCAGGTATTGCGCCAGGTAGGCCTGTTCGTCGACGTCCAGCGTTTTGATCGCTTTGAGCAGGTCTTTGTCGCTCATTTCCTCGATCAGGCTGTCCCAGACCGGTTCGGCGACCTCCACCAGCGTCTGGCCGCGCTTGCTGTTGCCCACCAGCCGCCACAGCGCCATACGTTCGTCCTGCGGCAGCGCCTCCAGCAGGTCCGCCAGGTCGGCGGCGTGCATATCGTCCAACAGACCGGTGATTTCCGCCGTCTGGTTCAGCAGTTCGCTTTGGCTGAGGGCGTGTTCATCCCCTGGCCGGCCGAGAATGCCGTCGACCAACTCCTTATTGTTCAACAGCAGAGTGAGAATGCGCTGGCGGTATTCAGCGACTTTTTTGACGTTATGGGTTGCGGCTGACATGGTGTTCCTTTACGGGCGCTCGGCGTTCCTGACGCAGGCTCATTAAAAGATAGAGCATAGCGGGTGCCGGCGTCATTTTTATGAAACGGCCGGGGTGCGGCGGTTATTCAGAGGAGGCGTCCTGTTGCGGCGCGCTGACTTCGGCGGCGTTTTGCGCAGCGGCCTGCTTTTTTTCCTGATGATGAGGCACCGCCACCACGGCGGCGTACAGCAGTCGGCCGACTAAAATGATAAAGCTGATAAACAACACTATCTTCGTCATCTGTCCGGTGGTTTTCTTGCGCATATATCACCCGGTATGCCGGTGTCCTGTGTTATTCGCTCGAGAATTTGTAAGCGGATTTTAGGCGCTGATGACAAAAATTGTCCATTTTTTTCCGGCGTGCGGGGCGGCGTATTAGGGCTTCGTTTAAGTTGACGGGGCGAGGGCGGACAGAAAAACCCCCTGTCTGGCAGGGGGCGGGGGATCAGGCGGAGCGCTGTTCGTTTTGCGAGCCTTCTTCTTCGATCAGCAGCTTCCAGCCGACGACGTCGTTCCAGTAGGCCTGTTCGCGCTCGAAATCGAGCTGCACCAGGTTGTTCTGCGCCAGGTAGCCGGCCGGAAAGCGCAGCGTCCAGTGGTTGTCGTCGGTGCTCAGGCGCAGCGTTTCCGGCGTGGTGGTCGACTGACGCTGGTTGTTGAG
Organism: Serratia sp. TSO36; assembly: GCF_057808395.1. NCBI lineage: Bacteria > Pseudomonadati > Pseudomonadota > Gammaproteobacteria > Enterobacterales > Yersiniaceae > Serratia > Serratia sp. TSO36. Next base: position 244,412 of record NZ_JBJZOU010000021.1, on the reverse strand, counting down.
CAGGGTGCTCAGACGCAGCAGCTGGATCAGCGGCAGGTAGTGCTTCTTCTTGAACAGGTTGAGGCGCGGCAGCTCTTCGAGCTTGATCGCTTTGCGGTGGAAACGCACCAGCGCCGCCAGCAGCAGCTGCTGTTCCTGGTTGAAGCCAGGCAGGTTGGAGTTTTGCAGAATGTAGGCCGAATGGCGGTGCATGCCGCTGTGGTTGATGCTCAGCCCCACCTCGTGCAGCATGGCGGCCCATTTCAGCAGCGCTTCCAGCTGCGGATGCGCCAGCTTGGTGTTTTGCGCCATCCACTGCGAGTAGAGTAGCTCGGTGGTTTCCAGCACCCGCTTGGCCTGTTCGCGGTCGATGTTGTAGTGATCGGCCAGGCTCTTGGCGGTGCGGCTGCGGATGTCCTGATGGCGGAAGCGGCCTTCCATTTCATACAGCACGCCTTCGCGCAGCGCGCCGTCGGACAGGCGCAGATCGCGGATCGCCAGCGCGTCGAACACGCCGCACAGGATAGCCAGCCCCGGCACGAACACCGATTGGCGATCTTCCGACAGCCCCGGCAGGCTCAGCGAACTGAAGCTTTTGAACTGCAGCACCTGTTCGGCGAGCATTTCCAGGCGATCCAGGGTGATGAGGCCGTCTTTTTCCCCCATCGCCACCAGCACTTCGTGGGCGGCCTTGATGGTGCCCGAGGCGCCCAGCGCGTACTGCCAGCCCTGAATACGATACTGCCAGGCCAGCGTTTCCAATTTTTGCGCCGCCGCCAGCCGCGCGCGGCGGAAGTTGTTTTTGCTGATCTCGCCGCCCGGGAAGAACAGCTGGGCGAAGCTGACGCAGCCCATGCGGCGGCTTTCCGCCAGCAGCGGCTCGAAGTCTTCGCCGATCACCAGCTCGGTGGAGCCGCCGCCGATGTCGATCACCAGCTTGCGGCCTTTCTCCGGCTGAGTGTGCTCCACGCCCATGAAGATCAGGCGCGCCTCTTCCTGGCCGGCGATGATTTCTATCGGGTAGGGGATCACTTTGGCGGCGCGCTTGAGGAACACTTCGGCGTTCACCGCCTGACGCAGGGTATGGGTGCCGACGATGGTGACGTTATCCGCCGGGAAGCCCTGCAGCCGTTCGGCAAACAGCGCCAGGCAGGCCAGGCCGCGCTCTATCGCCTCTTCACTGAGTACGTTGTTGCTGTCCAATCCGTCGGCGAGATGCACCCGCTGTTTTAAACGGCCCAATACCTGTAAGGCGCCGTTGACGACGCGGGCGATCACCATGTGGAAACTGTTCGACCCGAGGTCGATGGCGGCGATTTCCTGCGGTTTGTTCGTTGCAGTGTTTTTTAGCGGCATAGTTGCTGGCCTACTGTCCTGGTTGTTCCAGAGCTTTTAAATACTCGTAAATAGCCACCTGGGCACGCACTTTGCGGCGGTTGCCGCGCGGCACGTACTGGTTGCTCAGTTCTTTATCCACATAACGGGCCTTGACCGTATCGCTGAACAGGATCTCCAGAATGTCCAGAACGCGCTGTTTCAGCGCCGGATCCAGCAGCGATACCGCCACTTCGATACGGTAATCTATGTTGCGGGTCATCCAGTCGGCGGAGGACAGATACACCCGTTTGTCACCTTTATTCTCGAAAACGTAAACCCGGTCGTGTTCCAAAAAGCGATCGACGATGCTGATCACCTGAATATTGTCGCTGATCCCCGGCAGGTTGGGAATCAGGGAACACATGCCCCGCACCAGCAGGCGGATCTTCACGCCGGCGCCGGACGCGGTATATAACCGATCTACCAGCCCTTTATCCACCAGATTATTAATTTTCAACATAATGCCGGCCTGTTCCCCGGCCTGGGCGTTGGCGATTTCGTTGTCGATCAGCTCATACAGCTTCAGGCGCGAGTTCTGCGGCGACACCATCAGGTTGTCGAAGGTGACCGGCCGGTAGGGGTTCTCGATAAAGTTGAATACCCGGCGCACCTCGTTGGTGATGCGTGAGTCGGCGGTCAACAGCGAATAGTCGGTGTAGATGCGCGCGGTTTTTTCGTTAAAGTTGCCGGTACCGATATGAGCATAGCGCACAATTTCATCGCCTTCACGGCGCGAAATCAGGAACAGTTTGGCGTGGATTTTCAGGCCCGGCGCGGAGAAGATCACGTGTACGCCGGCCTCGGTCAGGCGCTTCGCCCAATGAATGTTGGCTTCTTCGTCGAAGCGCGCCTGCAGCTCGACCACCACCGTGACTTTTTTGCCGTTGTGCGCGGCGTGGATCATCGATTCGATGATGCGTGAATCTTTCGCTACCCGGTAGATGTTGATCTTGATAGCCAACACGCTTGGATCGAACGACGCCTGGCGCAGCAGCTCCAGCACGTGCTCGAAGGTGTGGTACGGATAGTAGAGCAGCACGTCTTTTTCGCGAATGGCGTCGAAGCCGTTGCGGAAACCGTCGAACCAGATGTGGCGCAGGCGCGGCAGCGGCTTGTTGACCAGGTTGGCCTTGCCGACGTTCGGGAAGCTGATGAAATCTTTGAAGTTGTGGTAGCGGCCGCCGGCGATCACCGAATCGTAGTTGGAGATGCCCAGCTTGCCGCGCAGCAGTTCCACCATTTCGTTCGGCATGTCGCGCTGATACACGAAGCGCACCGGCTCGGCGGTCAGGCGCTGTTTCAGGCTGGAGGACATCAGTTCCAGCAGGCTGGATTCCATTTCGGTCACCAGATCGTACTCCGCGTCGCGGGTCATTTTCATCGAGTAGGCGTTGAGCGCGTCGTAGTCGAAGAAGCCCTTGAAGATATCGTCCAGGCAGTAACGCAGAATGTTGTCCAGCAGGATCATCGGCTTGCGGCGGCGCGGCGCTTCCGGCGGCAGATTGACGAAGCGCGGCACCTTGTCGGACGGGATCTCCAGCAGCGCATAGTCGATGCGCGCGCCGCGGATGATCTCCACCGCCAGATAGGTGTAATCGTCTTTCAGGAACTGCACCAGATTGGTGTCGTGATTGATCAGGATCGGCGTGATGTGCTGGCGCAGATGCTGTTTGAAATATTGCCGCAGCCAGATTTGCTGGTTCTCGGACACCTGGCGTTCGTTGATCAGGAAGATCTGGTTACGCGCCATTTCCAGCAGCAGATCGTTGTACAGGCCGTCGAACTCCTGATCGGTTTTCAGCACCTTGGCCTGGATCTTTTTCAGCAGGTGGCGCGAGGCGCCGGCGGAGCCTTGCTCTTCGCTGATCAGGATGCGCCGTTTGAGATCGGCGAAGCGGACTTTATAGAACTCGTCGAGGTTGTTGGAGTAAATGCCCAGAAAACGCATACGTTCAATCAGGGGATTGCTCTTATCTGCGGCTTCCTGCAACACGCGTTCATTAAAGGATAACCAGCTTAGTTCTTTTTCGATGTAGAGCTTTTCCTGACCCATTGCCACTCCAGTTCAAATTTAGAATAGGATCCGGGACGCAGCGCCCGGATGCCGCTCTAGTGTCCTTGATCATTATTGCGAGAGATTGACAGGAAAGTCCAACATATCCATTGCGTTGGCGCGCGGCATTTTTCGGCGGCAATAAATTTTCGCCGGGCCGGGACGCTCGGCAGTGAAGTGAGTAGCATGAAATGACGATTAGCCGGCTCATTTTTGGTGATATTAAGCGTGTTTGCGGTCATTTTTCAGCAATATACCGACGCCATATTGTCTGTTTGCAGTGTAAAAAACCTGGGCAAAGCAGGGTAACTTTGTCATGCAAACGTCATAAAACTGACATAAGATGCCCGGTTATCTTACGGCGCAAGCCCGATTACATCAGCGACAGCGAGACACATGACACAGACGACGGCCAATCAACATCCCCGAGATCGCATGCGCGGGCGCATCGACCGCGGCGTGCAGGCGGCAGTGACCGCCAGCGGGCTGATGGTGCTGATGACGTTGATGCTGATCTTCGTTTATCTGCTGTTTGCGGTGCTGCCGCTGTTCAAACCGGCCTCGCTTGGGCAGGCGCAGCCGCTGCCGATCGCGGCGTCGGCCCCGGCGCTGGCGCTGGGCATGGACGTGCAGCAGCGCGTCGGTTACCGCATCGACGCGCAGGGCGCGGGGCAATTTTATCGCCTGAAGCCGGCACCGAACGGCCAGCCCCAGGCGCCGCTGGCGCAGCAGACGCTGTTGGCCAAGCCGGCACTGCTCGCGCAGGCCGCCGGAGAGCGCGATCTGTTTGCGCTGGCGCAGGCCGACGGCCGCTTGGTGGTGGCGCGCGCGGATTTCGCGACGGCGGAGACCGGCCGGCCGCAGTGGCTGTTCCCGCTCGGGCAGCAGCCGTTGGCGCTGGATCCACAGCGCAAGCCGCTGAAACTGATGACGCTGGCGGATGCGCATCGCGGGCAGTATCTGCTGGCCGGGGTGACCGACGATCGGCGCCTGGTGTTCGGCCGTTTCAGCCCCGACCGGCCGCCGCAGTTCAGCGAGCGCCCGCTGGAACAGGATGCTGAGCAACTGGTGCTGACGCCGGATGGCCGCCAACTTTACCTGCTGACCGGCAACCGGCTGGCGCGTTATCAGATCGACGGCGCGCAGCTGCAGCTGCGTGAAACGCGTACCCTTGGCGAACATGTCCCGTATCAGATGACGGCGCTGCCCGGCGGCAGCGCGCTGCTGATCAAGGGCGCCGACGGCAATCTGCGCGAGTGGTTCGAAGTAGAAAAAGAGCAGCGCTGGCGCCTGACGCCGGTGCAGCATTTCGACCACGGCGCCGACGGGCGGGAACTGACGGTGGCCGAGCCTTACCGCCGGGTGTTCGCCACCCTGCGGCCCGACGGCGGTTTCTCGCTGTTCTCCGCCATTCAGCCGCAGCCGCTGCTGAATGCCCGCTTGGGCGCCGAGGTGCGGCAGATGGCGTTCGCGCCGCGCGGCGATGGCCTGCTGCTGGAGAGCGCGCATGGCTGGCAGCGCTACGCGCTCGACAACCCGTATCCGGACGTCACCTGGCGTTCGCTGTGGGGCAAGGTGTGGTATGAGAACTACCCGCAGCCGGCCTACGTCTGGCAGTCCACCTCCGGCGAAGACAGCTACCAACCCAAATTCAGTTTGATGCCGGTGATCTTCGGCACCTTCAAGGCGGCGGCTTACGCGATGCTGTTCGCCATTCCCCTGGCGCTGGCCGGCGCTATCTATACCGCTTATTTTATGACGCCGGGGCTGCGGCGGGTGATCAAACCGGCTATCGAAGTGATGGGCGCGCTGCCGACGGTGGTGATCGGGCTGGTGGCCGGCATTTGGCTGGCGCCGATCATCGAGCAGTATCTGTTGGCGGTGCTGGCGTTGCCGCTGCTGCTGGCGGCGGCGGTGCTGCTGTGCGGCGCGTTGACCCATCGCTTTATGCCGCGCTGCCGGCCGGGTGTCGATCTGCTGTTGCTGTTGCCGCTGCTGGCGTTGACGGTGTGGCTGGCGCTCAGCCTGGGGCCGCGGCTGGAGGTGGCGCTGTTCGGTGAGCCGCTGCATTTCTGGCTGGGGGATAATTACGACCAGCGCAATGCGCTGGTGGTGGGCGTGGCGATGGGCTTCGCGCTGGTGCCGATCATCTTCTCGCTGGCGGAGGATGCGCTGTTCAGCGTGCCGGCTACCCTGAGCCAGGGTTCTTTGGCGCTGGGCGCCACCCAATGGCAGACGGTGATCAAGGTGGTGCTGCCTTCCGCCAGCGCCGGGATTTTCTCCGCGCTGATGATCGGCTTTGGCCGCGCGGTGGGGGAAACCATGATCGTGCTGATGGCCACCGGCAATACGCCAATTATCGACGGCAGCCTGTTCCAGGGGCTGCGGGCGCTGGCGGCCAACATCGCCATCGAAATGCCGGAGGCGGTCTCCGGCAGCAGCCATTACCGCGTGCTGTTCCTGACCGCATTGGTGCTGTTTGTCTTCACCTTCGTGTTCAACACGCTGGCGGAGGCGGTGCGCCTGCGGCTGCGCAAGCGCTACACGCCGAATCAGGAGGCGCCATGAAGAACTGGGTGAAGAGCGGATCGCCGTGGATTTGGCTGACCGCCGGTTCGGTCGCCGTCAGCCTGTTGGCGCTGATCGGCATTCTGTTGCTGCTGGCCGGGCAGGGGATGCGCTATTTCTGGCCGAGCCCGGTTTATCAGTTCGAGCTGAATCAGAACGGCGCCGGGCCGGTGACGGTGATCGGCGAGCTGTATCAACAGCAAAGCATTTCGCGCCGCCAGCTAATGGAAGCGGGCGTGACGCCGCCGGGCGAGGCGCAAAGCGTCGAACGTTATCTGATCAAGGTCGGTAACCGCGAGCGTGAAGGGCAGGATTTCCGCACGCTGCTGGCCAGCGACATCGGCAGCCAAAGCACGCCGCGCAGCCTGCTGGTGCTGGAGCGCGACAGCCACGGTACCGCCTACGGCTATCTGGCGGGGCTACTGGAGGACGGGCAACCGCTGACCGGCCGCAATCTGGGGCAGGCGTTGCAGCAGCGGCTGCCGCAAATCGCTGCGCTCTCGCGCCAGGCGCACGACATTCAATTTCGCGATATGGCGCGCATCAATCAGCAGTTTGACGCGCTGCGGCTGCGGGAAAAGCGCCTGCAGCGCGACGATAAGCTGGACGCCCGCGCGCAGGACGCCATCAAGGCCGAGCGGCTGGAGCTGCAGCGGCAATACCAGCTGCTGTCCGAACGCCTGGCGGGGCTGAACCGCGATCGCCAGCGTGATGCGCTGCTGCTGCGCGATATGCATGGCCAGACGTTGACCATTCCTCTCAGCCAGGTGCGCGATGCCTGGTACCCGAACGCCATGAACACCAGCGAGAAGCTGGCGCACTGGGGCGAGCAGGTTAAGAAGTTCCTCACCGACAGCCCGCGCGAGGCGAACACCGAAGGCGGGGTGTTCCCGGCCATTTTCGGCACGGTGTTGATGGTGATCCTGATGTCGATCGTGGTGATGCCGTTTGGCGTGATCGCGGCGGTATATCTGCACGAGTATGCCGGCAACAATCTGCTGACGCGGGTGATTCGCATCGCGGTGGTCAACCTGGCCGGCGTGCCCTCGATCGTCTACGGCGTCTTCGGCCTCGGCTTTTTCGTTTATATGATAGGCGGCACGCTCGACCAGCTGTTCTATCCTGAATCCTTGCCCAACCCGACCTTCGGCACGCCCGGCGTGCTGTGGGCGGCGCTGACGCTGGCGCTGCTGACGCTGCCGGTGGTGATCGTCGCCACCGAGGAAGGGCTGTCGCGCATTCCCACCTCGCTGCGGCAGGGCTCGATGGCGCTGGGCGCCAGCCGGGCCGAGACGCTGTGGCGCATCGTGCTGCCGATGGCGGCGCCGGCGATGATGACCGGCCTGATTCTGGCGGTGGCGCGCGCCGCCGGGGAGACCGCGCCGCTGATGCTGGTGGGGGTAGTGAAATCGGTGCCGGTGCTGCCGGTGGACGAGATTTTCCCGTATCTGCACCTGGAACGGAAGTTTATGCATTTGAGCTTCCAGATCTACGATATGGCATTCCAGAGCCCGAGCGTAGAGGCGGCGCGGCCGCTGGTGTTCGCCACCGCCTTCCTGCTGGTGACGATCGTGGTGAGTTTGAATCTGGCGGCGATGGGTATCCGCCATTCGCTGAGGGAGCGGTACCGAGCATGGTCGCAGTAACAATGACGCTATTTTTGGGGAGTGCGTAATGGGTTTGATGACGCCAGGCAGTTTGCCCCGGCTGGATGTCCAGCATCTCGACGATGAACAGACCGCGCTGGCGGTCAACGGACTGAACCTGTTTTATGGTGACAAACAGGTGCTGCACGACATTTCGCTGCGCATTCCGAAGCACCGGGTGACGGCCCTGATCGGCCCTTCGGGCTGCGGCAAATCGACGCTGCTGCGCTGTTTCAACCGCATGAACGATCTGGTGGACAACTGCCGCATCGAGGGCGATCTGCAGCTGAACGGCGCGGCGATCTCCGGCGCGCAGATCGACGTGGCGGCGCTGCGGCGGCGGGTGGGCATGGTGTTCCAGCGGCCGAACCCGTTCCCGAAATCGATCTATGAAAACGTGGTGTACGGCCTGCGGCTGCAGGGCGTGCGCGACCGGCGCTTGCTGGATGAAGCGGTGGAGCGTTCGCTGCGCGCCGCCGCGCTGTGGCATGAGGTGAAGGACCGGCTGCGTGAAAATGCGTTCCGCTTGTCCAGCGGCCAGCAGCAGCGCCTGGTGATCGCGCGCGCCATCGCCATCGAGCCGGAAGTGTTGCTGCTCGACGAGCCGACCTCGGCGCTGGATCCGATCTCCACGCTGACCATCGAGGAGCTGATTTCCGCGCTGAAACAGCGTTACAGCGTGGTGCTGGTGACGCACAACATGCAGCAGGCGGCGCGCGTCTCCGACTACACCGCCTTTATTCATCAGGGGCGGCTGGTGGAGTACAACGACACCGACGCCATCTTCACCTCGCCGCGCCAGCGCCGCACCGAAGATTATATTACCGGGCGGTATGGGTGAGCGACGTGCCGCCCCCCTAGCGAACGAAAGGCTGCGGGATAATGCAGCCTTTCGTCTTTAGGGCGGCCGTCAGTAATTTTCGCGAATGCGGATCGCTTCTTCTACCCACTCCGCCAGATTTTCCTTGATGTGATTATAGACATTGGTGCTGGTCAAATAAGGCGGATCATAGGCTTTGGCGATTCCGGAAAGCTTTCTATCCCCCAGCTTGATATGATCCAACGGGTTGTTGCCTTTTCGGGCTTGTTCGCCGGCGCTGTCTTTCAGGTTATGGATATACACCACCAGCACGCCCATGCCTTTCTTCCAGGCTTCGCAGATTTCGAAGTTGATCCACTTGCGATTGGCGGTATCTTTACCCGCGAGAATCACGGCGCAGCTCCGATTGTCCAACTGGCCTTTGATCCAAGCGGCGATGGCGTCGTCACCGCCTTTTTTCACTTCCTCCCAATCGTTATCCGTGGCCGGCCGGTTACCTTCCAGCGAGCCCATTTCGCGTATCTGAGAAGCGCGCCAGTTGTCCGGCTCATAATGGAAACTGTAAAAACATTTTCTGGTCATCGAGGATTATCCTTAGTAATGATATCGATAAGTGCCAACAGGCATGTTTTCTTCTCCGCCAGGCTGCCCGGCTCGTTAAGTTGATCCAGCAGGTTCATGGCGACGGGATGGCGGTGATAGAGGGTGTCTTTCATCTCCTCCTTGATTTTTCGGTAGATCTCGGCGGATGCGCCGCCGGTACAACCGATAGGAATGCAGACGCAGCCTTGTTCCGCAGCGATGTGGAACTCTTTCAATAAACCGTCGGCCAGCACGCATTCGCCTTCGGCGTTACGCTTGTTGCCGAACAAAAAAACCGCGATGCCGCTGAGCGAAATCATGTTCTGGCGGTATTCGTGCCAAAGTGCCGGCAGCGTAATGCCCCCGCTGGCGAATTGGGGGAAAGGGCGCAATACCAGCTGGCTTTCGCTGATTTTCCCCCCGCTGGCGTAAATGGCTTCCAATGCGCCGTTGATCACCGCCGTGCCCACGCCCCAACCGAAGCCGTTGACGATGCGGTACTGTTTGCGGATAAGCAGGCGCGCCAGGCGGTGTATGAACTGGATGGACTCTTCACGGGCATAGGGGTGGTAGTTGTCGGCGCTGCCGGAGATAAACACCGTGCTTTTCTTGAATTGCGTTTCGATGGCATACAGCAGGTCGGTGATTTGCCGATAGTCCTCCACCAGCAGCGTTTGAATGCCGTAACGGCGCAGATCGTTGATCATCAGGCTTTGTTTTCGGCTGTTGTAATCATAAGACGCCTGATCCTCGCTGCCGTTGTCGCCAGGCTGAACGCGCCGCATGATGCAGTAGTGGTTTCTTTTCCCTTCGCCGTACTGCGCGTAAAGGCGACTCAATACGTATTGCAGGTTGGGGTCTTCAAAGCTGAAACCGATAAACAGGAAGGTTTTGGCGGTCAACTCCGCCATCAGCATGTTGATAAAAGGAAGGTGTGTACGGGAGTAAGTTTCGTATTGTTCGCGGGTGATAATCGCCTGGTTGGGGGTTCTATAATCACCATGCATTTTATATAAGACAACATCGCGCTTGTGAATATTATTGGTCAAACTTTCCGGCGTGGTTTTAACGTCGCAGACGCGATTATAACGGGCATAGGTTTTTTCAATCAGATCGTCGTAGTTGGTTGTCCAGAGTGACGCTATCGGCAATCTGGCAATGATCCGATGATTTTCAGTTTCTTCCGCTTGCTCAGCGAATTCTGTAATTATTTTTTGATTTATCTTATGCCGGTTGCCTTTTTCATTGAGATGATATTGAGCCAGAGAGATAAGGTCGCTTTCTTTTTCTATATCCAGCCCCAATTCATAAGCGATATCACCGATAAGCTCTTTCCAGCTGACGAAACCGGCGGGTATGGACAGCCCGGCGCCGGCAAACAGCGCGGCGCTGCCGGCTTTGATATCATTAACGTAATCACGAATAAACAGTTCTATATCACGTTCTGGCATTAGGAAATCCTGATATTATCCGAGGTTCTTGATTGGTTAGTTGTAAATTATGTATTTCATGAATAATTGCATTAAACAAAATATCACGGTAAGACGGCGGGTTAATTTTGTAAACTTTATTTTTTATTTTTAGCGATGTTGTGCGTGTTATTTGACTCTTGAATTTATTATTGGTAATTATTTGGGTTTTTAATTCATGTGTTAATAATATCCGCCATCAGGAAATGTGGCGGCAAGCTCGACAAAATATATTCCTGATGTTTAACCACGTTGTGAATCCGATCAAACAAAAACAATTCTCATTATCATTGATCGTCGGCGTAAAATGTATATACTGCGATAAACTATGTAAGCTAACGTAAATGGATGTGTTTAAATGTGTGCATGGAAGCCCGGGATTTGGCCTGCACTCTTGGCGCTCTGCGCTCCGGCGTGGTGTGCGGAAATCACCAGCCCTGCTGACCGCGACAGCATTACCCAGCAGCAGAAAACGTTGCTGGAACAGGCGCAGCAGCAACGCGAGGCGCTGCAAAATAACGTTGAGTTGCCGGCCTTGCCGTTGCCTGTGTCGGCCGCAGCAGGGGCGGTTTGCCAGCCGGTGCGGCAAATCGTTTTTCAGGGCGCCGAACATCTTTCCTGGTCGGTGAAGGAAAGCCTGGCTCGCCCGTATCAAGGGCGCTGCCTGACGCTGGATCACATCAACCGTCTGGTGCGTGAAACCACCAATGCTTATCTGCAACGCGGCTATGTCACTTCGCAGGCCTGGCTGCAGGAGCAGGATATCTCCCGCGGCGTGTTGACCGTGAGCGCCAGCGAAGGGCGAATCGAGTCCATCACGCAGAACGGCGAGCAGGCGCTGGCGCTGAAAATGGCGTTTCCCGGCCTGGTTGGCGACGTATTGAATCTGCGCGATATTGAGCAGGGCATGGAGCAGCTCAACCGCCTGCCATCGCAACAGGTGGCTATCGATATTCAACCCGGCGAACAACCCGGCTTTTCCAACGTGGTTTTGCTGCGTGGCGCCCGGCGCGCGCCGGTCTCTTTCTCTTTCGGCGCCGATAACAGCGGCCAGAAAAGCACCGGCACCGGGCAGATGAACGCCGCCTTCACGCTGGATAACCCGCTGCGCCTCGCCGATCAATGGTCGCTTTCCGCAGCGCGCAATAACGATTTCAGCCCGCATCACCGTAGCCGCAGCCTGAACGGCGGCGTCACCTTACCCTACGGCTATTGGCTGTTCAGTTACCAGTACGCCTGGAACGATTTTTTCCAGCGGGTGCCGTTCAACGGCGCGGCTTACCGCTATCAGGGCAACAACCAGACCCAGCGTCTGGGCGCCAACCGCACGTTGCTGCGGGATGGCAAACGCAAGCTGGCCGTCGATATCGGGCTGGCGCGGCGCACCACGGAAAATAAGCTGGCGGGGGAACGGTTGGGCGTCAGCAGCCCGACGCTCAGCGTCGCCAGCCTGGGCCTCAATTACAGTGCGGCTACGGGCGGCGGCTATATGACGCTGAACCCGACGGTAAGCCGCGGGCTGCGCATGCTGGGCGCCACCGCCGACGATCCTGAGCGCGACGGAGCGCCGCGCAGCGAGTTCCGCAAGCTTGGCCTCAGCGCCAGCTACTTTTATCCGCTCGCCCCCTCTCTCTATTACCTGACCTCGGCCTATGGGCAAACCAGCGCAGACAACCTGTATGCCGGCGAGCGCATTTCCATTGGCGGGCAATACTCGGTGCGTGGCTATAAAGAGCAGTACCTGACCGGCAATCGCGGCGCCTACTGGCGCAATGAACTCAACTGGCAATGGCGGACGTTGCCGGGGCTGGGAGAGCTTTCTTTCACCGGCGCGTTAGACGCCGGTTGGTTGCAGGGGCGCGCCGGTCTGATAGACGGCGGCAGCGTCGCCGGCGCGGCGCTGAGCGCGACGTTAAACGGCCGCTGGTTCAATCAGGCGGTCACCGTCGGTAAACCGCTGACGCACCCAGGCAGCCTGCAACCGGATCGTTGGGTGGCCTACTGGCAAGCCACCGTCACGTTATAACGCCAGCACACAGCAGGAGCGCCTCGGCGTTCAAAACAACATCCTTTCGAAGGAATGAATATGGATAAGCTCAATCATCCGCTGGCGCGGGGCGCCAGCTATTTGCTGATCTACCTGACGGCTTTCCAGCCGTTGCACCCGGCGTTCGCCGCCGGTATTACCGCCGCTAACGGCAATACCCAGGTTCATATGAAACCGGGCAACGTGCCGGTGGTGAATATTGCCACGCCGAACGGGGCGGGGATTTCGCACAATACCTACAAGGATTTTAACGTCGGTACGCCCGGTGCGGTGCTGAATAATGCCATCCAGGGTGGCAAGACCCAACTGGGCGTGACTATTGAGAATGCAAAGGGCAACCCGAATCTGAAAGGGAAGCCAGCAGAACTTATCATCAACGAAGTCACCGGAGGCAGTCGTTCCGAGCTGCAGGGCAAGCTCGAGGTATTCGGCAACAAAGCCAACGTGATGATCGCCAACCCGAATGGCATCACCTGCAACGGCTGCGGCTTTATCAACGCGCCGGGCGTGACGCTGACCACCGGCAAACCGCAGTTCGACAAGCAGGGCGCGCTGGAGGCGCTGGAGGTGAAAAAAGGCGGCGTCACCATCGGCGGTAAAGGGCTGGACGGCAGCGGCGCCGACTATGTTGACATCATCAGCCGCGCCACCGAGCTGAACGGCAAAATCAACGCGCAAAACCTGTCGCTGACCCAGGGCGCTAACCGCATCAGTTTTAAAGACGGCACCATCAAGCCGATCGCCGGCGAAGGCGCCAAACCGGTGTTGGCGGTGGACACCAAGGCACTGGGCGGCATGTACGCCAACAAAATCCGCCTGGTGGCCAACGAGAATGGGGTGGGGGTGAACCTCAAAGACCTCACCAGTAAACAGCGGGATATTACGCTGAGCGTTAGCGGGCGGATTGAGTTGGGCAATACACAGGCAGCGACAGACTTGAACGCCAGCGCCAGGGAAATTCATATCTCATCGGGCGTTAAGGTGCGCGGTGAACGTGATGTGACAATGGCTGCCGATACGCTCAATAACAACGGCAATGTTACGGCGCATCGCGATATGCGGGTGTTTGCCGATACGGTACGCAATGTGGCACTACGTGATGGCGACAACACCGCATTGCATAGCAACAATAATCTCTGGATTCAGAAAGACGCTCAGGGGAATAAAGCCAAACAGATAGAAAACCGCTCTGCACGCATTCAGACCAACAGCGGTGACTTGGTTATACGCACGGAGAATTTGAACAATGTCAGGCAAGAGGTTCAAGCCGTTTGGAAAAATACTCCCGCTAACTCTAAAGCGTTCAATAAATCCTTGGTAGGAAGTTATTACGACTCACGGCAAGGTGTTGACGCTATTGTGCTGCTGGAGCCTGAACTGAAGGACTTTGGCATCGGCAGTTGGTTTGGCGAAATCAACCTGTCGAAAGGCGACAAGGTTAATGTGGGGAAAGACGAGTATCTTCTGGTGAAATCGCAGGCGCCGGGGGTGATAAATTCAGGCAACAACGCTTATATCAACGCGACAACGTTATGGAACAATCAGTCGAATATCAGCGCGGCCAAAGATCTGATCCTGACGGGGAACGATTTTACCGTAAAGAGCATTCAACTCGGCCAGAAAGATCGGTACTGGCGTCTGGGAACGAACACGTTTGGCGTTGGGGCGTTTGCCCGTGACGAAGATGCGCCTCCCGGAGATTGGGATCTGCTGTATGTCACGGAAAAAGCGCCTTATACCAAGCAGCAGGAACTTGTCGTCTGGCGAGCAAAGGGGCAGCAAAAATCATCGATTACCGCCGGCAATAATCTCACTGCGGATTTTAAAAATAAGATAGAGATCAGTACGCCGACGCCTCATGAAAATCAGCTGAATGAAGTGGTCACCTCCGGCAGGCCAGAGTCGCTAAAGGCACGGAATGTTCTGCTGCATGCCAAAAATATCGTCGGTACTGATGCGATTCGTGCCGACGGCAATATCACCGCGATTGCCGAAGATCGGATTGTTCTTGGGCAAGGCATTTTGGCCGCCGGAAAAGAGCTGTCTCTGACGGCGGTCAACGCCATCGACGCCTGGCAAAGTGAGCTGAAAGGGCAGGACGTCACGCTAAACGCCAAAAACGGTGAGATAAAGATACATTCCAGCGAGAAACCTCACTACTTCCGCCCTGACGGTTCCCGTTGGTTGGGCAGCCTTGAGGCTTCACGCGATCTGTCTCTCACGGCTGGCAGTACCATTACGTTGCTGAATACGCTGCTGGCGCCGCAAAGTCGCAATATCGCCATGACGGCTAACGGCAGCATTGCAATCGTCAAAAACAGCGCGTTGTTGGAGGGGCCGCTATTGGGGGGGCCGGTTTCTCCGGCTAAACGGCAGGAATACTTCAACCGGCTGTTGGCCAGTGGTCAGATGAGAGCTACAGGCTCGGTGCTGCTCAATAGCGGTGGCTATCTGGCGCTCCGCGGCGCCAAGATTAATGCGGACAAGGACGTGACGCTGTTAGCCGCCCATAACGCCGATCTTAACTACCGTGAACTTGACGGCCGATTCAATGCGCTTTTCCCTGTGTCGCGCACGCCTGAACTGGGTAGCCGGGTACACGCCGGCGGCAATTTGCTGATTAACTCGGCCCGCGACATCGGCACCCAGGGCGGCGCGCTCTCCGCTAACGGCAATATCACGCTGCTGGCCGGGCAGAATCTATGGTTGTCGAACCTGGCCTATTCCGCCATTGATGCCGCCAACGACAACAACAAAGACGACCGCCATGTGGTCACAGCCCTCAGCGCGGGTAAAAACCTGACCGCGTCGGCGAATAACCAACTGCTGACTTACGGCGCCAGGCTGACCTCCGGCGCCAACATGACGCTGACCTCCGGCGGCGATATGCGTTTCGAGGCGGTGCAAAATCACACTTACCGCGAGGGCGGCAACGAGTTCACCGAAACTCGCACCCAGCAAGGCACCGAGCTGAATGCCGGCGGCCTTATGACGGTGATTTCCGGCGGCAGCATTCTGTTCCAGGCGACCAAACTGGTGGTTAAAGGATTAGGGGCGAACTGGAAACCGTCGGTGGCGGTGACGGATTGGGGAAGCCGGATAGCCATTGCAGAGCAGCAGCTTCAAAATGCACAGCAGCGTATCAATCAGGCTCTGCAGGACAAGAGCCGGGCTGAACAAGCGAAAAACAGTAAAAGCAATGAATTTAATACGTTGCAGCGTGACATTGATACGCTAAGACAAAGACAAGCAGATAATTTAAGGAAGACTCAGGAATTTTCCGCCAAGCATGGCAAGTTAATGGAAATTAACGATTGGGGTTTATGGCAACAAAGTGCCGCCCTCGCTGCCGAGGGTATCGGCATCACCCATGAACTCTTGGAAAAAGAGAAGCGTGCGAATATCCTTCCGAATGAAATAAATGCCGAGCAATCAGCGTTCAATAACGCGCAACAGCGCCTTACTCAGGCCACGCAAGATCGCGATGGCGCTCAATCACGCCTGGCAACCGCCCGCAACGAGGCGAAAAGCAAAGGGGCGGACGAGGCCAAACAAAAAGCCCAGGTCGATGCCCACAATCAGGCAGAGGCCATGCGTGTCGGCAATATGGATATTGCCGCCAAGGGCGGCTATCTCTACGCCCAGGCGATGGAAGAGTCCAGCCATTACGAGAAAAAGGAAACCAAGCGCAAATGGTGGGGCAAGAAAACCGAGGTTAAGCAGACCCGCCATGACGTGACCAACAAGGTCACCGAGTTTACCGCCGCCGGCAATATCACGCTGATGAGCCGCGACGACAGCACCTATGAAGCCAGCAAAATCGCCGCCGGGCAAAACGCGCGCCTGACCAGTTCCCGTGGCCAGGTTAACTTCCGCGCGGTGAAAAACACCTCTTTCGAACAGACCGTCAGCAATTCGAAAGGCTTCTTTATCAAGCAGGCCAATAAAGGGTACGAAGACAATAAGTGGGTGCTGCCGAGCATTCATACCGGTGGCGCCTTGACCGTAGAGGCCGCCAAGGGCGTCAGCGCTGATGTGAAGGTGAAAAACGGCCAGGCGCTGCAAAGCGCCATCGACGCCCTGGGCAATACGCCGGGCACCATCTGGGTCAAAGATCTGAACAAGCGCAACGACGTGCAGTGGAGCAAGGTCAAAGACGCTTACGACAGCTGGGATTACAAGAGCCAGCACCTGAACCCGGCGGTGGCGGCGGTGATCGCCATCGCGGCCGCGGCGGTGACCGCAGGCAGTTCACTGGCGGCCACGGCGGCCTCCAGCGTTTCCGGCGCCGTGGGCGGCGGGGCGGTAACCAGCGGCGCGGTCACGGCCGGGATGTCTTCGCTGGCCTCCCAGGCGGCGGTGGCGTTGGTGGAGAACCAGGGCAACCTGTCGAAAACCCTGCAGGCGCTGGGTAGCAATGAGAACGTCAAGGCGACCGCTACGGCGATGGCGATCGGCGGCGCGCTCAACGGCTTCGACAGCGCGATGGGCTGGAGCAAGGACGCGGCGGGCAAACCGCTCAATCCAAACAACGTCAAACTGCCGCAGCTGAGCAACGGTGACTGGAGCAAGGTGGCGCAGCGGGTGGCCGGGCAATCGGTCATCAGCTCCAGCCTGAATACCGCCATCAACGGCGGCAGCTTCAAGGACAATCTGACCAATGCGCTGCTGGCGAATATCGGCAGCCAGGTTCAGGCCGAGGGCGCCAATCTGATCGGGGATAACGGCGACGTTCTGGGTGCGGCCGGGAAGTCAGTCAGCCATGCGGTTGTGGCGGGCATCGCCGCGGAAATCGGGCGCGGCGATGGTAAAGGGGCTGCTGCCGGGGCGCTGGCAGCGGAGCTGGCCGGGGTCGTGATGCAGAGCACGCTGTTCGAACCGGCCAATCTCAACGAAAAGGAACGCCAGCTCTACCGTTTGCAGGAAGCGCTAAACGGCAATGAAGTAAAAGAGCAAACGGCACGAGTGATCGGGGCTTTGACCGGGGCGTTGACAACGCATACGCCGGAAGGCGCCTACAGTGCTGCGGACAGCGCGCAGTCGGTTTATCGCTACAACATGACCGAACATATGTTGATGCAGTATGCGCTGGATAATCAGAAAGACATTTTGGCCGCTGATAAAGGTGATGTTGCTGCGGCAAAACGTGTTGTGGCTCGCCGAGAAGCTGCCGCAATAGTGGCGACCGTCGGTGGCGGCGGTCTGGTACTTGCTGCGGGGGGAATGACGCTGGTGGGAGCTGCGCCAGAATTGGTTCTGGCGGCACGATTGGCGATTGCCGGCTGTAAAACCAACCCCGCGCTTTGTCTGAATCAAGCCGGTATTTATGCGGCGGATATTGTGGCTCCAGAGGCGATTATTGGTACTGGCGCCATAACGACCGGCAGCACATTGATTTTGGGGAAAACCGAAGACAGCGTGAGGAAGTTGAGCCGACAGCTGGTGAACGCTTCCGATGAACTATACAAAACAAAAACGCTCAACACTCATCCGGTTGCCGATTTTATCAAAGGAGAAACAGTAGCCGGGGCGAATTTGTCGACTAAAACGGCAGATTATCTGCGGGCCATGCAGAAAGCTAACACTAACCAGTTGGTCAAGGTGTTTGACCCGAAACAGAACGAAAGTAAGCTAAACGTGTTTGGTCAGCAGTTTGAGCAGGTTCTGGGCGAAGGTGGAAGCAATAAATATGGAACAACCAAGGTTTTTGCGACAGGAAAACTGTCAAGACAAGAAATCATCGACTACGCTCAGTCGCTAGCTGGAACGGTACCATTGGAAGAGAAGAAAACTCCGAAAGGCATGGTTTACTTTGCAAAAAAAGATGGAATGGTTATCAATCTTAGAGATTTTTCCAAAAGTGAGGATAGCACAAAGGCTCGATGGACGATTGAAATTATAAAAAATGAACAACTCAATAATCTACAAGGAAAAGTTAAAAAACCTATTGAAATTAAATTTAGGTAACTCATATGAAAATTACAGCTGAGGAGTTTCTCGAATACAAGAATGCCTTAGAAGGTCATTCGATGAATGCTATCTGGCATGTGACACTACCAGAGTGTTATGGCGAGGAACCAAGTTTTAGTCAAAGAAAATCATTTTTCTTTCAACTATTACAGATGCTACTTGAAGATGGGAAAATTAGGTTGGCTTCTCATGGTAAGTATCTTCGAGGCAGCACTAGTGAGCAAATATCGCTATTTAAACATGTTTTCCCCAAAAATCAGGAGGAAATGGATGCCGATGCCTTCGACGGATTCTGGTTTCTGACAGAAGAATGCCCAGGTGGAATTGTCTGGATCCATGATAGCGGCTATGAAGATTGGACCTGACCCACACACAGAAACGGCTCTTCGGAGCCGTTTCTGTTTTTTAACGTCCCCGCCCCGAAACCCGCAATACCAGCCCTATCAACAGCAACGCAGCGCCCGAGGCGTAGAGTGGGAACCAGCGCGTCCACCAGAGCGGGGAAAACAGCGGGGCGCTATTGGGATCTGCAGGCGTGTAGCCGCTATAGGTATTCAGGCCGGCGGTTATGGCGAACATGACCAGACCGATAAAAAGCAGCAGGTTTGAGATGGTCGTCATTATATTTTTCCTTTGTAGAGGCAGAGGGTAACTCTTACTATCACCATTAATTATTGTTCGATTAATTATCTCGGGAAATATTATTTATTTCCGTATTTATCAGGCTATTTCCTGACGATAAAATAGCATCCATTAATACTAGCCACTTATTTCCCAATAAAAAACCCGCCTGGGCGGGTTTTCACTTTTTTCTCGCTAAGCGTCACTTCACCAGCGGCTTATCATTGGGCGTTTTGAACTTCGCCAGGTATTGCGGCTGGAAGATGCACATGCGCAGCACGGTGCGGTATTCGCCGTTGACGAAGAACTCGTCGATCAGCTCGCCTTCCACGTTGAAGCCCAGCTTGCTGTAGATGTGGATCGCCTTCGGGTTCTCTTTGTCGACGATCAGGTACAGCTTGTACAGGTTCAGCACCGAGAAGCCGTAGTCCATCGCCAGGCGGGCGGCGGTGCTGGCGTAGCCTTTGCCCTGGTGGGCGGGATCGATGATGATCTGGAACTCTGCGCGGCGGTGGATGTGATCGATCTCCACCAGCTCCACCAGGCCGACTTTGGCGCCTTCGTGCTCGATGATAAAGCGGCGCTCGCTCTGATCGTGGATGTGTTTGTCGTAGAGGTCGGAAAGCTCGACAAAGGCTTCGTAGGGTTCTTCAAACCAATAGCGCATAACGCTGGCATTGTTGTCCATCTGGTGGACGAACGACAGATCGTCCCGTTCCAATGGGCGTAACCTGACGCTGGCAGTGCTGGACATGTGGGCTCCTCTGTGCCGTGAAACTGTGCAAAGTATAACTTCACAGAATGGATGAAGGCGAAAAAAAAAACGGCGCCGCGCGGGCGCCGTTTAGGCAAGGTTCAGGCTGCGCGCATCAGTCGGCGGCGTGACCCTGCTCAGGCAGGCGTTCGCCGTCCAGCCAGGCGGCGCCATCGCGCATCGCCAGGCGGCCGTCGACGAACCAGCTCACCACCAGCGGATAGATCGTGTGTTCCTGGGTTTGCACCCGTTCAACCACGTCATCCTCTTCGTCGTCAGCGAAAATCGGCACCTTGGCCTGCAAAATCACCGGGCCGCCGTCGAGCTGTTCGGTCACGAAGTGCACCGAGGTGCCGTGTTCGCTGTCGCCGTTGTCGATGGCCTGACGGTGGGTATGCAGCCCCGGGTATTTCGGCAGCAGGGAAGGGTGAATGTTCAGCATGCGGCCGGCATAACGCTGCACGAACTGCGGGCTGAGGATGCGCATGTAGCCGGCCAGCACCACCAGATCGGGCTGGTGCTGGTCGATGGCGTCCGCCAACGCGGCGTCAAACGCCGAGCGATCGGCGTAGGCCTTGGCATCCAGCGCCTGGGCGGCGATGCCGGCCGCCTCGGCGCGTTGCAGGCCATAAGCCTGCGCCTTGTTGCTGAACACCGCCACGATCTCGGCGGCGATGCGGCCCTGCTGGCAGGCGTCAATCAGCGCCTGGAGATTGCTCCCCTGGCCGGAGACCAACACCACGATCTTTTTCATCAGTTGATGACCACTTGTTGTTCGTCGGAAGAGGCGGTCAGTTTACCGATTTTCCACGCTTTTTCACCTGCCGCGGTCAGCAGCGCGATGGCCGCTTCCACTTCGGCTTCCGGCAGGGCGATGACCATGCCTACGCCGCAGTTGAAGGTGCGGTACATTTCATGACGGCTGACGTTGCCGGCCTGCTGCAGCCAGGTGAACACCGCCGGCCACTGCCAGCTGGCTTCGTCGATCACCGCCTGCATGCCTTCCGGCAGCACGCGTGGAATGTTTTCCCAGAAGCCGCCGCCGGTGAGGTGAGCGATGGCGTGTACGTCCGCCTTCTCGATCAGCTCCAGCACGGACTTCACGTAAATCTTGGTCGGCGCCAGCAGGTGGTCGGCCAGCGGTTTGCCTTCCAGCTGGGTGGCGGTCGGATCGGTGTTGCTCACTTCCAGGATCTTGCGCACCAGCGAGTAGCCGTTGGAGTGCGGGCCGGAAGCACCCAGGGCGATCAGCGCGTCGCCGGACTGCACTTTGCTGCCGTCGATGATCTCGGATTTTTCGACCACGCCGACGCAGAAACCGGCCACGTCGTAATCTTCGCCGTGGTACATGCCCGGCATTTCAGCGGTTTCGCCGCCCACCAGCGCACAGCCGGACTGTTTGCAGCCTTCGGCGATGCCGGTGATCACGCTGGCCGCGGTGTCCACATCCAGCTTGCCGGTCGCGTAGTAGTCGAGGAAGAACAGCGGCTCGGCGCC
Organism: Serratia sp. TSO36; assembly: GCF_057808395.1. NCBI lineage: Bacteria > Pseudomonadati > Pseudomonadota > Gammaproteobacteria > Enterobacterales > Yersiniaceae > Serratia > Serratia sp. TSO36. The sequence continues at coordinate 223,029 of NZ_JBJZOU010000021.1, read as the reverse complement.
CTGAACCACCAGATCGTTGACGCACATCGCCACCAGATCGATGCCGATGGTGTCGTGGCGTTTCAGATCCATCGCCAGACGCAGCTTGGTGCCCACGCCGTCGGTACCGGAAACCAGCACCGGCTCGCGGTATTTCTGCGGCAACGCACACAGGGCGCCAAACCCGCCCAGACCGCCCATCACTTCCGGGCGACGGGTCTGTTTAACTACACCTTTGATGCGGTCTACCAATGCGTTGCCAGCATCGATATCGACACCTGCGTCTTTATAGCTGAGAGAGGTTTTGTCGGTCACTGCGCGATTCCCCACGACGGTTTGCGGTTTGAAAACTGTGCTTCCGATGTTGATTCCGGAATAAGGCGCGGCAATTCTAACAGCGCAGGCAAACGTTTGCGAGCGGCTTGTGAACCGGCTCCGCTTTTTCGTCATCTATACTGATATTCAAACTTTTGTTGATCCCGATCGGGCTATTGTGGGTGGCGCGGCGAAAAAAAGGAGGTATAATCCCGCGATTTTTTTGGCCGCAACCACCTTAATAGGAGAAAAATGATGAAGATCGTTGAGGTGAAACACCCGCTGGTAAAACACAAGCTTGGCCTGATGCGCGAAAATGACATCAGCACCAAACGCTTCCGTGAGCTGGCCTCAGAAGTGGGTAGTTTACTGACCTATGAAGCGACCGCCGATCTGGAGACGGAAAAAGTCACCATCGAAGGCTGGTGCGGGCCAGTTGAAGTGGATCAGATCAAAGGGAAAAAGATTACCGTAGTGCCGATCCTGCGCGCAGGCCTGGGCATGATGGAAGGGGTGCTGGAGCACGTGCCGAGCGCGCGCATCAGCGTGGTGGGCGTATACCGCGACGAAGAAACCCTGGAGCCGGTGCCGTACTTCCAGAAGCTGGTTTCCAACATCGAAGAGCGCATGGCGCTGGTCGTCGACCCGATGCTGGCCACCGGCGGTTCGATGATCGCCACTATCGATCTGCTGAAGAAAGCCGGCTGCCACAGCATCAAGGTGCTGGTTCTGGTGGCGGCGCCGGAAGGCATCGCCGCGCTGGAGAAAGCGCACCCGGACGTTGAGCTGTACACCGCCTCCATCGATCAGTGCCTGAACGACAAGGGCTACATCGTGCCTGGCCTGGGCGATGCGGGCGACAAGATATTTGGTACCAAGTAAACATTTGAGCCGACTTAACGAGTCGGCTTTTTTTTGACTAAAACCTATAAAACCAATAAACCGAGGAAAAGCACACATGACCCGTCGCGCCATCGGCGTCAGCGAGCGCCCGCCGCTGCTCCAGACCATTCCGCTCAGCTTCCAGCACCTGTTCGCCATGTTCGGCGCCACCGTGCTGGTGCCTATCCTGTTCAAGATCAACCCGGCGACCGTGCTGCTGTTCAACGGCATTGGCACGCTGCTGTATCTGTTCATCTGTAAAGGCAAGATCCCGGCCTACCTCGGTTCCAGCTTCGCGTTTATCTCGCCGGTACTGCTGCTGTTGCCGCTCGGTTACGAAGTGGCGTTGGGTGGTTTCATCATGTGCGGTGTGCTGTTTTGCCTGGTGGCGCTGATCGTGAAAAAGGCCGGCACCGGCTGGCTGGACGTGATGTTCCCGCCGGCGGCGATGGGGGCGATCGTCGCCGTCATCGGGCTGGAGTTGGCGGGCGTGGCGGCCAACATGGCGGGGCTGCTGCCGGCGGAAGGCACCAGCGCCGATTCGACCACCATCACCATTTCGCTGGTGACGCTGGCGGTCACGGTGCTCGGCTCGGTGCTGTTCCGCGGCTTCCTGGCGATTATCCCGATCCTGATCGGCGTGCTGGTGGGCTATGCGCTGTCGTTCTTCATGGGCGTGGTGGATTTGACTCCGATTCGCGAGGCGCACTGGTTCGCGCTGCCGACCTTCTACACTCCGCGCTTTGAGTGGTTCGCCATCTTCACCATTCTGCCGGCGGCGCTAGTGGTGATCGCCGAGCACGTCGGCCACCTGGTGGTGACCGCCAACATCGTGAAGAAAGATCTGATCCGCGATCCAGGGCTGCACCGCTCGATGTTCGCCAACGGTATCTCGACGGTGTTCTCCGGCTTCTTCGGCTCTACGCCGAACACCACCTACGGCGAGAACATCGGCGTGATGGCCATCACCAAGGTCTACAGCACCTGGGTGATCGGCGGCGCGGCGGTGTTGGCGATCCTGCTGTCCTGCATCGGTAAGCTGGCGGCGGCGATCCAGGCGGTGCCGGTGCCGGTGATGGGCGGCGTTTCCCTGCTGCTGTACGGTGTGATCGGCGCCTCGGGCATTCGCGTGCTGATCGAGTCCAAAGTGGATTACAACAAAGCGCAAAACCTGATTTTGACCTCGGTGATCCTGATCATCGGCGTGAGCGGCGCCAAGGTGCATATCGGTGCGGCGGAGCTGAAAGGCATGGCGCTGGCGACCATCGTGGGTATCGGCCTGAGCCTGCTGTTCAAGGTCATCAGCCTGTTCCGCAAGGAAGAAGAGGTGCTCGACGCGCCGGACGAACCGGCGAAGCAGAAGTAACGAAAAGGGCAGCCCAGGGGCTGCCCTTTTGACTTGGGGTATGCGGCTTAGCTGCGAATTTTGCGGTACACGAACAGCACCACGATAGCGCCGATGACCGCCACCACGAAGCTGCCGAAGTTGAAGCCGTCAACCTTGCCGTAGCCGAAGAAGGTGCTGATATAGCCGCCGACCACGGCGCCGATGATCCCCAGCACGATGGTCAGGATAAAGCCGCCGCCGTCTTTGCCGGGCATGATCCACTTAGCCAAAATACCGGCGATCAGGCCGAAGATAATCCAGGAAATAATCCCCATTTACTGCTCCTTACTTTATTGCTGAGTATGCTTATTGCTGGGTGGCCGGCTGCGTATCGCCGTTTACCGCCGCATCGGTCTCTTGTTTCAACTCTTGCGCTTTGTTTTCGGCGCTGCTCTTGATGGCTTCGGTCTTGGCCTTGGCCTGCTCGGTCAGATCGTTGGCGCCGTTGATGGCGTCGTTCTTGATGGCTTTAGCCTGATCCACCAACTGCTGGCTCTGTTTGCCTGCGTCGTCTTTGATCGCGGCGGCTTTGGCCTTGGCGTCGTTGGTGATGGCGTCCGCCTGTTTGGCAGCTTCATCTTTAATCGCCGAGGCTTTGTCTTTCAGCTGGTCAGCCTGGGTGGCGGCCTCTTTTTTGATTTCATCCGCCGTTGCTTTCGCCTTGTCCGTCAGATCGTCCGCTTTTTTCTGGGCGGCGTCTTTCATCTGCTCGGCGCTGTCTTTGGCTTTATCCAGGTTGGCGTCAACCTTGGACGAGTCATCACAGCCGGCAACCAACAACCCGATAAAGGAGGCCAACAGCACTTTATTCCATACTTTCATCGTCTATATCCTTGCAGAAACCTTGTTGATGGTGATTGCATTTAGCCTACCTATACTAGGTCAGATTTTACTTAAATTACAAATTTAACCTGCGCAGGCATGGAGTTAGGGAATGATATCGGACAATTCTTGCCTTGGCGGACACCTCAGCCGATCAAGCGGCGCTTAGGCATTGCTCACTATTGCGGCATAAGATCCTGCCGGTTCAACAGCGCCCGTTTTCTGTGTTAAACTGCCCACGTTTTTCTGCCAGTTTTGGTTGAGGTGCTTCTCTGAATACGCCGGCACAGCTTTCACTGCCACTTTATCTTCCCGATGATGAAACTTTCGCCAGTTTTTATCCGGGTGAGAACCCATCCCTATTAGCCGCGATCCAATCCGCCGTCCGTCAGGAACATGGCAGCTATATCTATTTTTGGTCGCGTGAAGGCGGCGGGCGCAGCCATCTGCTGCATGCGGCCTGCGCCGAGCTTTCGCAGAAGGGCGAGGCGGTGGGCTATGTGCCGCTCGACAAGCGCGCCTACTTCGTGCCTGAAGTGTTGGACGGCATGGAACAGCTGGCGCTGGTCTGCATCGACAATATTGAATGCATCGCTGGCGACGAAGAGTGGGAGATGGCGATCTTCAACCTCTACAACCGCATTCTGGAAACCGGCCGCACCCGTTTGTTCATCACCGGAGATCGACCACCGCGCCAGTTGAACCTGCGTTTGCCGGATCTGGCTTCGCGCCTGGACTGGGGGCAGATCTACAAGCTGCAGCCGCTGTCGGACGAAGAGAAACTGCTGGCGCTGCAGCTGCGCGGCAAACTGCGCGGCTTCGAGCTGCCGGAAGACGTGGGCCGTTTCCTGTTGAAACGGCTGGATCGCGAGATGCGCACGCTGTTTATGACCCTCGATCAACTCGATCGCGCCTCGATCACCGCCCAGCGCAAGCTGACCATCCCGTTCGTTAAAGAGATCCTGGGGCTGTAGCGAGCCATCAAACCTGTTTTTCTGCATGTTCCAGCAGGGAGCTGTAGTGCTCAACCTGCTGGCGTTGCCGATCGCTTCGCAGTTGCAAAGCGAGATTGATATGTTCCAGACACTGCGCATTGTCTGCAAGTCGTGGGTCGATTTTCCCTTGTTGCGCCAACCAGGCCGCCACGTCAGCCCAGCGCCATAACGGTGAGGCGCCGCCGAGCCGTTGAATGGGGGAAGGGAAGCCGCCGGGGCCGCGAGTCCCGTCTTTTAGCATCGCGATCGCCTGACGCGACAGTTCAGTGAGCTCGGCAATATCGCTTAATCCCACCAGGCTGGAGTCTACCGATATCACCTTGGCGCCAATATTTGCAGACTCAATATCACTGATGGCGCTGCAAATCGCGTGCGCAAAGTTATCGCTTTCTCGATCGAACTCCAGGTAGACGGTTTTACCGTAGAAACAGATCAGCGCGTCATCGCATCCCGCTGCATGCAGCGCATCCTCCAACCCGGTGGTATCCGCGGTCACTCCATCTAGCGTCAATGAGAAATGAAAGAGCGTCATGGTGATTCTCCGGTTATTTTTTCTGCGACAGCGCCAGGCAGTGATCGACTTTGCGCCGAATCTGTTTGGCATGTACCTCTGGATTTTTCGGCGTGCTCCAGATGCTCATCATATGTTCTTGATGTCCGGCAAAGGCGCAATGCAGTCGTCCAAATGCGTGCCCTTTGCTGGGGCGAAAATGCCACCCCTGAGAAAGGGCGTAAGCTAATGCCGCCTGGATATGCTTGTCTGGGTGTTTTTTCATCGCTCGTCCAGTGATGCGATTAGGGTAGGCGGGGTGTTGACGATTGTCAACACCTGTCTTGCCGTGAGGCTCGGCATTTGTGCAGCATAGCAACAGGAGAAGTTGAGGATGATGAAAAATATTTATATAACAAACAATTAAAAATAGCCCTGTTCAGGGCTATTGGTATGTTACGGCTCAATAAGAGGCGGGTTGACCGTTTACAAAATCTCCAGCACCTGCTCCGGCGGCCGGCCGATGCGCGCCTTGCTGCCTTTCACCACGATCGGGCGTTCGATCAGTTTCGGGTTCGCCGTCATCGCCGCCAGCAGCTGTTCTTCGCTCAGGCTGTCGTCCGCCAGCTTCAATTCCTTGTACAGGTCTTCTTTCTTGCGCATCAGATCGCGCGCCGATGTGAAGCCCAGTTCCTTCAACAGCTTTTTCAGCTCATCGGCCGACGGGGGCGTTTCAAGGTACAGCACCACCTTGGGATCGACGCCGTGCTGTTCCAGCAGCGCCAGGGTTTCACGGCTCTTGGAGCAGCGCGGGTTGTGGTAAATCGTGACGTTTTTCATGGCGTTCATTCCTTGTTGCATCAGCTGCGCTGGTATTGGCGGAAGCGCTGTTGCAGTTGGCGCAGCTGGTCGATGCGCGCATCGTAGCGCGCCTGTTTCAGGCTGCCGAGTTTCTGCAGCGAGCTGGCATTGCTGAGCAGGCCGATGGCCTGATCGAGCCGGCCGGTCAGCGCCAGGCTTTCGGCGCGGGCCGACAGTTCTTCATCGCGCAGCCCTTGGGCGGCGCTGGCCTGCGCCAGCAGATCCCAGCCGTTCGGATCGTCCGGATGGGCAAAGGTGTAGCGGTTCAGGATCTTCGAGGCCTGCGCCGGCTGGTTGCCTTCGACATAGGCGTTGGCCAGGTTGAGCTGCAGCACCGGGTTGTTGCTCTGGGCGGCGTTGGCCGCCTGCAGCCGGGCGATGGCCTGCGGCGCGCGTTTCTGGCCGAGATCGATGTCGGTCATCAGGTCGATCAGCCAGACGTTTTTCGCATCCTGCGCCAGCATCGGTTGAATGATGTTGCGTGCGTCGTCGTATTTTTTCGCTTCATAGAACAGGATGGCGCGGCCGTATTTGGCGGCCGCCTGTTCGCGCACATTGCCCTTGCTGAGCGAGCCGAGCAGCTCTTCGTTCAGGCCATAGCCCTCCGAACTGTACATGCCCAGTGCGCGCACCTTGGCCATCAGGTAATCCTGCGAAGACTGCACGATGTGTTTCGGCATCTGGTTGGCGCGGTTGCGCGCGTCGGAAAGGCGGCTGTCCGGCAACGGGTGCGTCAGCAGCATTTCCGGCGGTTTGGAGGCGTAGCGTGACTGATCCGAGAGCTTCTGCAGGAAGTCGGGCATCGCTTCCGGATCGAATCCGGCGCGCTGCAGCACCTGAATGCCGATGCGGTCGGCTTCCTGTTCGTTCGACTGGGTAAAGCTGATCATGCCCTGCTGGGTGCCGGCCAGGGTGCCGCTCAGCGCCGCCATGCCCATGGTCGGGTTGGCCATCGCCAGCAGGATGGAGCCGAGCGCGCCCACCCAGGTCAGCGGGGCGTTGCGCTGCTGATCTTCCATTGCGCGCGCCAGGTGGCGCTGGGTGACGTGCGAGATTTCGTGTGCCAGCACCGAAGCCAGCTGGCTTTCGTTGTCGCTGACGCGCAGCAGCGCGGAGTGCAGCACCACGTTGCCGCCGAAGAAGGCGAAGGCGTTGATCTCGTCGTTGCGCACCAGATAGAAATGGAACGGCGTGCGCACCGAATAGGCGCTGGCCACCAGCCGGTTGCCCAACTGGTTGATGTACTGGCTCAGCAGCGGATCGTTGATCAGCGGGGCGCTGGCGCGCAGTTGGCGCACGTAGAAATCGCCCATCGCCAGCTCTTGTCCGATGCTCAGGGTGCCGCCGGCGGAGGTGCCCATATCCGGCAACTGATCCTGGCTTTCCGCCTGTGCTGGCGCCAGGGAGGTGGCGTTCAGCGTGCCGAGCAGCAGCACCGCTAACGCGGTTTTGGTCAACCGGTTGGTCATAGTCAGGCGTTTCCCTTAAATAATCATTTCTAAGACGTCAGCAGCAGACAAGAGTTCTTTATTCCCGCGGCGCAATCCGCGCGAAAGTGCGGCGGCTCACAAACCGCGGCGGCGGCACCCATCACATCATAGTCAGCCGCAGGCGACAAGGAAACGTTAGCCGGGCGCGGATCGGGCAAAAAAGTTTTATTTTTCATTTTGAAGGGCGTTTTTTCGTCGCTGGCGGCATGCATCTCGAATAAAACGCGGATCAACTTTGTCTGCGTTTTATTGACAAGAGAAACGCAGACTCATATAGTCTGCGTTATTGAAGATTCATTGACGGTCGAAAACGGACACATGGCGTACATCACAACCAGCGTTGAATATGGCATCCACTGCCTGCTGTGGCTGGTCGGCGATAACCAGCGCGCGCTCAGCAGCCGCGAACTCGCCGAGCTGCAAGGCATCTCCCCCAGCTTTCTGGCCAAGATTTTCCCCAAGCTGGAAAAGGCAGGGATCGTCGCCGCCAGTGAAGGGGTGCGCGGCGGTTATCGTCTGGCGCGCCCGGCGGACGAGATCAGCTTCCTGGAGATCATCGACGCCATTGAAGGGCACAAGCCGCTGTTCGATTGCCAGGAGGTGCGCGGGCGCTGTGCGGTGTTCGACGATTCCCCGCCGGATTGGGCGGTTTCCGGCAAATGTGCCATCCACGCGGTGATGCTGCAGGCGGAGAAGGCGATGCGCGACGCGCTGGCGGCGCAGACCCTCGGCGCCGTCGCGGCCCGCTTTGGCCGCAAGGCGCCGCAGGGCTTCTTCGGTGAGGTCAACCTCTGGCTCGACGAGCGCATGACGGAACGCACCGCGCGCAGCGGCAAAACGGCGCGCGCCAAGACCTAACCACCGCCTTTCCTTAAAGCGAAACACACTTTTTCCCGCCTCTTCGGAAGGGGCGGGCGGGCCTTCTGCACCCTGTTACGGGAGCGGAACGGCATCGTTCATCCGAAAACTTGCGGGCAGCCTTATCGCCCGGTTAACCCTGTATGAAGGAGTCATCCCATGACGCAGAAAATAGTGATTGCCGGTTCCGGTTTTGCCGGTTTTTGGGCCGCCGTGTCCGCCATGCGCGCCATTAACATCGCCGGTAAGCATGGCGAGATCGAGGTGCTCATGGTTTCGCCGACGCCCACGGTCACCATCCGGCCGCGCCTGTATGAAGCGGTGCTGGAAAACATGAACCCGGACATTTCCGCGCAGCTCGCCGCCGTCGGCGTGCGCCACCTGGCCGGGACGGTAGAACGCATCGACGCCGCCGCCAAAACGCTCACGGTGGCGCAGGCGACGGGGGGATCCCTTGAGCTGGCCTACGACCGCCTGGTGTGGGCCACCGGCAGTCGGCTCTCCGTGCCTGCGGTGCCGGGCTTTGCCGAATACGGTTTCAACGTCGATACGCTGGAAAGCGCGCAGCGTTTGGATGCCCATATCAAAGCGCTGGCGGCCAAACCCTCGACGCCGGCGCGCAACACCGCCGTGGTGGTGGGTGCGGGGCTGACCGGGCTGGAGAGCGCGGCGGAGATGCCGCAGCGGCTGCGGGATGCGCTGGGCAAAGACGAGAACGTGCGCGTGGTGATCGTCGATAGCGCGCCGGAAGTGGGCGCCGGGATGGGGGCGGAGCCGGGGGCGGTGATACGCCAGGCGCTGGCGGAGTGCGGCGTGGAAGCGCGGGCCGGTCTGCGCGTCTCGGCCATCGACGCCGAGGGGGTGATGCTGTCGAACGGTGAGCGCATCGCCGCCAACACGGTGATCTTGGCGGCGGGCGTGCGGGCGCATCCGCTGACCGAGCAGATCCCCGGCGAGCGCGACGGCAACGGCCGGGTGATCGGCGATGCCTTCCTGCGCGCGCCGGCGGCGGCGGGCATTTTCGTGACCGGGGATACGGTGAAGGCGGCGACCGACGATCTCGGCAACCACAACCTGATGACTTGCCAGCATGCGATGAGCCTTGGCCGCGTGGCCGGCCACAATGCGGCGGCGGAGCTGGCGGGATTGCCGACGCACCCGTACAGCCAGCCGAAGTATGTGACCTGTCTGGATCTGGGGCCATGGGGCGCGCTGTATACCGAAGGCTGGGATCGCCAGGTGTGTTTTACCCGTCAGGAAGGCAAAAAGATTAAGCAGGAGATCAACACGCAGTGGATTTATCCACCGGCGGCGGATCGCGAGGCGCTGTTCGCCGTAGCCAATCCGGATTTCGTGATTGTGCCTTAAAGAAGTCAAAACGGGAGCGGCAACGCTCCCGTCGTCATTTTCCCAGCGGCAGGAACGAGCGCTCCGGCACCACGGTCTTCATCACCAGCGTGGAGCTCAGGCGCTGCACGCCCGGCAAAGCGGAGAGTTTCTCGTCGTAAAGCTGTTGAAAGGCGGGCAGATCGCGGGCGATCACGTGCAGCAGATAGTCCGGATCGCCGAACAGCCGCTGCGCCTGCACCACCTGGGGAATGTCCATCATGGCGTTTTCGAAAGTTTCAACGGCGCGGCGATCGCCTTCGCGCATGGTGACGAACACCAGGGCGGAAAAGTTATAGCCCAGGCTGCCGGGATCGAGCTGGGCGCGGTAACCTCTGATCACCCCGGATTCCTCTAACGCCCGCACCCGGCGGTGGCAGGGGGATACGCTCAACCCGATCCGCTCGGCCAGCTCGGTCACCGACAAACGGCCGTCGGCCTGCAGTTCAGCAAGAATCTTGCGATCAATCTTATCCATTTAGAAGAATTTCCCCACTTATGCCGATTTCAGGCAAGTAATTGAAAGCACATTTTAATCCCTTGAGGATATTCTTGCCATCTGTTGAACGGTTTTGACGGCCGCCGCGGCAGGCGGGGCCGTTCTTCTTCCACGAGGAAAGCGCAATGGTTCTCTGTTCTGTGTGGCGCAGCGCGTTTGAGAGGGCGGCGGCATGACGCTCGCTCTGTTCGCCGCTTTTTGGGCGGTATCGATTTTATTGGTGATCACGCCGGGTATGGATTGGGCCTATGTGATCTCGGCGGGCATTCGCGGCCGGGTGGTGGTGCCCGCCGTCGCCGGCTTGCTGTTTGGCCATTTGTTGATGATTGCGATCGTAGTGGCGGGCGTCGGCGCGCTGCTGGTCGGCAACCCGCTGGCGCTGACGGCGCTTACCTTGCTGGGAGCGGCTTACCTCTTGTGGATCGGTTGCAACATGCTGCTGCACCCGCCGGTGCCCGGCGCCGGTGAAGATCAGCGTTCCGATTCCTGGCTGCGCTGGGCCGGCAAGGGCGTGTGCGTCAGCGGCCTGAACCCCAAGGTGTTTCTGCTGTTTTTGGCGCTGCTGCCGCAGTTTACCGACGCCCGGGCCGAATGGTCGGTGCCGATGCAGATGCTGGCGTTGGGCGTCGTGCATTTGATCAGCTGCGGCCTGGTGTATCTGCTGGTGGGATTCGGATCGCAGTCGATACTGCGCACGCGCCCACAGGCCGCGAAGGTGGTGGGGCGCATCTCCGGCGCGGCGATGATCGTCATCGCCCTCGGGCTGCTGGCCGAGCAGGCGCTGAAATAGCGCCTGGTCAGCGAAAACACCTATCGTCGGTAGATGTCCGGCCGGGCGATCTGCCAGACAAAGTCGGGGCGGTTGATGGCGCTATAGCCCACTTTTTCATAGAGCCAGGGGGCGGTGCTGGTGACCAGCATGACTCGGCGCAGCGTCGCCATCAGCGGATGGGCCTGGCAGCATTCCGCCAGCCACAGACCCAGCCCGCTTTTTTGGTACGTTTCCAGCACGTACACGTCGCACAGATAGCCGAAAGTGGCGTAATCGGTAACCAGCCGGGCGAAACCGATCTGCCTGGCGCCGTGATACAAACCGAAGCACAGGCTGTGGGCGAGGGACTGGCGGACGGTCTCTTTATCAATGCCTTCCGCCCATGACGAACGGGTCAGAAATGCATGGATGGCATCGAGATCCAGCAGAGCGGGATCGGTGCTGACGAGATAGTCCGCACGCTGCCACTCCCGTGGGGCAGGGGTTGTCATGAGGGGGCTTCTCCTGTTTGTCTGTTCGCTCGTTGTTAAGTGCCTGTACGCAGGGTGAGGCCGTTTATCGACGGTGTAAGGCGAGATAACCATGCACGGCACCGGGATCGATAGCTGGCGTATTGGTTTTGATAATACGAGATGTCGCCATGACTTTTAGAGAAGGAAGGAAAATAATTACGCTTGATTGCGTAAATAATAATGAGTATGTTTCTCATTCTCTTTGTTGTTCGCGGGCGCACGAAGGAGTTATTAGCCTGCATTAGCGTGATGGTTGATTCACAGGGAAACACTGAGACGCGCGGTGGCGCTCATTTCTCGTGATGAGAAAGCTCAAAACTAAACTGCAGAGCCCGCCGTAAACACCGTTTTGAATGGTCAAGGATTTCCCCGATGAAAATGAAAACCTCTGTGCTCGCCCTGCTGACGGGGATGGCGCTCAGCGGCTGCACGCCGCACCAAACCTCTTCCTCTTCCCCTGCCGTGCAGCCTCTGGCGCAAGCGGCGCAATCCGACAGCATCGTCAAACGCCAACTGGCTTATGGCTTGTATGAAATGGCGCTGACGCCAGGGGGAGATACGCTGTACGTCGCCAGCGCCGAAAGTTTTAAAGATGTACAGGGTGGCGTGGTCTATAAGCTGGACGCCAAGACCCTGAAAACCCTTGGCACGACGCATACCGATCTGAAAAATTTCGCCATGCAGGCCTCTGCGGATGGGAAAACCCTTTATGTCAGCAATTCGCTGGACGGCGGTATCAGCGCAATCGGCGCCGCCGACGGTAAGGTGAAAGGGCGTTTGCTGTTCAGCGAGCGCAATGAGAAAGGGTTGCCGTATGGTGCGCGCCAAATTCTGGCTCACGACAACACGCTGTATTTGGGGGCGGTGGCCGACCCGGCGCAAATTTGGGTGGTTGACGCTGAATCGCTCAAGCTGAAAACGCGCATTAAAAATACCGGCAAATGGATGACCGGCCTGCATTACTCCGAACAGACCCAACGCGTGTATGCCGCCAATGGCAGCGGCGAGATCCTGGTGATCAACCCGCGTTCCAACCGCATCGAAAAACGCTGGAAACCGTTGGGAGACCAACCCGCACTGCTGCTCAATATGGCGGAGGACGAGGCTACCGGTCGTTTGTTCGTCACCGACAACTCCAAAGCGAAGACCACGCTGGTCTTGGATATTCACACCGGGAAGTTATTGAAGCGGCTTGATGTGGGCGACTCTTTGGCTGTCGTTTTCAATCCACGGCGCAACGAAATTTACATCTCGCAGCGTGAATCCGGCAATGTGCTGAGCCTGGATGCGACGACCTATGCGGTGAAACAGCGCTGGCCGCTGCCGCCGAATCCAAACAGCTTGCTGCTGTCGGCAGACGGCCAGACATTGTTCGTTACGGTCAAACAGCCGTTTAACAAAGATCATTCCACTCAGGGGCCGGACAGCGTGGTTCGCATCGCGTTGAATAAATAAGCCCCATCGGCCCGGCGACGGGCCATTTAACTTTTATCCTCATTCATGAGTGAATTATGCACAACACCAGTACAACGAATTTCCCTTTACGTAAAACGCTGCTGGCGCTGACTATTGGCGCGCTGAGCCAGGGGGCGCTGGCCGCAGACGGCGACGCCAAGAAAAACCAGGAGGACACCCTGGTTGTCCGGGCCGAAAAACACGGCGATTTCAACTCCGGCGGCAATGATTTGGTTCCCGCCTATCTGGATGGACAGGTCGCCCACGGCGGCCGCCTGGGAATGTTGGGCGAACAGAAAGCGATGGACGTTCCGTTCAACGTCATAGGTTATACCGCGAAGCTGGTACAGGATCAGCAGGCGAAGACCATCGCCGACGTGGTCAGCAACGACGCGGGTGTACAGGCGGTGCAGGGGTACGGTAACTTCGCCGAAACCTATCGTATCCGCGGTTTCCAACTGGACGGCGACGACATGACGATGGGCGGGCTGCCGGGCGTGGTGCCGCGCCAGGTAATGGATACCCAGATGCTGGAGCGGGTGGAGATCTTCAAAGGGGCGAACGCCCTATTGAACGGCCTGGCTTCCAGCGGCGTTGGCGGCATGATCAATCTTGAACCGAAGCGGGCGGAAGAAACGCCGACCACCCAGTTCGGCCTCGACTACACCTCCGATTCTCAGGTGGGCGGCACGCTGGATCTGGGCCGCCGTTTTGGTGACGACAACCAGTTTGGTGCTCGCGTCAACCTGGTGCACCGTGAGGGTGAAACGGCGGTTGAGGATGATAAGCGGCGCACGACGCTGGCATCGGTTGGGCTGGACTATCGCGGCGATCGTTTCCGTTCATCGTTGGACTTCGGTTATCAGAAAAAGACTTTCCATGGGGGAACGATGGGGGTCAACATCAGCGGCATCGATGTGATACCCGCGGTGCCTGACACCCGTAAAAATTACAGTCAGCAGTGGGGCTACAGCGATATCGAGAACGAATTCGGCATGGCGAAAGCGGAATATGATTTAACCCGCGACTGGAAGGCCTATGCCGGCTTGGGCGCGCAGCACGGCCATGAAACCGGTGTTTACAGCGCACCGAAGCTCATCAACGCCAACGGCGACGCCACGGTTGGGCGCCTGGACACCAACCGCATTATCGACGCTTTCAGCGGCATGGCGGGGCTTGAGGGCAAGTTCACGACCTGGGCGGTTTCGCATCGGGTCAACGTCGGCTATTCCGCGCAGATTAAACGCGACAAAACCGCGTGGCGCATGTCCGCCAACAATCCGACGACCAATATCTACGATAACCATGATGTCGCAATACCGGACAACGCCTATTTCGGCGGCAACTACAGCGATCCGCTGACCACGGCGCGTAACCGGACGCAGGGCTGGTTGTTCAGCGATACGTTGGGCTTTTTCGGCGACCGGGTGTTGTTAACGGCGGCGGCGCGCCATCAGAAAGTGGTGGTGCGTAATTACAGCAACGCCACCGGCCTGGAGGATACCGCCTCCCGTTATACGCAAAGCCGCTGGATGCCGACGTTCGGGCTGGTCTACAAGCCGTGGGAAACGGTGTCGCTTTATGCCAACCATACCGAGGCGTTGCAGCCTGGCGGCATTGCGCCGAAAGAGGCGGCTAACTTCGGGCAGAGTACCGGTATCGCCCGTTCCAAGCAAAATGAAGTGGGCGTGAAAGTTGATTTCGAACGCGTGGGCGGCTCGTTGGCGCTGTTTGAAATCAAAAAGCCGGCCACCATGATCGACAGCAACAACTACTACACGTTGAACGGCGAGCAACGTAACCGCGGCGTGGAGTTGAATGTATTTGGCGAACCGGCCTTCGGCCTGCGCCTTAACGGCAGCGCTACCTGGCTTTCGCCCGAGCTGACCAAAACCCAGGGCGGCCGTAACGATGGCAAAGACGCTATCGGCGTAGCGCACTTCTACGCGGTGCTGGGGGCGGAATACGATATCAGGCCGGTCGATGGCCTGACGGCGACGGCGAAAGTGCGGCATACCGGTTCGCAATATGCCGACTCCGCCAATACCAAAAAGCTCGATAGTTTCACGACCTTGGATCTCGGCCTTCGCTATCGCATGCGTTTGAATGAGGATCAAAATACGCTGGTATGGCGTGTGGGGTTGGACAACGTCACGAACGAGAAGTATTGGTCCGGCGTAGAAAGCAATGGCACTTACGTCTTCCAGGGACAGGCGAGAACGCTGAAAGCGTCGGTAACTTACGACTTCTAAGCGATACAGAAACGACGGCGGCCCACATGTGATGGGCCGTCGGTTTCTTCGTCCCGGGGGATCGTTTTTCACTATGACCGATGGGTGAGCACGCTGATCAGATCCAGCGCGTCGTCCGCCGCCGCGATTTCGCTTTCGCTGAGCGCCTGCCGTTCGATGAAGCTTTCGATGGCTTCCAGCAGGGAGAAGACGCTGATTTCATCCCCTATCTTCACGACTTCGCAAACGCCACGCCCGATCGCCAGACAGATGGCTTCATCAAATTCACACGGTTTGCTGTTCATCTTTTTTCCCCTACGGCGTTTGGGATGATATCGGCCATGCTACCGGTTTTTGCCCGGCGGCTGTCTGACGAAAATCTCATTTTTTCGTTGATGCTGGCGGGCCCACGATCGCGTGCAGTGGCGAAATTCTGATTTCCTCACCGTGGCCAAATTTCCCTTGTGACCGCCGTGCCGGCGCGGTATTGTCGCCAAATGACGACAATACCGCCTCATTGTCCGCATAAAAAATTCATGACGTTATCATCCCTTCATCCCGCTGCCGTGCGGGATTTTTTTATGAGGTTTATCTCAAAGTGCGGATAACCTCGACGCGATCGCTTGCCATGCTCTGGGAATAATCCTAGCTTGAAATAGTCATTTAGGGTTAGCAATCCCTCATGACCTCCTTGTAACACTTGATGCACCAGAACGTTTTCTCCCCCGCTGCGGCGGGGGTTTTTAATGACGTGCATCAGAAAAGGCCGCAACGCAAGAACCGACAGAGTTCGTGACGATAATCAGTTTAAGCATCAGGGGATGGGAAAATGAAAAATGATCTGGCGGCGGCGATCGCGATTGGCTGTGTGCTGTTGTTCGCATTGGCGGTCGGTTCGCCTCTTTCTATCGGTACCTCGCTGTAATCTTCCGCGGCCCCGTTCGGGGCCGCTCACCGCGCCTGTCGCCGCGTCTGCGGATTTTTGCGCCGATCGCCTGCCCACGCGATAAAATCAGCCAAATTGCGGTTGATGTATGGCGAACTTTGAGTACTCTGAGTGCTTTGCACACCTCGCGTGCGCCCGTTCTATCTATGCTTTAATCACGCCCATCACAGGAATCGCCATGCCCGCCCGTCAAACCTCGAGGAGCCCGCTCTGATGCTGGAGATGTTATTACAGTGGTACCGCCGCCGCTTCACCGATCCGCAGGCTATCGCGCTGCTGGTGATCCTGGTTGCCGGCTTCCTCATTCTCTATTTTCTGCACGGCATTCTGACCCCGTTGCTGGTCGCCATCGTGCTGGCCTATCTGCTGGAGTGGCCGACCGCGCGCCTGCAGCGCATCGGCTGTTCGCGCACCTGGGCGGCGAGCATCATGCTGCTGGTGTTCGCGGGCGTCGCCATGCTGCTGGTGTTCGTCGTCGCGCCAACCGCCTGGCAACAGGGCATCAATCTGATGAGCGATCTGCCGGGCATGCTCAACCAGTTCTATAACTTCGCCGCGACGCTGCCGAAGCGTTACCCGGCGCTGGTGGATGCCGGCATCATCGACATGATGGCGGAAAACCTGCGCAGCCGGCTGTCCGGCATGGGCGAGTCGGTGGTGAAATTCTCGCTGGCGTCGCTGGTCGGCCTGCTGACGTTGGCTATCTACCTGATCCTGGTGCCGATGATGATGTTCTTCCTGCTGAAAGACAAAGAGCAGCTGCTGAACGCGGTGCGCCGCGTGCTGCCGCGCAATCGCGGCCTGGCGGGGCAGGTCTGGAACGAGATGAATCAGCAGATCACCAACTATATTCGCGGCAAGGTGCTGGAGATGGTGATTGTCGGCGTGGCGACCTACCTGGTGTTCGCCGTGCTGGACATGCGCTATTCGCTGCTGCTGGCGGTGCTGGTGGGCTTCTCGGTGCTGATCCCCTACATCGGCGCGGTGCTGGTCACCATACCGGTGGTGGTGGTGGCGCTGTTCCAGTGGGGCGTCGGCGCCGATTTCTGGACGCTGATCGTCGCTTATCTGGTGGTGCAGGGGCTGGACGGCAACCTGCTGGTGCCGATCCTGTTCTCCGAAGCGGTCAACCTGCACCCGCTGGTGATTATCCTTTCTGTGATCGTGTTCGGCGGGATGTGGGGCTTTTGGGGGGTGTTTTTCGCCATTCCGCTGGCGACGCTGGTGAAGGCGGTGATTCACGCCTGGCCGGATGAACTGCGGGTCGAGGTGGAAGACGAGGCCGGCTGAGAGGGAATAACGAAGCGCAGCAGGCCGCTGCGCTTCGTGAGATTTACTGCTGCAGGTAGTTCAAAACGATGTCGTGGTGATTGGTGGTTTTGAAATCATCAAACACTTTTTCAATCTTGCCTTTGCCATCGATCAGGAAACTGATGCGGTGAATACCGTCGTAGGTCTTGCCCATGAAGGTTTTCTCGCCCCACACGCCAAACTGTTGCGACACCTGATGATCTTCATCAGACAACAGCGTGAAGTTGAGCAGCTCCTTTTCGGCGAAGCGCGACAGTTTTTCCGGTTTGTCGGTGCTGATGCCCAGCACTTCGACGCCGGCCTTTTTCAATTCGTCCATGTTGTCCCGCAGGCCGCAGGCTTGCACGGTGCAGCCCGGCGTCATCGCCTTCGGATAGAAGTAAACCAAAACTCGCTGTCCCTGGAAGTCGGCCAAATTAATTTCCTCACCGTCCTGGTCAGGCAAACTAAATTTCGGCGCTGTGTCACCGGCTTTCAATGGGCTCATCACTACTCTCCATCTTTCTCGTCATGCTGTGGATAGTTCACCACGCTAATACTGCCTTGCGCGTTCAATTCTGTACATAGGCGATGGAAGGCTTGCTCAATATTTGAGGCGTCCCGATCGCCGGAACTGTGGGCGGTGATTTGGATATACAGCTGCGGCGGCAGGTCGCCCTCCGCCGGCTGCGTGCGCGAGACCAGTTCGGCGATATTCATCTGGCTGGAGTCGAACAGATCGGTAAAGCGTTCGATGATGTGCGGCGAGTCCTTCACTTCCACCTGCACCCACACCGTGGCCGGCATCGGCGGCCTTTCGTGCGAGTTTGTGCGTTTCATCACGATCAGCAGATCCAGCTCCGCGCCTTTTTGCGGCAGGGTGGATTCGATCAGGGTGATGGCGTTCCAGCTGCCGGACAGCAGCATGATGAACGTGAACTCCTCTCCCAGCATGGCCAGACGGCTATCTTCGATATTGCATCCGCAACTGCTGACGTGGCGGGTGATGGTATTGACGATTCCGGGGCGGTCGGCGCCGAGCGCGGTAATCACGAGATAGTGTTCGTCTGACTGAGGCAAAATAGCGCTTCCTGTCGTGCTTAATGGGGTTACCATGGTAAACATAAAAAAAACCGCCTGCCAAGCGCTTACAACGCGGTTGTGCGCTTGCTTTTGGATAGGCAGCAAAAGTACCATGAGTGACTTGTTTGTGGAGGGGACGGCCAATGTTTACGGGAAGTATTGTTGCACTGGTTACGCCGATGGACGACAAAGGTGCTGTCGATCGCGCGAGCCTGAAAAAATTGATCGATTATCATGTAGCCAGTGGCACCGCGGCGATCGTTTCCGTAGGGACCACCGGCGAGTCCGCAACGCTTGCCCATGACGAGCACGTTGACGTGGTGCTGCAGACGCTGGAGCTGGCTGACGGCCGCATTCCGGTGATCGCCGGCACCGGCGCCAACGCCACCGCCGAAGCCATCGCGCTCACCACCCGCTTCGCCAACACCGGCGTGGTGGGCTGCCTGACGGTGACGCCGTACTACAATAAGCCGACTCAGGAAGGGCTGTATCAGCACTTCAAGGCGATCGCCGAGAGCACCGAGCTGCCGCAGATCCTGTACAACGTGCCTTCGCGCACCGGCTGCGACATGCTGCCGCCGACCATCGCTCGGCTGGCGAAAATCAAGAATATTGTTGCTGTAAAAGAAGCGACGGGGAACTTAAGTCGCGTTAGTCAGATCCAAGTGCTGGTTGACGATGAAGACTTCATTTTGCTGAGCGGCGACGACGCCAGCGGGCTGGACTTCATGCAACTGGGCGGCAAAGGGGTGATTTCCGTGACGGCCAACGTGGCCGCGCGCGAGATGGCGGAACTTTGCGTGCTGGCGGCGCAGGGCAAGTTTGCGCAGGCGCGCCGCTTAAATCAGCGCTTGATGCCGTTGCATCAGGATCTATTTGTAGAAGCAAACCCAATTCCGGTGAAGTGGGCCTGTAAGGCGTTGGGATTGATGGCAACCGATACGCTGCGTCTGCCGATGACGCCGTTGAGCGAAGCCGCCCGCCCGGTGGTGGAGCGCGCGCTGAAAAGCGTCGGTTTGCTGTAACTCTAAGGGAAATTTGATGGCTTATTCATTGCAAAAGTCGACGGTAGCAAAAGTAGTGGGCATCTCTTTGGTGATGATGCTGGCGGCCTGCAGCAGCGATCAGCGCTACAAGCGCCAGGTCAGCGGCGACGAGGCCTACCTCGACGCGGCTCCGCTCAAGGCGCTGAACGCGCCGTCCGGCATGATCCTGCCGGTGCAGAGCGGCAACTATGACGTTCCCGCCACGACGCTGCAAGGCAACGTCGGCAAGCAGTTGGACATTCGTCCGCCGGTGCAGCCGTTGGCGCTGCTGAGCGGTTCTCGCGCGCAATACGCCGGCGACAGCGGCACGCTGCTGCTGGAAAACAGCCCGCAGAACCAGAACCTGTGGTCGCGCGTGGTCAGCCTGCTGCAGGCGAAGAACATCGCGATCGCTTCGCGCCAGGACGCCGGTCAGACCCTGACCACCGACTGGGTGAAGTGGAACCGTCTGGACGAAGACAACCAGTACGAAGGCCGTTATCAGATCAGCGTGCAGCAACAGGGCTACCAGCAGGCGCTGGTGGTGAAAAGCGTTGGCCTACAGCAGCAGGGCAAGACCGAACAGGTGACCGATCAGTCTGAAATCCAGCGCTACAACGGCATGATGATCAACACCCTGATCGAAGGCCTGGACAAGCAGGACAACCTGGCGAGCAGCCAGACCGCCAGCCGTTTCGGCGCGCTGGACGTGCAGAGCGGCGCCGATGACACCGGCCTGCCGATGCTGGTGGTGCGCGGCCCGTACACCGTGGTGTGGGATCGCCTGCCGCCGGCGCTCGAAAAACTGGGGATGAAAGTGGGTGACCGCAGCCGTCCGCAGGGCACCGTCGCCGTGACCTACAAGTCCCTGAGCAGCAGCGATTGGGATGCGTTGGGCGTCAAGGATCCTGAACTGGCGGAAGGGGATTACAAGCTGCAGGTCGGCGATCTCAACAACCGCACCAGCCTGCAATTCATCGATCCGAAAGGCAAACCGCTGACCCAGTCGAAAAACGACGCACTGGTGGCGGCATTCCAGTCTGCCTTCAGTAAGACCAGCGTTAACTAATCGAAAAGGGGCTGCGGCCCCTTTTTGTTTTGTCTATACGGTATCGTTTGCGTCGCAGGTTTGGCACAATAGTGCCCGGCACGCCAAAGAATTCATTAGGTCAATTCTATACCCCCTAATTTCGGGCCGCGCTCGGGAGACATCGGGGATACATCACTGGAGTAAGTAAGATGCAAAAGCTAGCTGAGCTGTATCGCGGAAAGGCAAAAACCGTTTACACCACCGAGAATCCCGATCTGTTGGTGTTGGAGTTCCGCAACGATACGTCAGCACTGGATGGTCAGCGCATTGAGCAGTTCGATCGCAAAGGCATGGTGAACAACAAGTTCAACCATTTCATCATGAGCAAACTGGAAGAAGCCGGCATCCCGACCCAGATGGAGCGTATGCTGTCCGACAACGAAGTGCTGGTGAAAAAGCTGGACATGGTGCCGGTGGAATGCGTGATCCGCAACCGCGCCGCCGGTTCGCTGGTGAAGCGTCTGGGCATCGAAGAAGGCCTGGTGCTGAACCCGCCGCTGTTCGATCTGTTCCTGAAAAACGACGCCATGCACGATCCGATGGTCAACGAATCCTACTGCGAAACCTTCGGCTGGGTGAGCAAAGCGCATCTGGCGCGCATGCGTGAGCTGAGCTACCGCGCCAACGACGTGTTGACCCAGCTGTTCGACGACGCCGGCCTGATCCTGGTCGACTTCAAGCTGGAGTTCGGCCTGTTCAACGGCGAAGTGGTGCTGGGCGATGAGTTCTCGCCGGACGGCAGCCGCCTGTGGGACAAAAACACCCTGGACAAGATGGACAAAGACCGTTTCCGTCAAAGCCTGGGCGGCCTGATCGAAGCCTATGAAGAAGTGGCGCGCCGCATCGGCGTGAAGCTCGACTAAGCGTCGGCACCGCCATTCGGGGCGATCCGGCCGGATCGTCCCGCTATTCTGCGTTTTTCCAGAAAATTTCTACATTTCCTCTGCGGCAGACCATTTATAATAATGGATGCGAGATGACTAAAACCTATCCCACTCAGGCTTGAAGCTGCCTTTGCGCTTACCATCGCGGCGCAACTTCAACGAGCAGGGGAAATATCTGGAGTATATTTATGCGTTGGCAAGGGCGTCGGGAAAGTGACAATGTTGAGGATCGTCGCGGGCAATCTTCAGGTTTGGGCGGCGGCGGCTTCCGCGTGCCGGTGCGCGGCAAGGGCGGCATCGTCATTCTGGTGGTGGTGCTGGTGGCCGGCTATTACGGCATCGATCTGTCGCCGCTATTGAACGGCGGTAACGTTGCGCCGCAGGGGCAACAACAGAGCGCCAACATCAGTCCGAAAGATGATGAGCTGGCCAAATTCACCTCGGTGGTGCTGGCCTCGACCGAGGACAACTGGAAAGAGATTTTCCAGCGCATGGGCAAAACCTACCAACCGCCGAAGCTGGTGATGTATCGCGGCGTGACGCGCACCAGCTGCGGCACCGGTCAGGCGGCAATGGGGCCGTTCTACTGCCCGGGTGACAGAACGGTGTATATCGATCTGTCTTTCTATCAGGACATGAAAACCAAGCTGGGCGCCGGCGGTGATTTCGCTCAGGCCTATGTGGTGGCGCACGAAGTCGGCCACCACGTGCAGAACCTGTTGGGCATCGAGCCCAAGGTGCGCCAGATGCAGCAGGGCGCCAGCCAGGCGGAAGTGAACCGTCTGTCGGTGAAAATGGAGCTGCAGGCGGACTGTTTCGCCGGGGTGTGGGGCAAATACGCCGAGAAGCAGCAGATGCTGGAAGAGGGCGATCTGCAGGCGGCGCTGAACGCCGCGCAGGCGATTGGCGACGATCGGTTGCAGCAGCAGAGTCAGGGCCGCGTCGTGCCGGACAGCTTCACTCACGGTACCTCGCAGCAGCGCTACACCTGGTTTAAACAGGGCTTCGACAGCGGCGATCCCAATACCTGCAACACCTTTGCATCCCGTTAACGCCTCAAGTGCCGGAGCCTGACTCCGGCATTTTTTTCGGATTGAGATACAGCCTTATGTTACAGGCAGCGCAACAACTCATGCGGCGGCAGGGCATCCGGCGCCTGCTGGTGCTCAGCGGTGAACCCGGCTGGTGCCGCGAACAGGCACAGCGGCTGGCGGCGACGCTGCCGGGCGACTGGCCGTGGGTGGGGGAAAACCCGCCGCCCGGCCTGACGGCGTTGGCGAGCGGCGCGGTGCGCCAACTGCTGGGGCAGGAACGGCTGCACGCGGTGTTCGACGCCGGCCAATCGCTGGACGTGGAGGCATTGGCGGCGCTGTGCGGCGCACTGCGCGCCGGCAGCTGGCTGCTGCTGCTGACGCCGCCCTGGCGGCAATGGTCTCAGCTGCCGGACGGCGACAGCTTGCGCTGGAGCGATTGCCCACAGCCGATCACCACCCCGCATTTCATTCACCATCTGCAGCAGCACCTGGCCGACGACCGAGAAGTGACGATCTGGCGGCAGGATGAGCCTCTGACGCTCGCCGAGCTGCCGGCGCGCGAGGGTTGGCTGCCGCCGGATGGCCGGCCGACCGGGGAGCAACAGGCGATCTTGACGGCGCTGCTGCAGGCCGAATCCGGCGTGTGGGTGCTGACCGCCGCCCGTGGCCGCGGCAAATCGACGCTGGCCGGCATGCTGGTGGCGCAGTCGCCGCTGACCTGTTGGATCACCGGACCGAGCCGCGCCGCCACGGAGGTGGCCGGGGAATGGGCGCAGGGGCGCGCGCAGTTTTGGGCGCCCGATGCCTTGCTGGCGCAGTGTCGGGAGGGGGACGTCAGCGCCGTGGGCTGGCTGCTGGTGGATGAAGCGGCGGCGATCCCCGCGCCGCTGTTGCAGCAGCTGATCGGTTATTTCCCGCGCGTGCTGCTGACCACTACGGTGCAGGGGTATGAGGGCACCGGCCGCGGTTTTCTGCTGAAGTTTTGCGCTGGGCTGCCGTCTTATCAGGCATTGAGCCTGCAACAGCCGATGCGCTGGGCACAGGGCGATGCGCTGGAACGGGTCACGGACAATGCGCTGTTGTTCAATGAGCTGCCCGCCTGGCCGGCGGATGGCCAGGCGATCGATTACAGCCAGGCAGAGCAGCGTGAGCTGTGCGCCGATCCGCAGCGGCTGGCGCGTTTCTACGCCCTGCTGAGCAGCGCGCATTACCGCACCTCGCCGCTGGACTTGCGCAGGCTGATGGATGCGCCCGGCATGCATTACGGGCTGGCGCAGGCCGGGCCAGAGGTGGTCGGCGCCGTGTGGCTGGTGGACGAAGGTGGCTTGAGCGCCGAGTTGGCGCACGATGTGTGGGCCGGCCGCCGTCGGCCGCGCGGCAACCTGGTGGCGCAGTCGCTGGCGGCGCACGGCGGCCAATGGTGGGCGCCGACGCTGCGTTCACGGCGCATTACCCGCATCGCGACGCTGCCGGCGCTGCGGCGGCAGGGTATCGCGCGTCAGCTGATCGAACGGCAACGCCGCCAGGCGCAGGGGCTGGATTTCCTGTCGGTCAGCTTCGGCTATACCGAGCCGCTGTGGCGCTTTTGGCAATCCTGCGGTTTCGAGCTGGTGCGCATCGGCAGCAAGCCGGAGGCCAGCAGCGGCTGCTATACCGCGATGGCTATTTTACCCTTGAGCGAGCAAGGGGAGGCGCTGCGGCACGCGGCGCACAAGCATCTGGCGCGCGACTGGCCCTGGTTGCGGCAGCGCATCGAGCTCGCGCTGGCGATCCCGGGCGACGACGGCGATACGTCGCTCGGCGAAGAGGACTGGCGCGAGCTGGCCGGGTTCGCTTTCGCCCATCGGCCGCTGGAGGCCAGCCTGGGGGCATTGCAGCGTTTGCTGTTGGCCAGCAATTTGCCGCTGCCCGCGCTGCGCGGCCATCTGCAGCGGCGGCAATCCCCGGCGGCCTGCGCGGAGCAGGCGGGCGTCAGCGGCCAGAAAGCCTTGCTGCGCCACTGGCGGCACGAAACGGCGCAGGCGCTGGAACAGCTGAATGCGCAGCACTGCCGCTACTGGCGCGACTGGGCGCAGTCGTTGCAATAAATTGAACAACTCGCTCAATAAAACCCGATTTTCCCGCTTTCTCAACGGCGTATAGTCACTGTCAGCGGTGCGGCGGCGACTGTCCTCGCACCAGGTTTGGTTACTATTAAGGAGTCATCGATGAAACATGAGCATTTCGTTGTCCAAAGTCCGGCGACCCCGGCGGCGCAGCTGATCTTGCTGTTTCACGGTGTCGGCGATAACCCGGTGGCGATGGGGGAGATCGGCAGCTACTTCGCCAAAGAGTTTCCTCAGGCGCAGGTGGTGAGCATCGGTGGCCCCGAAGCGTTTGGCAACGGCGCCGGGCGCCAGTGGTTTTCGGTGCAGGACGTGACCGAAGGGAACCGCGCGGCCCGTATTGCAGACGTGATGCCGCAGTTTGTGGCGGTGGTGCGCCATTGGCAGCAGTTGAGCGGCGTGGGCTATGCCGGCACGGCGCTGGTGGGGTTCTCGCAAGGGGCCATTATGGCGCTGGAAGCGTTGAAAGCGGAAACCCGGCTGGCCGGGCGCGTGGTGGCGTTCAGCGGGCGTTTCGCCCAGCTGCCTGAACAGGCTTTCGGCGACAGCGTGGTGCATTTGATCCACGGTGCAGAGGACGCGGTGATCGCGGTGCAACACGCTCACGCGGCGGCGGAAGCGCTTCGGGCCGGCGGCGCCGATTTCACGCTGGACGTGGAGGAAAACGTCGGGCACGCGATCAACCAGGGCATGATGAACGCCGCGCTGGAAAGGCTGCATTATTATGTGCCGCAGCGCTACTGGGACGAGGCATTGTCCGGCAAGCGCGGCGAGCTGATCGCCTTTCGCTAAAAACTCAGGGCGCCGATAAGCGCCCTGGTGTCATTTCTTTTTCGGCCAGTCGTCTTCGTCATCCCACTGGGCATTATTGTCGCGGTGCGGCGGTATCTCCGGCTTGTTGGCCAGATAGCTTTTCACGTCGACGCGGCGCAGTTCCTTGATGCCGCTGACGACCATTCCCACCAGAACCAGCAGGATAATCCACCAGTAATCAGCTAACCATTGCATAGCTACTCCTTTACTTCACTGCGTATAAAACGCGAAAAAATCGAGGGCAGATGGCGTTCGAGCCATTCGGCACCGGCGACCTCCTTGTCTTGCCAGGCCGCCAGCAACAGCGCCGGGGTCAGCAAGCGTTCGGCCTCTTGCGCCAGCGGCCGGTAGCTCAGATGCCACGGCTCTACCGCCACGCCACCGCTGTCTTCGGTAAAGGGGCGGTAGAAACCGAACTCGGCCATATGTGCCGTCAGCCACTGGTTGAGCGGCGCAAAGTAACCGCCTTCTTCATATTCCCACGGCTCCAGCTGCAGCTTTTTCCCTTCCGGCAGCAGCGACGGATCGTACACATCCAGATCGCTGCCCCAGTGATGGCGGCTGGCGCCCGGCAGAGCCGACCAGCGCAGGATCGCCTCACAGCGCTCAGCGGCGGGCAGCGGCGCGACGTCGATCGGGCGGCTGTCCTTATCTAATACTGGCCGCTGGCCGCAGAATTTGCCATTCCAGATCGCCAACTGCCGGTCGAAATCGCGGAAGGTGCTGGCGGGTTGGAGATCGAATCCCGCCTCACGCGCGGCCTGCTGCATCGCCAGGAAGGCGTTGACCGCCTGCGGCTGCAGCCGATGGTTCCCGCTCAGCGGCGCCAGGTGTTCGGTTGAGCGGCCGGTGAGCATCTCTGCGTTGATCATGCGACCAATTGCTCCATGATGCGTTGATACATGCGGCTCAGCAGCTGCAGATCTGCGGCGTTGACGCATTCGTTGACCTTGTGGATGGTGGCGTTGACCGGCCCCAGCTCCACCACCTGCGCGCCCATCTGCGCGATGAAGCGGCCGTCGGAGGTGCCGCCGGTGGTCAGCAACTGCGGCGTCAGTTCAGAATAGTGCTCGACGGCGTTGACCACCGCATCCACCAGCGCGCCGCGCGAGGTGAGGAACGGTTGGCCGGACAGCCGCCACTCGATGCTGTAGTTCAGCTGGTGGCGTTCAAGCAGCTCTTCCACGCGCTGCTTGATCATCGCATCGGTCAGCTCGGTGCTGAAACGGAAGTTGAACTGCACATAAAGATCGCCCGGGATCACGTTGTTGCTGCCGGTGCCGGCCTGCACGTTGGCGATCTGCATGCTGGTCGGCGGGAAGAACTCGTTGCCGCGATCCCATTCGATCGCCACCAGTTCATTCAGCGCCGGCATGGCGCGGTGCACCGGGTTGTCCGCCAGGTGCGGATAGGCGACGTGCCCCTGTACGCCGTGGATATGCAGGTTGGCGGTGATGGAGCCGCGTCGGCCGTTTTTCACCACGTCGCCGACGCGCTCGGTGCTGGACGGCTCGCCGACCAGGCAGTAATCCAGCCGCTCGTTGCGCGCCATCAGCGCTTCGACCACCTTAACCGTGCCGTGGGTGGCGCTGGCCTCTTCATCCGAGGTGATCAGGAATGCCAGGCGGCCCCGGTGATCCGGGTTGGCGGCGACAAATCGCTCGGCGGCCACCACCATTGCGGCCAATGAACCTTTCATGTCCGCCGCGCCGCGGCCATACAGCATGCCGTCGCGGATCGCCGGTTCAAACGGCGGGTTGTCCCAACGCTTTTCATCGCCGGTTGGCACCACGTCGGTGTGCCCGGCAAACGCCAGGGTTTGCCCTTCGCCGCGCCAGGCCCAGAAATTCTGGGTGTCTTCGAAGTCCATCGCTTCGACGGTGAAGCCGATTGCCTGCAGACGATCGATCATCAGCTGCTGGCAGCCTTCGTCATTCGGGCTGAGGGAAGGGCGCTTGATCAGCTGCTGGGCCAGTTCGATAACCGGGCAAGTCATACGGCGACCTCGGCGATAAATTGCTGGTAAGCGTCGGCGTTAAAACCGAGCAGGGCGCGGCTGTTGCCGTCGTCCAGCAGCGGGCGTTTAATGATTGCCGGCTGCGCCAGCATCAGCGCGATGGCGGCGTCGGCGTTATTGCAGGCGTTGCGCTGCGCTTCATCCAGCTTGCGCCAGGTGGTGCCGCGAGTATTGAGCAGCGGCTCCCAACCCAGTTGCGCGACGAAACCGCGCAGCTGCTGTTCGGTCAGGCCGTCGGCGCGGTAGTCGTGAAAATGATAGGCCACGCCCTGATCTTCCAGCCAGCGGCGGGCTTTCTTGATGGTGTCGCAGTTTTTGATGCCGTACATCGTCAGCGTTGTCTGTTGCGGTTTGTTTGCCATGGCGTAAAGCTACCTGTCTCGTCGAGTCGATACTGGGCGGCGGGCGCGGTCTTAGGCCTTCTCGCCGCCCGGCGATAGCAGAGATAATGCCAGTAAAGCGGCGGCGAGATCCAGACAACGATGCGCGCGAGATGCGATTGAGCACCAGGGAGAGAAGTTGGCAATGTGGTTGAACGGCAGACTTCGCCGACGGTGCTTGTAAAAGACGCCGGCGAACGCGTTCAGCCGCCAATGCGGATCTGGGCTCAGAGGAACTATTCTTTATTAATTTTTATATTTAAACGATCGGTTAAACACCGTACGCGGGTAATATGCAACAGCGGTTTTATTCTGCTGGCGCCAAGCTTTTTCATGATTCTCGATTTGTAATGATTGGCGGTTTTGTTTCTTATATTCATAGCGTTGCTGATATCGGTCAGCGATTTTCCCGTCGACCACTCCGACAGGAAAAGGGACTCGCGCCGGGAGAGCTGCGGCGGCTCGGTATAGTGACTGTAGCGCGTATATAAATCGCCGATCAGGTGGCTGAAACGGCTTAAAGATATAAGGTTTGATAATATAATGGTCTTATTGTCGACAATCACCATCTCATGCGGGCAGTCGGTAATAATGACTATTTTGTAGGTTTTGGGGTTGGCATATTCATCGCGGTAACGCGCTTCAAAATTGGCGAGGGTGACATCGATAAAACAGACCCTTCTGCGGTTAAAGTCGGCTGGCGTGTTTTTTTCTGACCATGTTTGATTTATCAGTTGTCTGATACCGATAATGGTATAGGTACATTCGCTGAAAATATCGATCTTCATATTATTATAATCCTTTATTTTTTATTCCCGGTGGCGACGGTTATCTTAAAGTATAAAAATAGAAATAATCGAAATAATTAAATGTTGAATTATTTCCGATGATGAATCTCAACATTTACCTATACCGCTGGTTTAGTCAGTTTGTTTTTTATTTGATTGATAGTAAAGAGATAAATAGGATTAATAAAAAGTTCCGCAAGAGGGGTAGAGGTTTTTAAATAGATGCCAGCTATCAATCAAGGAGAATTAAAAGGAAATATCATAGATTATTCCTATCGTAAATTAATATTCGATCGTTTTTACCGATCTTTTGGTTCGTGATATCTTTGTAAGAGGTCTAATGACTAAGAAATATCTCTGACAGGAAGTTCAAACGTTTTCTCATTCATGGTTGCAGAGGTGAATAATAGTGAAAATAAAAAGTTAAAAGAGAGTGTGTATTTTTTCTGGGGCATTTTGGCTAAGCGTTTTATCTGTCTCAAGCATATCGTCAGCTGTATTCTGCTGAGAAAAGTATTTTGATCAAGATGATCAGCGGATATAACCGCCGTTTTGCAACCGTTGCAGTGAGGCGCCGTCCGCATACACCATGCCGGTGGTCAAATCATGAAAGCCGTACTTTTTATAGAAGGCCAGTTTTTCCGGCACGGAATAGATGAAAATCTTGCCGAGCGGCGCCAAATCTTGCATCACCCGATCCATCAACCGGCGCCCCAGCCCTTGCCCCTGAAAGCGCGGATCGATCGCCACGTCGGCCAGGTAGGCGACCGAGGTCAGGTCGCTGATGGCGTGCGCGGTGGCGATCAGCTCGTCGCCGATAAACCCCCAATAGCAAAACTGGCTGTGTTGGTAAACGCGCCGCAGGGTGTGCGGATCGCGTTTGCCCAGTCCGGCGGCCTCCAGCAATTCACACAGCCGCTGCCAGTCGATGGCGCGGCGGTTCGGGTCGGTGATAATTTCCATCGTTTTCCTCTAACCAATAAGACTGAGGTCGGCGGCATAGTGCCGAATGGCGCGCTGATACCCGCGGATGTCGGCGCTCCATTGTCGTATTTTTATACCTTTTACACGCTACCGCGGAGAAATTGATATCACAAGGGAATAGCAGCACTGAGTATTGATCAGATAAATACGAAAATGTGCGCTAAGCCCGGTTTCCGGGCCCGGCATCGTTCCCGTTTCCCTTCACATGGTCAAAAAACAGGCGTAGAATCCGCTTCGTCAAATAATTGAGGTTGTAAAGTATTATGGTTGATCGTGAATTAGGAAACTGGAAAGACTTCATTGATGAGATGTTGGGCAACTGACACAGCGTTGAAGCAGATGGCAAGGTTGAGTCATTGGAAAGTCACTGAAACACCTTGGGAACGAGATTATCGTTCGAAATAAAGCAGCATCGGTAACCCGACGCTGCTTTATTTATGCCCAGGCTATCACTCCCCGGCGGCCGTCGTATTGCCTGCCGGATGCGCTTTGCCCGGGAAGCGGCGGCGAACCAGCACGAAGAACAGCGGCACGAAGAAAATCGCCAGCAGGGTGGCGGAGATCATGCCGCCCATCACCCCGGTGCCGACCGCATGCTGGCTGCCGGAACCGGCGCCGCTGCTGGTGGCCATCGGCAGCACGCCGAAGATGAACGCCAGCGAAGTCATCAGGATCGGCCGCAGACGCATGCGTGATGCGTCGAGCGTCGCGGACATCAGATCCTGCCCTTTGTGGTTCAGCTCGTTGGCGAATTCGACGATCAGAATGGCGTTTTTCGCCGACAGCCCAATGATGGTCAACAGGCCGACCTGGAAATAAACGTCGTTCTCCAGGCCGCGCAGCCAGGTGGCGGCGACCGCGCCGATCACCCCCAGCGGCACCACCAGCATCACCGAGAACGGTATCGACCAGCTTTCATACAGCGCCGCCAGGCACAGGAACACCACCAGCAGCGAGATGGCGTACAGCGCCGGCGCCTGCGAGCCGGACAAGCGTTCCTGGTAGGAGAGCGCCGTCCATTCCAGCCCGAAGCCGGTCGGTAACTGGCTGACCAGTTTTTCCATTTCCGCCATGGCGGTGCCGGTGCTGACGCCGTTGGCCGCCTCGCCGACGATTTCCAGCGCCGAGTTGCCGTTATAGCGTTCCAGCCGCGGCGAGCCGTATTCCCAGTGTGAACTGGCGAAGGCCGAGAACGGCACCATGCCGCCCGCGCTGTTGCGCACATACCATTTGTTGATGTCTTCCGGCAGCATGCGGAACGGTGCGGCGGCCTGCACGTAAACTCTCTTCACCCGGCCGCGATCGACGAAGTCGTTGACGTAGGTCGAACCCCAGGCGGTGGAGAGGGTATTGTTGATGTCGTCGATAGATACGCCCAGCGCCTGCGCCTTGCGCTGATCGATATCGATCTGCAGCTGCGGGCTGTCGTCCAGGCCGTTGTGGCGCACGCGCGACAGCAGCGGATTTTGCGCCGCCAGCTGTAACAGTTGGTCGCGAGCCGCCATCAGTTTGGCGTGCCCCAACCCGGCGTGATCTTCCAGTTCCATGTCGAAGCCGGAGGAGTTGCCGAGGCCGGTGATCGCCGGCGGGCTGCTGGCGATCACCCGCGCTTCGTTAATCTTGTTGAACGCCAGCGTGGCGCGATCGATGATGTCGAACGAGCTGTTGGCGCCCGAGGTGCGCAGATCCCAGTCTTTCAGCCGAACGAACAGACGCGCCACGTTTTGGCCGTTGCCCCCCGGCCCGGAGCCGATGATGGCGAACACCGACAACACGTCCTGTTTCTCTTCGGTGAGGAAATACTGCTCGACCTTTTCCACCACTTTAGAGGTTTGCTGCAGGGTCGAGCCCGCCGGCAGCTGTACCTGTACGGTGAAGATGCCGCGGTCTTCCTGCGGCAGGAACGAGGTCGGCAGCTTGATGAACAGCAGCGCCATGCCGCCGAGCAACAGCAGATAAATCACCATGTAGCGGCCGCTGGCGTGCAGAATGCGCCCCACGCCGCGCTCATAGCGTTCGGCGTTGCGGTTGAACATGCGGTTGAACCAGCCGAAGAAGCCGCGCTTGCCGTGATGGTGCCCCTTGGCGATCGGTTTGAGCAGCGTGGCGCACAGGGCCGGGGTCAGGATCATCGCCACCAGCACCGACAACACCATGGCGGAAACGATGGTGATGGAGAACTGGCGATAGATGGCGCCGGTGGTGCCGCCGAAGAACGCCATCGGCACGAACACCGCTGACAGCACCAGGGCGATGCCGACCAGCGCGCTCTGAATTTGCCCCATGGATTTGCGCGTGGCTTCACGCGGCGGCAGGCCTTCTTCGCTCATCACGCGTTCGACGTTTTCCACTACCACGATGGCGTCGTCCACCAGCAGGCCGATCGCCAGCACCATGGCGAACATGGTAAGGGTATTGATGCTGAAGCCGCAGGCGGAAAGGATGGCGAAGGTGCCCAGCAGCACCACCGGCACGGCGATGGTGGGGATCAGCGTGGCGCGGAAGTTCTGCAGGAACAGATACATCACCAGGAACACCAGCAGGATGGCTTCCAGCAGCGTTTTCACCACGTCCTTGATCGAGGCTTTGACGAAGGGGGTGGTTTCATAGGCCACTTTGGCCTCCAGCCCGTGCGGGAAGTATTGCGACAGCTCGGCGATCTTGTCCTTCACCAACTGGTCGGTCTGCAGTTCGTTGGCGCCGGAGGCCAGCTTGATGTTCATGCCCGCGGCCTGCATGCCGTTGTAGCGGCTGAGGTAGTTGTAGTTTTCGCCGCCCAGTTCGACGGTGGCAACGTTGCCCAGCGTCACCAGCGAACCGTCCTGATTGACCCGCAGGGTGATTTGGCGGAACTGTTCCGGCGTCTGGAGCTGCGACTGGGCGTTAATGGTGGCGTTCAGCGCCTGCTTATCGACCGATGGCGTGCCGCCCAACTGGCCGACCGCAACCTGGGCGTTCTGCGACTGAATGGCGCTGACCACATCCTGGGTGGTCAACTGGTAGCTGTTGAGCTTGTTGGGATCGAGCCAGATGCGCATGGCGTATTGCGAGCCGTACACGTCCATGCTGCCGACCCCGTTGATGCGGCTGAGCGGATCCTGCAGGTTGGAGACGATGTAATCGGCGATGTCCTGCCTGTCCATGCTGCCATCGGTGGAGACGAACGCCACCATCATCAGCGTGGTGTCGCCGGATTTCGAGACCGTCACCCCCTGATTTTGCACCGCCTGCGGCAGGCGTTTGATCGCGGCCTGCAGCTGGTTTTGCACCTGCTGCATCGCCTCGTTGGGATCGGTGCCGGCTTCGAACGTCAAGGTCACGGTCGCCTGGCCGGTATTGGTGCTCTGCGACGACATGTACATCATGTTGTCGAGGCCGGTCATATTCTGTTCAATGATTTGGGTAACGGTGTTTTCCAGCGTTTGCGCCGAAGCACCTGGGTAAGTTGCGCTGATGCGCACGTTCGGCGGCGCCAAATTCGGGTATTGTTCTACCGGTAAAGAAAAAATCGCCAACGCCCCGGTCAGGCAAAGAATAATTGCCAGCACCCAGGCGAAAATCGGGCGATCAATAAAAAAATTGGCCATGCAGCGCGAACCTCGTTATGACTTGTTCTATCTTTAAAACGCATCGGAAATATGCATTTCAGCGGCAGGGAAGGATTCCGGCGCTATTGCACTTTACTCGGGATAGCCGAGGAAAGCGTGGAGAAAAAAAGGAGATAGTGTAAATAACGGTAGCGGAAAACGGCGTGGGCGTATCGGCGTCGGTAATTGTACGCTATTAAGACATTTTTATTACTATCAAAGGCCTTGCGCATTTTTTCGCCGCAGGGAATCGAAAAGTAAAAACTGGCCTCACCTTACAGCAGGAGCTTGGCATGGGAATTAACCCGGTATTTGCCCGTCGGCTTTATTTATGCTGGCTGATCAGCCACAGTGAGCGGCCCAATGTGCCGCGGTTGATGGCGCTGACCGGCTGGCCGCGCCGTACGTTGCAGGATGTGCTGAAGGCGCTGCCCGGCATGGGCGTCGAGCTGCAGTTCGTGCAGCAGGGCGTGCGCAACAACGACGGTTTCTATCAGTTGGAAAGCTGGGGGCCGTTCAACAAGAGCTGGGTGCACCAGCATCATCAGGCGCTGCTCAGCGCCATCGAGTAAGCGGCCCCGGCGGATCGGCCGGGGCGGGGCGATCAGTGGCTTTTGTACTCCAGGTACATCACCGTCGCCGCCACGCGAGAACGCACGTCCAGCTTGCGCAGTATGTTGCGGATGTGCACCTTCACGGTTTCTTCAGAGATATGCAACTGCGCCGCCACCTGCTTGTTGGACAGGCCGCGCGCCACCTCTTGCAGGACGTCCAGTTCGCGTTCGGTCAAGGCGGCGAAGGGGTCGCGCTGCTCGCTGCGCGCCAGCAAATAGTCGGCCATGGCGTCGCTGATCACGTTCTGGCCCTCGGCGGCGGCGCTGATGTGCTCCAGCAGTTGTTCGGGTTCGCTGTCTTTCAGCAGATAGCCGTCGGCGCCGGCGTCGATCAACGCATACAGATCGCTGCGCGCGTCGGAGACCGTCAGCACGATGATGCGCGCGTCCACGCCTTCGTCGCGCAGGGCCCGCAGCGTATCCAGCCCCGACATGCCCTTCATGTTCAGATCCAACAAGATCACGTCCGGAGCGTGCTGCAGCGCCAGCGCAACCGCCTCGCTGCCGTTGCCGGCCTCTGCCACCACGCCAAATCGCGCATCCAGTCCCAGCAGTTGTTTGATGCCGCGCCGCATCAACGGATGATCGTCAACGATCATGACTCGGTATTGCTTCATCACCATGAAATATGCTCCCTGTAGCAAGTAAAGCCACTCAAACGCGCCCGGAGGCGTGCTTCACAGTGGGACTGTCTCTTCAAAAATAGCGGCATTCTGCACCGCAAACCTCTCCGGGCGGCCTTCAGGCCGGCGGCAACCGTAACGCAGAGTGAACAGCCGCAAGGTCAGGGCGAGAATGTCAGGCAGACCGCCGTGCCGCCGCCGCTTCTGCGCCGGATGCGCAGCGTTCCTCCCAGTCGCGCCGCGCGTTCGCTCATGATGGTCAAGCCGTAATGCCCTTCCGGTTCTTCCAGACTGGCGATGCCGCAACCGTCGTCGGTAATGCTGAATACGTTGTCGCCTGCGGCGTTGACCTCGCAACGTACCGCGATCTCGTTCGCTCCGGCGTGCTTGACGGCATTGAGCACCGCCTCGCGCACGATCTGCAGCGCGTGCACCTGCTGCTGGGCGTTGAGCGCCTGCGAGGGCAGCCGACAGTGTAACTGAATCCGCGCGGGGGTTAGCGCCTTTAATGGCTGCAACAGTTGCTCCAGCGCGGCATTCAGATCCGCCTCCTGAATGTTGAGGCGGAAGGTGGCCAGCAATTCTCTCAGCTGGCGATAGGCATCGGCCAGCGTGCGCTCGAAATCGTCGATAATCGCCTGCGCCGCCGGATCGTCGGCGGCGCGCCGGAGCAGCGTCAGCTGGATGCGCAGGAACGACAGCGTCTGCGCCAGCGAATCGTGCAGCTCGCGTGCGATGGTTCCACGCTCTTCCATCAACAGCAGATATTGGTGCTGCTTTTGCGCCCGGTTGAAGTAGACGCCGCGCCCCAGCATGTTGGCCAGGCTCTGCATCAGGTGAGGATGCGGCGGCTGCGCTTCGGGCTGCCATCGCAACTCGCCCAGCAGTTTATCGCCTTGGGTGATCGGCAGCGCGCTCCAGGTTTGCGCCGGCGCCGGCTCTCCTTCGTTCAGTTGCCACTGGCCATGATCGTCCGCCACGTTCAACCGGATGCAGCGCAGTCGTTCACTTTGGCGCACGATGCGCAGCGCATTTTCGAACGCCTGCTGATCGATCTGACGCACGCTCAGCGCCTGCGAGCAGCGATAGAGCACCTCCAGCGTGTCGTTGGCCTGCTGCAGGCGCTGGGTCTTTTCCTGCACTTTCAGCTCCAGCGACTGATAGAGGCGGGCCAGCTCGTCAGACATGGCGCTGAAGGTTTGCGACAGCACGCCGAGCTCGTTCGGCAGCGCCACGTCCAGCTGCGGATGGCGAAAGTCGCGCTGTTGCACGCGCTGGCTGGCGTCGACCAGATGCTGCAGCGGCGTGACCACCTGGCGGCGCATAAAGCGGATGCAGAACAGCACCAGACCGATGATGGCGGCGTAGCCCAGTACGCTGACGGCGGCCACCAGGGTGAGTTTCAACTCGGAATAACGCTGCAGAGCGGAAACGAAATGATCGACGCGGTTGACGTAGCCGGCGACCTCAGCCCGGTAGGCGGCCGCCTGCCCGTCGCGGATCTGCCGCTCCATCGTTTGCCATGTTCGTTGCAGCGCCAGATAGTGGTTGCGCACCTCGGCCGGGACGTAAAAGCGCGCCAGCTTTTGCAACGCGGGCGCCTGCAAAGATTGCCGATACTGCTGCAGGTGCAGCTCCAACTCCGGGCTCTGCCGCTCGAGATCGAAGGCCAAGCGGTAGCTTTGCATGCGCAGCGAACCGGCAATGTTGATCGCCTCGGCATCGCTCTGGCTGCCGGCGACGGTCGTCAACGCCAACCCGGTGGCGAGCACCGACAGTATCACGATGCCGAACAGCGCTCTGGCCAGGCTGCCGGTCACGGAACGTTTAACAAGCAATCACGGAATCCTTTTCTCTCAGGTGAGGCGCTTCGCCAGTTTCATTCGAAAGCAAAACTATAACTTTTGCAACTAAATTGCACCGCGATTTGTATCAAGTTGTCAACAAAACGGGAACAATTGTCGTTGTGTAATCAAATGAATAGCGAAATGCCCGCCGATGTTCAGCGGCGGGCCGGTTTCCTCTGAAGATTTGCCTTTGGGGGGCGAATCGCACTGGGTTTTATGCAATGCCATGCGCCTGAGCGCGACTTATTTTCCATTATTTTAAGCAATGTTAAGTCCTGGCTTGTCCGGCGGGGTACGGTGTGATTTTTGTTGCAAATCGTCTGCCGCGGCGCGGCGTAATCGCGGTATGATCTTCAGGTTGCAACTCAAGGGAAAAGGGTCATGTCGTCGAAAATTGAGAATGTGAAGAAAGAGCTGCTGTCGGACAACTGGTATGTGCTGCATAAGTATACGTTCGATCTGAAACGCAAAAACGGCGGTTCGGTGCAACAGATGCGCGAGGTCTACGATCGCGGCAACGGCGCCACCATTTTGCTGTACAACCGCGCCAAGGGCACGGTGGTGCTGACCAACCAGTTCCGCATGCCGACCTATGTCAACGGCAACGAGAGCGGCATGCTGCTCGAGGCCTGTGCCGGCCTGCTGGACGCCGATTCTCCGGAGCAGTGCGCGCGCCGCGAAGCGGTGGAAGAGACCGGTTTTCAGGTGGGCGAGGTCAAGAAAATCTTCGAAGCCTACATGTCGCCGGGCGGCGTGACCGAGATCGTGCACTTCTTTATCGCCGAATACCATGACGATGAGCGGCGCGCGGCCGGCGGCGGCATTGAAGATGAAGATATTGAAGTGATCGAACTGCCGTTCAGCGAAGCGGTGGCGATGATCGCCGACGGCCGCATTAAAGACGGCAAGACCATCATGCTGCTGCAGTATTTGCAGATCCATCGGGTGATGGCATAAAAAAAGCCGGTCACGATGACCGGCTTTCTTATTGGCTGGTGCCAGGCCGCTTACTTCAGCAGCGCCTGCGCCTTGGCCACCACGTTGTCCACGGTGAAGCCGAACTCGGCGAACAGCTGCTCCGCCGGCGCCGACTCACCGAAGGTGGTCATGCCCACGATGGCGCCGTTCAGCCCCACGTACTTGTACCAGTAGTCCGCGATACCCGCTTCCACCGCCACGCGCGCCGTTACCGCCGCCGGCAGCACCGACTCGCGGTACGCCGCATCCTGCTTGTCGAACGCGTCCGTCGACGGCATCGACACCACGCGCACCTTGCGGCCCGCCGCGGTCAGCTTGTCCGCCGCTTCCACCGTGATGCCCACTTCGGAGCCGGTGGCAATCAGGATAACGTCCGGCGTGCCCGCGCAGTCTTTCAGCACGTAGCCGCCGCGGTACACGTTCGCCAGCTGCTCTGCGCTGCGCGGCTGCTGGGTCAGGTTCTGACGCGAGAACACCAGCGTGGTCGGGCCGTCGTTGCGCTCGATGCCGTACTGCCACGCCACTGCCGATTCCACCTGGTCACACGGGCGCCAGGTGCTCATGTTCGGGGTCACGCGCAGGCTCGCCAGCTGCTCCACCGGCTGGTGGGTCGGGCCGTCTTCGCCCAGACCGATGGAGTCGTGGGTGTAGACGAACACGTTGCGCAGCTTCATCAGCGCCGCCATGCGCACCGCGTTGCGGGCGTATTCCACGAACATCAGGAAGGTCGCCGAGTACGGCAGGAAGCCGCCGTGCAGCGCGATGCCGTTGGTGATGGCGGTCATGCCGAACTCGCGCACGCCGTAATGAATGTAGTTGCCCGCCGGGTCAACGTTCAGCGCTTTCGAGCCGGACCACATGGTCAGGTTGCTCGGCGCCAGGTCGGCAGAGCCGCCCAGGAACTCCGGCAGCACCTTGCCGAACGCTTCCAGCGCGTTCTGCGACGCCTTGCGGCTGGCGATGTTGGCCGGGTTGGCCTGCAGTTTTTCAACGAACGCCTTGGCGTCGGCTTTCCAGTCGGCCGGCAGCTCGCCGTTCATGCGGCGCTTGAACTCGGCGGCCAGCTCCGGGAAGGCCCTGGCGTAGGCGGCGAATTTGTCGTTCCAGGCCGCTTCTTTGGCCTGACCGGCTTCCCTGGCGTCCCACTGGGCGTAGATGTCCTGCGGGATTTCAAAGGCGGCGTATTTCCAGCCAAGCCGCTCGCGGGTGGCGGCCACTTCGGCGGCGCCCAGCGCGGCGCCGTGCACGTCATGGGTGCCGGCCTTGTTCGGCGAACCGAAGCCGATAACGGTCTTGCACATCAGCAGCGACGGCTTGTCGGTCACCTTGCGGGCTTCTTCAATCGCGGCCTTGATGGCGTCCGGGTTGTGGCCGTCAACGTTGCGCACCACGTGCCAGCCGTAGGCTTCGAAGCGCAGGGCGGTGTCGTCGGTGAACCAGCCGTCGACGTGGCCGTCGATGGAGATGCCGTTGTCATCGTAGAAAGCGGTCAGCTTGCCGAGCTTGAGGGTACCGGCCAGAGAGCAGACTTCGTGCGAGATGCCTTCCATCATGCAGCCATCGCCCATGAAGGCGTAGGTGTGGTGGTCAACGATGTCGTGGCCCGGGCGGTTGAACTGCGCCGC
Source organism: Serratia sp. TSO36 (assembly GCF_057808395.1). Taxonomy (NCBI): domain Bacteria; kingdom Pseudomonadati; phylum Pseudomonadota; class Gammaproteobacteria; order Enterobacterales; family Yersiniaceae; genus Serratia; species Serratia sp. TSO36. Next base: position 184,382 of record NZ_JBJZOU010000021.1, on the reverse strand, counting down.
CAGGGTGCGTTCGGCGATGGCGAAACCGACGGCGTTGGCAATGCCCTGGCCCAGCGGGCCGGTGGTGGTCTCAACGCCCGGGGTGTAGCCGTACTCCGGGTGCCCTGGGGTTTTGGAATGCAGCTGACGGAAGTTTTCCAGCTCGCGCATCGGCAGGTCGTAGCCGGTAAGGTGCAGGAGGCTGTAAATCAACATGGAGCCGTGGCCGTTGGAGAGCACGAAACGGTCGCGGTCAGCCCAGTGCGGGTTAGTCGGGTTGTGGTTGAGGTAGTCACGCCACAGGACTTCGGCGATGTCCGCCATGCCCATAGGGGCACCGGGGTGGCCGGAATTGGCTTTTTGTACGGCGTCCATGCTGAGTGCGCGGATGGCGTTGGCAAGCTCTTTACGAGAAGACATAACGAAACTCCAGTACGGTTACAGTTGAGCGGCCAACATGTCTTCCAGCTTCTGCTGGTCGACGGCGAACAGGCGAATGCCTTCGGCGAGTTTCTCCACCGCCATGGCGTCCTGATTGTGCAGCCAGCGGAATTCCGCTTCGGCCAGCGGGGCCGGTTGGTGGAAGCCCTCGGTAGACGGGGTCAGCTTGCGCTCGACCGGCTGGTCGCTGTTTTTCAGCTGTTCCAAAAGGTTCGGCGCGATGGTCAGGCGATCGCAGCCGGCCAGCGCCAAAATCTGCTCAACCTTGCGGAAGCTGGCGCCCATGATCACCGTCTGGTAACGATGACGCTTGTAGTATTCATAGATGGTGCGCACCGATTTCACGCCCGGATCCTGCTCGGCATCGTAGTCGGCGGCAGGCTGTTTGGCCTGATACCAGTCATAGATGCGGCCGACGAACGGCGAGATCAGATACACGCCGGCTTCGGCGCAGGCGCGGGCCTGGGCGAAGGAGAACAGCAGCGTCAGGTTGGTGTTGATGCCTTCTTTTTCCAGCTCCTCGGCGGCTTTGATGCCTTCCCAGGTGGAAGCCAGTTTGATCAGGATGCGCGATTTGTCGATGCCCTGTTCTTGATACATGGCGATCAGCTTGCGCGCTTTGGCGACGCACATGCCGCGATCGAACGACAGGCGGGCGTCCACTTCGGTGGAGATGCGGCCCGGCACGCTTTTGAGGATCTCGACGCCGATATTGACCGCCAGCTTATCGCTGGCGTTGATCAGCTGGGTTTCCTTGCTGCCGCCCTGGCGGCGGGCATAGTCCAGCGCTTCGGTGATCAGCGCCTTGTACTGCGGCAGCGCGGCGGCTTTCAGGATCAGCGAAGGGTTGGTGGTAGCGTCCTGGGGTTCGAACTGGCGGATGGATTCGATATCGCCGCTGTCGGCGACCACCGTGGTCAGCTGCTTGAGTGCGTCTAATTGATTCATTGATAAGCTCCTTGACCAAGCTCAACGTAGGGAAATGAGAACCTTTTTCATCATAGGGGGAACACACTGCATCATCGGGTCGGGAATGAAAATGCGCTTTTTCTGATTGTTGCGATGGATAATAACAATGAATGCCGAGTAAACCCAGGCGGGGCGCGGTTTACGGCGGGGGAGGCGAGGGGGGCGGTGGCGCGAGAGCCAAAAAAAGAAGGGTTCAGCGCCAGGCTGAACCCTCAAAGATGGCCTCATTTGGCCGATTATTTGCTCAGGTTGACGTCGATCGCCTGATAGAAGGCGTTGGCGGTGTCGGCTATATCCCACACGGCAAGGATCACGTGCGAACCGCTGCGATCTGCCGGTATATTGCATTGGTGGGTAACCTGTGCGGCAGGGATGGCGCCGCCGTCGTTGAACTGGCAGAACGGCGTCAGATCAAAGGAGGCGCGGGTCAGCGGCTGCGAAGCGTCCCAGTTCGGCTTGGTGATGAAATAGCGCCAGCTGGTGGTGCTGTGACGCGCGGTCAGCTTCCAGGTAAAGGAGTTCGGGCCGGTTTTCAGGTTGAGCTTGTTCCAGCGCGTCGGCGTTTGCTGATCCAGTTCGAAGAAGGTGGACTTGTCGGCGCTGGCGATGTGGCCGTCAGCCGGGCCGGCCTGCGGGAAACCTTTCAGGCCTTCGACGCTCTGCGGTTCATACTGCACGCTGCCGCACTGGGTGTTGAGCTGCAGTTTGCACTGATAAGCGCGGCTGGCCGGCGATTCGACATAACCGTGAGCATTCGCCTGTTGCGAAACGCCGAACATGGCTGCGCTCAGCAGGCCCAGAGAGAATAGGGTACGGGAAGTTTTGTTCATAAGTCACTCCTGACTGAAATTATGTTGTAAGTTGAGCGTATTTCACCGACAAAATGAGAGGCTAATAACGTAATTGGAAATAACCCTTCTTGTCGGCTTGTTTTATTTTTATCATTCTGGTCGTGCGGTAGAGCGGAATGTTTTAACGGCTATTAACGAAAATTATTATGATGACGATCTTTGATCGTTAGGCTGAATTTATTTAACTGTCACAATGCAAAAATAGAGCGCTATGATGAATTTTATATCAGGTCGTGATGAATAGTATTTAAGATAGCGCTCTCATTTATGAAGTATATTGCTTGTTGCCTTGAGTATCCTTGTTCGATTTGATCGATTTTTGTGCGCCACCACCTTGGGAATTTAGTGTCATTTTTCTTGTTTTATTTTAAAGAGGAATTTGTATGACTAGATTATCCCTGGACGCGATTAAAATAATCAGCACCATTAAGAGCACCGGCTCTTTCTCTATGGCGGCGGAGGCGCTGCATAAAACGCCTTCGGCAATCTCTTATCGGGTTTCCAATATTGAAAGCAAACTCTGCGTGAAACTTTTTCATCGCAATGGCCCCATGATTACCCTGACGGATGAAGGGGAATTTCTCCTGCAGGAGGGCAGCTGGATATTAAATGCGGTGCAGGATCTGGAAAGCCGGGTAAGAAACATCCCCAAGCTGGACAATAATATCCGCCTGGCGGTGGACACCTTCTTCCCGTTGGAAACCCTGACACAGGATATCCGCGACTATATTCAGCATTGCCCGAACGCCAATATCTCGGTGCAGCGAGAAGCGCTGAACGGCACCTGGGATGCGCTGAAGAACAACCGGGCGGATCTGATCATCGCCATCGGCCAAATCCCCGACAGCGTACAGGCCAAAACCCTGATGCTTGGCAAGCTCAACTTTGTGCTGTGCGTGTCGCCCTCGCATCCGTTCGCGGCGCAGAAAAAGCCGGTGTGCAAGAAGCAGCGCTTGAACGACATCGTGGTTGCGATCGCCGACAGCAGCCATGAACTGCCCAAACGCAATCACGGCACGTTGCCTTTGCAGCGCCAACTGGTGGTGTGCGACGTGGAAAGCAACCTGGCGTTGCTCAAACGCGGCATCGGCCACGCTTTTCTGCCGCCGTCGCTGATCGAAAAGGAACTGGCCAGCGGCGAACTGGTGACGGTGCCGGTGGAGATGCAAAAGGGCGACGAAATGATTTGGCTGGCGTGGCATCCGGCCAGCAAGGGCGCCGGGTTTAACTGGTGGCATGAGCGGCTGACGCGCAAAAGCGATGTTTACAGCCTGATGGGCCGCGAAGTGGTGCGGGATGGCGGCTATCCTTGGTGCCACAACTGAAGGAATAGAGACGAAGGGACGCGAAAATCAAACGGTTAACTCAATGAAAACCCCGCAGCGCTCGGCTACGGGGTTTTTTTATGGCTTACGCCACGCGGCCCACCTTCAGCCAGGCGCTGTCGGAACCGGGCGCCGAGGTGATGTAACCCCATTTGGTCTGCCAGACGTAACCCTGATAGGACACCAGCGCGCCCTGCGCGTAAGTGGTGCCCGGCACGTAGGCCGGCGCGGTCATGATCGGCAGGTTGCCGGGGCCGACGCCGGTGTAACGCAGGCCGGTGCCCATATCCAGCTGGCTGTCGTCGTAGTCCGCGGCGTTGAAATAGCGATCCAGCGCGGCCAGCAGATCGCCGTTGCGGTTGTCTTGCCCCAGATGCCAGAACATCACGCCGCCCAGCTGCTGCTGCTTGATGTACTTCGCTTTGTATTTGAAGCTTTCGGCATCGTCATAGGTGACGAACAGCCCGTTCTGCGCATGATACAGGTAAGGGGTTTTCGTCTTGTCGTTCCACAACCGCTGATAGCCGTAGTTGCCCTGCAGCATCTGCTCCAGCTGGCGATAGGAGGCGATGCGCGGATCCTTGTCGCGCACGCACTCTTCGCAGCCCACCAGCCAGTAATCGGTGCCCGGATACGGATCTTCGCCCGGCGTGCTGTGGCTGCTGTACTGGCCGCCGTTGCTGCCGCTGACGCCCCTGAAGGCGCGGCCGTAGAAGGGGACGCCCATCACGATCTTGGCGCTCGGCACGCCTTCCATCATCAGGTGTTGCTGCACCGCGGCGTCGACCGTCAGGCTGAACGGGCTGGGGAAGGCGCGGGTCAGCTCTTCCCAGCTCCAGCCCAGATTGGCTTCGCGCAGCGCGTTGTAGAAGGTCGGCCCGGCCGCGTCGCCGAACAGCGCCGCCTGGTGGTTGGTGATCTTCTCCCAGGGGCCGGCCAGATCGTAGGTCATCAGGTTGATGTAATCGAGCGGCGCGACGATCTGCGCCAGCTTGCTGTAATAGCGCGACAGGAAGAAGGCGCCGCCGGCGCCGGCGATAGTCAACTGATACGGCAGCGCCTGGCGGCCGTCGGCGACGGTTTGCTGATTCAACAGGGTGCGGATCTCTTGCAGCGCGGCGATGAAACCGTCCACTTCTGAGGCCTGCGGGTACTCCCAGTCGATGTCCACGCCGTCGAAGCCGTAATCCTTCATGATGCGCACGCAGGATTGGGCAAACTTGGTGCGCGAGGCCGGGGTTTTCACCGCGTTGACGTAGTTGGCGTGCGACACGCCCAGATCGTTGGAGTAGTACCAACCGCCGATGGAGAACATGATGCGCAGGCTGGGATTGTGCGCCTTGAGCGCGGTCAGGCGGTTGACCACATCGCGCGCCTTGGCATCGTTGGTGGCCGGATCCCAGGCGCATTCCAGGTTGCTGTTGATATCCAGGAACGAGAAGTTGATGTGCGTCAGCTGTTTGGCTTTGGCCGGTGTGATGTTGGATACCGGGAACGGCACGACGGACGTATCGGACTCGGTGTAATTATTGATTTGGTTGGTCGGAATAAAATAATACCCAATAACGGCTTTGCGTGTGGACATGGTATTTCTCCAGAGTGGATGTTTTTAAGATGGGACATATTTCCCGCAGCCATTAATGTTTATTTTTCGTGAAAACGAAAGTCGAAATAAATCACGATAACAATGAAATTTTATTCATTGCCGTCAATATTGGCGCTTATGCGTTGTGCCAACGCTCAGCATGAATGAATTCGACCATAGGGCCTGTATTTATTCATTTGCTTTGTAATAGCATCCTTAACTAGATTCTGATTATCCGATGTCCCACCGGCCGTGATTGGCATTTAATTAAAAATAAAAAAGGAGATGAGCTATGTCCAGCATAGAGCCTGACGCTGTTGGCTTAATAGTCCAGCGAGTATGTGAATATCTTCAGCCGGTATTAAACGCCATTTTGGCCGGCGTCATGGCGCTATTGCACGGCGCTTACCGCAACGTGGGTATTCGGCGCCGTTTATTGAATGCGGCGATGTGCGCGTTATTGGCCTGGACGGTGCGCGATGCGCTGGCGCTGATGGGCCTGGAATTAAAGTGGGCGAATTTGGCCAGCGTACTGATTGGCTTTATGGGGGCAGATTACATCAACGCCTTAATTAAAAAATTCATCGGCAAAAAGACGGGGTTTAAAAATGTTAAATGACATCGAAGAGATTCGTTTTACCGCCCGCAGCGAAGAGAACCTGCGCGGCGTGCACCCGGATCTGGTGCGCGTTATTCGTCTGGCGCTGCGTTATTCGCTGGTGCCGTTTTCCGTCAGCGAGGGGCTGCGCAGCATGGCGCGCCAACGGGAAATGGTGCGCGCCGGCAGCAGCCAAACGCTGCGCAGCCGCCATCTGACCGGTCACGCGGTGGACGTGGTGGCGATGCCGGCGGGCGTGGTCTCCTGGGAGTGGGATTACTACGCGCAGATTGCGGTGGCGGTGCGGCGCGCGGCGCGTGAATGCGGGGTCAACGTCGAATGGGGCGGCGAGTGGAAAACCCTCAAGGATGGCCCGCACTTCCAGCTGGCGTTCCGGGACTATCCGGCATGAGCGGCTGGCTGCAAAAACTGATGCAGGGCGGGTTGCTGCTGCTGTTGCTGGCGGCCATCTGCCTCGGCGGCTACAGCTCGCTGCTGTCGCACCAGTTGGCGTCCGCGCGCCAACAGGCGGCGGAGCTACAGAAAAGCCTGGCGCAGCAGGCCGGGCTGATCGCCACCCTGCAGACCCAGGATGCGCAAAACCGTGCGCTGATGGCGGCGCAGCAGCGGCAGGAACGGCAGCTGCGCCAACAACACGAGGCTTATCAGAGGAAATACCGTGAAGCGATTAAAAACGATCCGTGCGCCGCTCAGCCTCTGCCTGGCGCTGTGCTTGAGCTCCTGCGCCCGGCCGCCGGCGCTGCAGGCCGTGCCGCTGTTGCCCCCTGAATCGGTGTTCGCGCCCTGTGAGCAACCGCGGCTGCAAGGGGATACCTGGGGCGATGCGGTAAGCTATACCCTGGCGTTACAAACCTCGTTACACATTTGCGCCGGCCAGGTGGAGACGCTCAACGCCTGGCGCGCCACGCTGCCGCCACGCTGACGGCGGCGCTTCTCCGACTCGTCTCGCGATCCTTTTTTTACTTTTAAAACGGTCTTTCGGCCAAGGTTATGGCGCGCTTCAAAGTTTGTGATGTTTCTCTCACTATACTTCAAGGCTGCGCCCTGTCATTGTACTTGGGCGCCACGGCCCACGGCAGGGCGCAGCCTCAAAGCCTTACCTCAACATAAAAGCAAAAAACAAAGGAATCCATAATGGACGAACAGCTCAAACAGAGTGCCCTTGATTTCCATCAGTTTCCTGTCCCAGGGAAGATCCAGGTTTCCCCCACCAAACCGTTGGCGACCCAGCGCGATCTGGCGTTGGCCTATTCACCGGGCGTCGCCGCGCCTTGCCTCGAGATCGCCGAAGATCCGTTGGCAGCCTACAAATACACCGCGCGCGGCAACCTGGTGGCGGTGATTTCCAACGGCACGGCGGTACTGGGTCTGGGCAATATCGGCGCGTTGGCCGGTAAGCCGGTGATGGAAGGCAAGGGCGTTTTGTTCAAGAAGTTTTCCGGTATCGATGTGTTTGATATCGAAGTGGATGAGCATAACCCTGACAAATTGATCGACATTATCGCCGCGCTGGAACCGACCTTCGGCGGCATCAACCTGGAAGACATCAAGGCGCCGGAGTGTTTCTACATCGAACAGAAACTGCGCGAGCGCATGAAGATCCCGGTGTTCCACGACGACCAGCACGGCACGGCGATCATCACCACTGCGGCGGTGCTCAACGGCCTGCGCGTGGTGAAGAAGAATATCTCCGACGTACGCCTGGTGGTGTCCGGCGCCGGCGCGGCCTCCATCGCCTGCCTGAACCTGCTGGTGGCGCTGGGGCTGCGGCAACAGAACATCACCGTTTGCGACTCCAAGGGCGTCATCTATAAAGGCCGCGACGCCAATATGGAGCAGACCAAAGCCGCCTACGCCATCGAGGATAACGGCCAGCGCACGCTGGGCGACGCCATCCCGAACGCCGACATCTTCCTCGGCTGCTCCGGCCCGGGCGTCTTGACGCAGGATATGGTGAAAACCATGGCGCGCGATCCGCTGATCATGGCGCTGGCCAACCCGGAACCGGAAATTCTGCCGCCGCTGGCCAAAGCGGTGCGTCCGGACGCCATCATCTGTACCGGCCGTTCCGATTACCCGAACCAGGTGAACAACGTCCTGTGCTTCCCGTTCATCTTCCGCGGCGCGCTGGACGTGGGCGCCACCACCATCAACGAAGAGATGAAGCTGGCCTGCGTGCACGCCATCGCCGATCTGGCGCTGGCGGAGCAGAGCGACGTGGTGGCTTCCGCCTATGACGATCAGGATCTCTCCTTCGGGCCGGAATACATCATCCCGAAACCGTTCGATCCGCGCCTGATCGTCAAGATCGCGCCGGCGGTAGCCAAGGCGGCGATGGACTCCGGCGTGGCGACGCGCCCGATCGAAGACTTCGACGCTTACGTCGAGAAGCTGGCGGAGTTCGTCTACAAAACCAACCTGTTCATGAAGCCGATCTTCTCGCAGGCGCGCAAAGAGGTGAAGCGGGTGGTGCTGGCGGAAGGCGAGGAAGAGCGCGTGCTGCACGCCACGCAGGAACTGGTGTCACAGGGGCTGGCCTTCCCGATCCTGGTCGGCCGCCCGAGCGTGATCGAGATGCGCCTGAAAAAATTGGGTCTGCAGCTGACGCCGGGCAAGGATTTCGAAGTGGTGAATAACGAGTCGGATCCGCGCTTTAACGAATACTGGGGCGAGTACTACCAGATCATGAAACGCCGCGGCGTCTCGCAAGAGCAGGCGCGCCGTGCGGTGATCGGTAACCCGACGCTGATCGCCGCCATCATGCTGCACCGCGGCGAAGCGGACGCGATGATCTGCGGCACCATCGGCAGCTACCACGAGCATTACGACGTGGTGAAGAACGTGTTCGGCTTCCGTGAAGGCGCGCACGTCGCCGGCGCGATGAACGCGCTGCTGCTGCCGAGCGGCAACACCTTTATCGCCGACACCTACGTCAACGACGATCCGACCCCGGAACAGCTGGCGGAGATCACCCTGATGGCGGCGGAAACCGTGCGCCGCTTTGGTATCGAACCTAAGGTGGCGCTGCTGTCTCACTCCAGCTTCGGCTCTTCCGACTGCCCGGCGGCGCGCAAGATGCGCAAAACGCTGGAGCTGGTGAACGAGCTGGCGCCCGAGCTGGAGATCGACGGCGAAATGCACGGCGACGCCGCATTGGTGGAAAGCATCCGTCACGATCTGATGCCGGACAGCCCGCTGAAAGGCTCGGCCAACCTGCTGATCATGCCGAACATGGAAGCGGCGCGCATTAGCTACAACCTGCTGCGCGTCTCCTGCTCGGAAGGGGTGACCGTCGGGCCGGTGCTGATGGGGGTCGCCAAGCCGGTGCACATCCTGACGCCGATCGCCTCGGTGCGCCGCATCGTCAACATGGTGGCGCTGGCGGTGGTGGAAGCCCAAACCCAGCCGCTGTAAGCCCGGGTTGAGTGACTGGCCCCCTGCGCCGCTGGCGCCGGGGGCTTTTTTTATGCCTTGCAGCGCGCAGCGATGGCGCGGATATCCTGCGGGGTGGTGCGGCAACAGCCGCCGATCAATTGTGCGCCGAGCGCGCGCCACTCCGCCGCCTGATCGGCCAGGCTGCCGTGCTCGCCGCTGCAGGCGTGCCAGGTTTTGCTTACCGCATCGTAGTGCTCGCCGGAGTTCGGGTAAACCAGCAGCGGCTTGTCGGCCAGCGCGTTCAGCTGACGCAGCGCCGGGGCGACCTTGTCCAGCGCGATGCAGTTGATGCCGATGGCCAACACCTGCGGGTTGCCGCGCAGCGCGGACAGGACCTCCGTCAGCGGCGTACCGTCGCTGAGATGTTGACTGCCGCGCAGGGTAAAGGCGAACCAGGCGCCGAGCGTCGGGAATTCCTGCAGCAGCGTCAGCAGCGCCTGCAGTTCGGCGAACGACGGCAGCGTTTCGCAGGCCAGCAGATCGACGCCGGCGGCCGCCAGGGCGGCGATGCGCGGGCGGTGGAAGGCCATCATGTCATCCTGCGCCAGCCGGTAATCGCCGCGGTATTCCGAGCCGTCGGCCAGATAGGCGCCGTACGGGCCCACCGAACCGGCGATCAGCAGCGGCGCGGCCTGCGGGTGCGCGGCCAGATAATCGCGGCGCGCCCGCTGCGCCAGCTGCACGCTTTTGGCGATCAGCGCCAGCGATTGCTCCTGATCCAGGTCGCGGCGCAAGAAGCCCTGCGGCGTGGCCTGATAGCTGGCGGTGATGGCGCATTGGGCGCCGGCGTTGAAATAATCGAGATGCACCTGATAGATAAGCTCGGGATTTTCAATCAGCACCTTGGCCGACCACAGCGGATCGGTCAGATCGCAGCCGCGCGCTTCCAGCTCGGTGGCCAGCGCGCCGTCCAGGATCAGCGTAGGATGTTCGGCCAGCAGGCGGGCGACGGGGTTGTTAACCGACATGTTGTTCTCCCAAAGCGGTTTTTTGCCCGGCGCGCCGGGTCAGGAAATAGGTGAGGTAGCACAGGGCGACGAACGGCAGCCCACAGTAGAGCGCAATGCGCTGCTCCGGATCGAACGCCAGCCCGATACAGGCCAGCAGGCACAGCGCAAAGCCGAGGATCGGCGTCAATGGGTAGCCGGGCGCGCGGTATTTCAGGCCGCTTATCGGCTGGCCGCTGCGCAGGTAGGCGCGGCGGAAAGCATAGTGGGCCGCGCAGATGCTCAGCCACACCGCCACCACCGCAAAACCGGAGATCGCCGACAGGGCGACAAACACCGTGTCCGGCGCGATCACGCTGGTCAGCAGCGCCAGCACGCCGCCGAGCATGCTGAAGGTCAGGGCGTTGATCGGAATGCCGCGCGCATTGACGCGCGCAAAGTAGGCCGGCAGGGTGCGCTGGTGGGCCAGCGACCACAGCATGCGCCCGGAGGCGTACAGGCCGGAGTTGGCCGCCGACAGGATGGCGGTCAGGATCACGAAGTTGAAGATATCGGCGGCGTAAGGCACGCCGATGCGTTCAAACACCAGCACGAACGGGCTTTTGACGATCCCCGCCTGATCCATCGGGATCAACGCCGCCAGCACGAAGACCGTGCCGATAAAGAACAGCATCAGGCGGATCACCGTGGTGCGGATCGCCAGCGGCACGACTTTTTCCGGGTTCTCGGTTTCGCCGGCGGCGATGCCGATCAGTTCCGTGCCGGAGAAGGCGAAGTTCACCGCCACCATGGTCATCAGGATCGGCAGCGTGCCGTGCGGCAGCCAGCCGGAAGCGGTCAGGTTATGCAGGAACGGCGCCGGGGTACCGTCTTTCATCGGCAGCAGGCCGAACATGGCGGCGCCGCCCAGAATGATAAACGCCAGAATGGTAACCACTTTGATCAGCGAAAACCAGAATTCGCTTTCGGCGAAAAAGCGGGTGGTCACCACGTTAAGCAGGAAAATGGCCACGCAGAAGATCAAACACCACAGCCACACCGGCGACTGCGGGAACCAGTACTGCATGCAGAATCCGGCGGCGGTCAGGCTGGAGCCGAGCGCCACCGTCCAGGTGAGCCAATACAGCCAGGCGACGGTATAGCCGGTGGCCGGCCCCAGATAGCGCGAAGCATAGACGTGAAAAGCGCCGGTTTCCGGCATCGCCACCGACAGCTCGCCCAGGCACAGCATCACCAGATACACCACCAGCGCGCCGATCAGGTAGGCCAGCAGCGTGCCGAGCGCCCCGGTGGTGGAGATGATGTAGCCGGTGTTGAAAAACAGCCCGGTGCCGATCACGCCGCCCAGCGACAGCATCACCAGGTGCCGGGCCTTCATGCTGCGTTTGAACTGTCCTGCGGCGGGTGCCGATGGTTGCATAATAATCTATCCGTATAGACGTCTAAATATCTGAATGGCTATTGGTTATACCCGCAATGTTTTTTCAACGCAATGCACAGCCGGCGATCGCCGCGTAAAAAAATCGTTAAGCCGGATCTATATGCAAATGATAATTATTATCTATAATGTCGCCATTTTCGATAATGGGGCAACATGATGAGATACCTGATTTTATTGGCGGCGTTGGCGCTCGGCGCCTGTAGCCAGGCGCCGGTGAAGGCGCCGGCCAACGACGTCGCGAGTTTGGGGAGCATCACCGATCTGCACAGCGGCGCGACCCTGACGCCGGAGCAGCTGTTGACGCGATTGGCGCAGCAGCCGCGGGTGATCCTGGGTGAGAAACATGACAATCCTTACCACCATCAGATTGAGCAATGGCTGGTGCAGCAACTGCCGCAGCGGCGGCCGCAGGGCAGCGTGCTGATGGAGATGATCAACCCGAACCAACAGGCGCAGGTCGACAAGGTCAAGCAGTGGTTGCAGAGCGATCCGACGGTGCGCGACGGCCGCGTAGCGGAGCTGATCGCCTGGCAGCCGGGCTGGAAGTGGGCGCTGTATGGCGGGGTGACGATGGCGGCGATGCGCGCGCCTTACCCGCTGTGGTCGGCCAATCTGGATCGCAGCGAGATTACGGCGTTGTATCAGCAGCCGCAATTCCCGACGGGGCAGCTATCGGCGCAGCCGGCGGTGCGCAAGGCGCTGGAAGAGACCATCCGCACTTCGCACGGCGGCAAGATTGAGGCCGACCAGTTGCGTGCGATGCTGGCGATCCAGCAGCAGCGCGACCGGCGCATGGCTGAGCGCCTGCTGGCGGCGCCCACGCCCGCGCTGTTGATCGCCGGTGGCTATCACGCCGCCAAATCGGTGGGGGTGCCGCTGCACGTGCGGGATCTGCAACCGGCGGCGGCGCTGACGGTGCTGATGCTGGCGGAGCCGGGCGTACAGGTCGATGCGAACACCGCAGACTACCTGTGGATCACACCATCAGTGAAATGAATACGTTAAGAGAGTGAAAAGGGGTGTTAATTATAGTTGCAAATGATTATCATTAGTAAATGTGATCTGCAATCATTCGCAATTAAGCAAGCTAATGCCCCTATGTTAAGTCAGTCTTACTCCCTCCCGGCCTTTGAACTGCCGCAGCCGCGCTGGGCGCGCGGCCTGCTGCTCGCTCTGGCGGCGCACGCGGCGTTGGTGCTGCTGTTTTACTGGCCGCAGACGGCGCTGGAGCCGGTGGTGTTGCCACCGCCGGCGGTGATGATGAGCTGGGCGGCGCAGATTGAAGCGCCGGAAAGCAAGCCGCTGCCGCTGGGTGTGCAGCAGGCGGAATCCGCTGCGGCGCAGCCGGCGGAGCAGCAGCAACAGCCGGATCTGCCCAAGCTGGCGCGCGCCGAGAAAGCGAAAATCGTGACGGCGGAGAAGAAGCGCGCCGAACGCCGCCCCCCGCAAAAAACGCAGCCGCAGCCTAAGCCGCAGGAACAGGCCAAAGAGACGCGCAACGCCGCCGCGTCCAGCGCCGCCGCGCCGCAGGCGCAGACGCTCTCTCACCAGACCGCCGCACCGATCAACAGCGACGCCAACAGCAACGCGCAGGCCAAACTGTCGTGGGAGAGCCTGGTGAAAGGCAAACTGAACCGCATCAAGGATTACCCTTTGGATGCCCGCAGCCGCCGGCGCAGCGGCATGCCGCAGGTCAGTTTCAGCGTCGACGCGCAGGGGCGGGTCTCGAACGTTACGCTGCTGGTGCGCTCCGGCACTGCGTCGCTGGATCGGGAAGCGGTAGCGGTGGTGTCGCGCGCTCAGCCGTTGCCGCCGCCGCCGCCGGAGATGCTGCAGCAGGGGGCCGTCAGGGTGACGATGCCGATCGATTTCAATCTGGCGGAGCTGAATGCCCGCCGTTAATGCCCGCAGGCGCCGCATCGCCGTCGTCCGCCTTTTCAAACTTCGTGAGGGATTATGAATCCGCTGTTATCCACCCCGCGCCGTCGCATCGTGGCCGCGCTCTGGCTTTCTTTAGGCGTCGCCGGCGCCGCGCTGGCGCAACCGCAGCCGCCGTTGGCGGAACGCGCGCCGAAAGCGCTGACCGCCCACGGCGAGACGCGCATCGACGATTACTACTGGCTGCGCGACGACAGCCGAAAAGAGCAGAAGGTGCTGGACTACCTGAAGGCGGAGAACCGCTACACCGAGCAGATGATGGCGCCGTACCAAAAGCTGCGCGCCACGCTGTATCAGGAGATACTGGGCCGCATGAACCCTGACGATCGTTCGGTGCCGTATCAGCTCAACGGCTATCGCTATCAGGAAAGCTACGCCGCCGGTAAAGATTTCGCGCGGTATCAGCGCCAGGCGCTCACCGCCGACGCGCCGTGGCAAACCTTGCTGGACGCCAATCAGCGCGCGGCCGGCCACGCCTACTATCGCCTGGGGGCGATGGACGTCAGCCAGGACAACCGCCGGCTAGCGGTGGCCGAAGATCTGCAGGGCCGCCGCCAATACCGCATCTCCCTGCGCGAGATAGGCAGTGAACGCTGGTCGCCGGAAACGCTGGAAAACACCTCCGGCAACATGGTATGGGCCAACGACAACCAAACCCTGTTCTACGTGCGCAACCACCCGCAAACGCTGTTGCCATACCAGGTTTATCGCCATCAGTACGGGACGCCGACGGCGGAAGATAAGCTGGTGTACCAGGAAAACGATCCGGCGTTCTACCTCAGCCTCGGCCGCTCGTCCTCGCGTGATTACCTGATTCTGACCATCAGCGGCAACACCACCTCCGAAGTGCGCCTGATCGACGCCAACCAGCCGCAGCGCGAGCCGCAGCTGTTCGCCGCCCGGCAGAACGGCCGCGAGTACTATCTCGATCACTACCGCGGCGAGTTCTATCTGCGTTCCAACCATCAGGATCCGAACTTCGGCCTGTACCGCACGGCGGCGGCGGGCAAACCCTGGCAGACGCTGATCGCACCGCAGGCGCAGCACGAGGTGGAGAACTTCAGCCTGTTCCGCGACTGGCTGGTGGTGCAGGAGCGCGCCAACGGGCTGGTGCAGCTGCGGCAAATCAGCTGGGACGGCAAAACCGAGCGCGCCATCCCGTTCGACGACGCCAGCTACATGGCCTGGCTGGGCTATAACCCCGAGCCGGACAGCGATCGGTTGCGCTACGGCTATTCGGCGATGACCACGCCGACCCGCACCTATGAGTGGGATCTGAACAAGGGCGAGCGCACCCTGCTGAAGCAGCAGGAAGTGAAAGGCGTCGATCCCAGCCTGTATCACAGCGAGCGCATCTGGGTCACGGCGCGCGACGGCGTGAAGGTGCCGGTCTCGCTGGTGTACCGCACATCGCTGTTCAAAAACGGGCATAACCCGCTGCTGGTGTACGGCTACGGTGCTTACGGCATGAGCATGGATCCGGCGTTCAGCGCCAACCGCATCAGCCTGCTGGATCGCGGCTTCGTCTATGCGCTGATCCACGTGCGCGGCGGCGGGGAGCTGGGGCAGAGCTGGTACAAGCAGGGCAAGCTGACGCACAAACCGAACAGCTTCAACGACTTCATCGACGCCACCCAGGCGCTGATCAAAGACGGCTACGGCCAGCCGGGGCGCATCTACGCCATGGGCGGCAGCGCCGGCGGCTTGCTGATGGGTGCGGTGATCAATCAGGCGCCGCAGCTGTACAACGCGGTGGTGGCGCAGGTGCCGTTCGTCGACGTGGTGACCACCATGCTGGACGACAGCATTCCGCTCACCACCGGGGAGTACGAGGAGTGGGGCAACCCGCACCAGCCGGCCGCCTATGCGCTGATGAAGTCCTACAGCCCGTACGACAACGTGCGCAAGCAGCGTTACCCGAACCTGCTGGTTACCAGCGGCTTGTACGACTCGCAGGTGCAGTATTGGGAGCCGGCCAAATGGGTGGCGAAGCTGCGGCGCTTCAAGCAGGGCGATTCGCTGCTGCTGCTCTCCACCGACATGACCGCCGGCCACGGCGGCAAATCGGGCCGCCTGGCGAGGCTGGAAAACGGCGCGCTGGAGTACGCCTTTATTTTGGCGGCGGATCGGCAGGCGCAGAAATAACCTTCAGCGCCGCGGCACGCTGCGGCGCAATAAAACAATAACAATCTTTTACCGCGCTTTCGGCGGGCTTTTTGCTGGGCATTGTCGGCCATCAAACCTTATTGGCTATTTCTGGGGATATATGAAAATCAAAATGATAGCGAGCCTGATCGGCGCGGGACTGGCGCTGTACGGGCCGGCTGCGGCCGCGCAGGAACAGGCGGAAAATAATAAAGGCAGCGTGGCGTTCAGCCCGCTCAACGTCTCGGCCGCCGACAGCGGCAACAGCAGCGAAAAAGACGCGTTGGCGAGGCCAGGTGCGTTCAGCTCGCGCGACGAAAACAAGAATCTGGAGTCGGTGGACAGCATTCTGCGCAGCATGCCGGGTACCTATACCCAGATCGATCCCGGCCAGGGATCGGTCAGCGTCAATATCCGCGGCCTGAGCGGCTTTGGCCGGGTCAACACCATGGTCGATGGCATCACGCAAAACTACTACGGCAACTCGCCGAGCGACGCAGCGCACGGGGGATTGCCCACCAGCCAGTTCGGGGCGCTGATCGATCCTAACTTTATCGTCGGCGTCGACGTGGCGCGCGGCAATGCCACCGGCTCCGCTGGGGTGAACGCCCTGGCGGGCAGCGCCAACTTCCGCACTATCGGCGTGGACGACGTAGTATTTTCCGATAACCCGTTCGGCGTGCGCACCAAATTCTCGGTGGGCAATAACGGCATCGGCCGCAGCGGCATGATCGCCGTGGGCGCCAAAACCGCCGCCTTTGCCGACGGCGGCAGCCTGGGGGCGATGGCGGCGATCAGCGGCAGCTCCATCACCTCCAACTACAAAAACGGCGCCGGTTTCGACAGCGAGGTGTTCAACGTCGATAAAACCTATCGTCAGAACCCGAAATCCCAGCTGTTCAAGGTGGACATCAAGCCGGATGCCTTCAACAGCATCGAACTGTCGGCGCGCAGCTACCAGAATAAAATCACCCGCCGCCACATCGACAGCGACGATTTCTACCTTAAATACCACTACGCGCCGTTCTCGGAACTGATCGATTTCAACCTGACCGCCAGCACCAGCCGCGGCAAGCAGCAATTTATGTCCGACAACATGGCGGGATTCAGCGACAGCACGGCGAAAAACATCTCCGATGCGCTGGATATCAACAACACCAGCCGTTTCAGCCTGCAGGATGTCGATTTCGCCTTCAGCTACGGCGGCAAGCTGGTGCGCAATGAGTATAAGAAAAAGGCCTCCGGTTTGGTGACGGATGACAATCAGGCGGAAAGCATGCCGGTGGGCATTGCCGGCAAACAAGATATCTCCAGCCTGTACAGTGGGTTGCAGGCCAACTACGGCATCTGGCAGGGGAATTTCGATCTGAACTACACCGCCTATCGCCTCTCCGGCTATAAGCCGGCCTGTGACGAACGCGTAGAGTGCTTCCCGCAAGGCGCCAGCAATATCACTCGCAATGAACAGGGTTTCAATCCGTCGGTCATGCTGTCGGCGCAGGTGACGCCGTGGCTGCAGCCGTTCGTCAGCTACAGCAAGTCGATGCGCGGGCCGAATATCCAGGAGGTGTTCTTCGCCAACAGCGGCGGCCAGTCGATGAACCCGTTCCTGAAAGGCGAAAAAGCGGAGACCTGGCAGGGCGGTTTCAACGCCAATGCCCACGATCTGTTGTTCAAGCAGGACAGCTTCCAACTGAAAGCGGTCTATTTCGAAACCAGGATCAAAAACTACATATCCAGCCAAACCTACCTGGTGTGTAAAAACCGCCAGAAATGCAACCGTTCGCAGGCGACGCAGGAGGAGTGGGATAATGCGGACGTCAACGTCAGCATGACCATGTACAGCAACGCCCCAGAACCGGTCAAAATGCGCGGGGTGGAGCTCGAAGCGCTGTACGACGCCGGTTTCGCCTTTACCAAGCTGTCATTAAGCAAGGAGCATACCTCCCAGCCGACCAACCAGGCCAGCAACGTGTTCGGCGCGGGCGATATCAGCGAACTGCCGGAGTTTTACTTCACGCTGGACAGCGGGGTACGCCTGCTGGACGAGACGTTGACGCTGGGCGGGGTGGTGAAATACACCGGCAAGTCGGTGCGCCTGTCGCCTGACTCTGATTACGATGAGAATGAACAGTTGCTAAAAGAGCCGGCGCCGCATATTCCGACCATTATCGATCTGTACGGCACCTATCAGGTGAATCGCAATCTGTTGCTCAAGCTCAGCGTGCAAAACCTGATGGACAAAGACTATTCGGACGCGCTGAACAAGATGAACTCGCTGCCGTCGCAGTCGCAGTATGAGACGCCGACCAACACCGCCCGTGGGCGCACCTATATCTTCGGTGGGGAGGTGCGCTTCTAAACCGCAGCAGAGCAGGGCGCAGTTCATTCATCACTGCGCCCGCTTTGCCTGCAGCAGCCATTTGTCCAGCTCGTTGGCGAACTGCTGGCGGTCGCGCTGGTTCAGGGCGTTCGGGCCGCCGGTCTGAATGCCGCTGGCGCGCAGGGTATCCATAAAATCGCGCATGTTGAGGCGCTCGCGGATGGTGTCCGGCGTGTAGCGTTCGCCGCGCGGGTTCAGCGCCACCGCGCCTTTCTCTATCACCTCCGCCGCCAGCGGAATGTCGGCGGTGATCACCAGATCGCCCGCTTCGCAGCGGCGCACGATCTCGTTGTCGGCCACGTCGAAGCCGGCCGCCACCTGCAGCGAACGGATGTACTTCGACGGCGGCGTGCGCAGCGGCTGGTTCGCCACCAGCGTTACGGTGATGGCGGTACGATCGGCGGCGCGAAACAGCACCTCTTTGATCACGTTCGGACAGGCGTCCGCATCGACCCAAATCTGCATCATTTCGGCTCCTGCAGCCAGTCGCGCACCGGCAGAAAATCGCGCGCCAGCGCCGCTTCCGGGCTATCGGCGTCCGGCTGGTAGTTATATTCCCAACGCACCAACGGCGGCATCGACATCAGAATGGACTCGGTGCGCCCGCCGGTTTGCAGCCCGAACAGCGTGCCGCGATCCCACACCAGGTTGAACTCCACGTAGCGGCCGCGGCGGTACAGCTGGAACTGACGCTCGCGCTCGCCCCAGGTCAAGGCCTTGCGTTTTTCGACGATCGGCAGATAGGCGTCGAGGAAGCCCTGGCCCACCGCGCGGGTGAAGGCGAAGCAGTGGTCGAAGTCCGGGGTGTTCAGATCGTCGTAGAACAGGCCGCCGATGCCGCGCGCTTCGTTGCGGTGCTTGATGAAGAAGTAATCGTCGCACCACTGTTTGTATTTGGGGTAGACCTCGTCGCCGAACGGCGCGCACAGCTCGGCCGCGGTGCGGTGCCAGTGCACGGCATCCTCTGCGAAGCCGTAGAACGGCGTCAGATCAAAGCCGCCGCCGAACCACCACACCGGCGCTTCGCCCGGCTTTTCGGCGATGAAGAAGCGCACGTTGGCGTGGCTGGTGGGCACGTAGGGGCTGAGCGGGTGGATAACCAATGAGACGCCCATCGCCTGGAAGCTACGCCCGGCCAGTTCCGGACGGTGCGCGGTGGCCGAGGCCGGCAGGGTGGCGCCGGAGACGTGCGAGAAGTTGACCCCCGCCTGTTCGAACACCGCGCCGTTGGTCAACACGCGGCTGCGGCCACCGCCGCCTTCTTCACGCGTCCATTGGTCTTCGATGAACGCGGCGCCGCCGTCGGCCTGGGCGAGCTGCGCGCAGATGTGATCCTGCAGCGCCAGCAGGAAGGATTTTACTTCAGCGATGTTAGGTAAACTCATGCGGGGTCTTTATAGCGTCTGGCTGAACAAGGCGCTGAGTATACCCTTATTCGCCGCCCGCGGCATCAGCGGGGTTTGCGCTGGTGGGCGTCGAAGTAGTCGAAGAAGTTAACGATGCCGTCCGCGATGGCGCGGGCAATCTTCTCGCGAAACGCGGTGGTGCCCAGCAGCCGCTCTTCGTTCGGGTTGGTGATGAACGAGGTTTCCACCAGCACCGAGGGAATGGACGGGGATTTCAACACCGCGAACGCCGCCTGTTCGGTGCTGTCGCTGTGCAGGTGGTGTACCGGGCGAATTTGGCCGAGCACGTGGCGGCCAAGCGTCAGGCTGTTGTTGATGGTGTCGGTTTGCACCAGATCGAACAGCACCTGCTGCAGGTAGTTGTCCTGCTCCTTGTATTTACCGCCCGCCACGTCGTCGGCGGCGTTTTCACGGTTGGACAGGTAGCGCGCCATGGCGCTGCTGGCGCCGCGGTTGGACAGGGCGAACACCGAAGCGCCAGAGGCCGAGGGGCTGGTGAAGCCGTCGGCGTGAATCGAAATGAACAGGTCGGCCTGGTGCTGGTGGGCGATCTCCACCCGCTGGAACAGCGGAATGAATTCGTCTTCTTCGCGCGTCAGGCGCGCCTCGACGTGATCATGCTCATGCAGAAAACGGCGCACGTGGTTGGCGATTTCCAGCACGATGTGTTTTTCCTGCGAGCCTTCGTGGCCGACCGCGCCGGAGTCGATGCCGCCGTGGCCGGGATCGATCATCACCAGCTTCTTGGCACCGGCCGGTTTCGCCGCCGGCTTGCTGTGTTGATTGCGCAGCAGGCCTTCCGCCCTGGCGCGTTGGCTTTTCACGCCGAGCAGCGCCACCGCCAGGCCGGAAAGCAAAAGTTGGCGTCGCGTCGGGGAAACGGCAAGCGGTTTAAAATTGAGGAAGGGTTTACCTTGCTTTTTCATTACGCAACGCTCCGTCGACGTTTCTATTTTGCGACGTTATATCGTATTGATAATCATTAATCGACCCGATAACTATTTCCATTTATTACGCCTGTTACCGGCGATTTCTGGGCAAATAGCGCGGTAAATCGCAGTTTGATATTGCGTAAGTGAATAATCACGCGATAATCAGATAAACACCTTAATTAACAGCGGCCAACATCGATGGAAATTCGCGTATTTCGACAAGACGACTTTGAAGAAGTCATTACCCTGTGGGAGCGCTGCGATCTGCTGCGGCCCTGGAACGATCCGGAAATGGACATCGAGCGCAAGCTGAACCACGATCCGGAGCTGTTCCTGGTGGCGGAAGTCGGCGGCGAAGTGGTCGGTTCGGTGATGGGCGGCTATGACGGCCACCGCGGCTCGGCGTATTACCTCGGGGTGCATCCCGACTATCGCGGGCGCGGCATCGCCAATGCGTTGATCAACCGTCTGGAGAAGAAATTGATCGCCCGTGGCTGCCCGAAGATCCAGATTATGGTGCGCGAAGACAACGACACGGTGGTCGAGATGTACGAGAAGCTCGGCTACGAGATCCAGGGCATCACCAGCCTGGGCAAGCGGCTGATCGAAGATCAGGAATATTGAGCGGGCGGCGGGCGGCGGCGTTGCACCGCCCGCCGCAGTGCATTACGGCAGCTTTTTGACGGTTTTCACGTCCACTTCGACGCTGCTCCAGTCTTTATCCACTTTGCCTTCCAACTGCACCTTGTCTTTCGGCGTAACGGTTTGGCCGTTCCAGCGCTTGCGATCGATTTCGACCGTCAGCGTGCCGGTGGCATCGCGGAAGGTATAGGTGTCGTCGCCGATGCGCTGCTCGATATTGCCCTGCAGCATCACCCAGGTGTCGTCGCTCAGCGATTTCACCTTGTCCACGGTGGTCAGCGCCGCGCTGGGGCCGGAGAAACCGCCTTGTGCGGTGGTTTGCGTTTGAGCCTGCGGCGCGGCCGGATCGAGGAACCCGCCTTGCTGCGCCAGTACCGGTGCGCTGCACAGCGCGATCAGAGCGGCCAGAGTCAGTTTTTTCATGTTGCGCTTCCTTATCATCGTTATCGAAAATCACATCCCGCTGATATCGGGCTGCTTGTTAAGTGCTAACGATTAAAACACACCGATCTTAAGAGCTTCTTAAGCCGACGCATTGAAATTCTCGCCGCCGGCGCCCATCTGTAGCCATAGTCTTTATTCTGTTGGCAAGGAACGATCGTTGAAGCCATTCTCACCCCGGTTTTCCCCGGACGATTACGACCAGCACGGCGCGCTGCGGCTGCCGCTGGGATTTTGGGCCGTGTTGATTTTGCAGGCGCGCACCTGGCTGCTGTTCGTGATGGCCGGCGCTTCGCGCGAGCAGGGCGAAAGCTTGCTGGCGCTATTTTATCCGGATACCCAACGTTTTTGGTACGGCATGCTGCTCGGCCTGCCGGCGGCGCAGGCGTTTTTGCTGAGCGGCCGCCGCCACCAATGGCCGCGGCTGTGGCGCGGCTGGCGCTGGGGGCTGGCTGTCTCCCTGCTGGCGTCGCTCGGCGGCTCGCTGTTCAGTCTGTGGCGCCAGGACGGCGATGCGCCGGGGCTGGAACTGGCGTTGGCGCTGCTCGATGCGCTGGCGCTAAGCTATCTGTTGTTGAATGCGCGCCTGAAAGCCTGCTTTGCGCCGGCGGAGCACGCCGACTAATTGCCGAGAAGTGCGGCACTTTTCGCATTTTCCGCACTCCAAGCTGGCAACCGTTGGCGTAGTGCGGGCCGTTGTGAGAGGCTGGCACGCAGCAAAATGCCGAGTGCGGCGGGGGCGGGTTACCGCCCCGTGCCATTGATGTTTAAGGAGCTAGAGATGAATATTCGCCCCCTGCTGTTAGGGCTTCCGCTGTTACTGACCGGCTGTTCGAGCATGTCCAATTTCTCCTGGTCCAGCCTGTCGCCGTTCAACTGGTTCGGCAGCAGCCTGGAGGTCGGCGCCAAGGGCGTCGGCAAGCTCAACGCCGGCACGCCGATGTCGGAAAGCGCTATCAACGATGGGCTGGACGGCAACTACCGCCTGCGCGGCGGCATGGCGACCAGCAACGGCCAGATCGTCTCTTATTACCAGGCGCTGTCCGGCGACGAGGTGAAGCTGGTGATCACCGGCGAACCGAAAGGGCGCCTGCAGCGGGTAGACGTGCTGGATCCGCAAGTGGCGACGGAGTGGGGCAACAAGCTCGGCACGCCGTTCGGCGACATGTACAGCAAGGCGTTCGGTTCCTGTAAACCGGGCAGCGGCGAAGACGCCGGTAAAGTGGAGTGCGTGGCGGAGCAGAGCAAGTACGTCACCTACATCTTCAGCGGCAAGTGGGCCGGGGCGCAGGATATCATCCCGCCGGACGACACCCTGAAAAGCTGGACGGTCAGCAAAATCATCTGGCACGCCAAGCCGCAGCAGTAACGCGTTCAACGGGCGTCGGTTCGCGGCGCCTGTCTTTTCAAGCCATTACCCCTATTTTCTTTGCGCTGCTGCAAGGCAATCGCCCGTGCTTGCGGTATGATAGCGCGCGTTTGTAACAGGGAACCCGCGCGTCAACCGCCATACCTTACCTGTTGCCGGATTCTGGTATTGAGGATAACAACATGACACAGGTTCAGAGCGGCATTCTGCTGGAGCACTGCCGTTTCGCCATTTTTATGGAAGCCAGCGTACAGGGCGAGTTCGCCGACTTGCGCCAGGGCTGCAAGCAGTTTTGTCAGACGCTGAGCGAGCTGCAGCAGCAGTTTCCCGATGCGCGCCTCGGCGCGGTGATCGCTTTCGGCTACGACGTTTGGCACGATCTCTCCAGCGGTCAGGGCGCGCAAGAGCTGAAGCCGTTCACGCCGCTCGGCAAAGGGCTGGCGCCGGCCACCCAGCGCGACATGCTGATCCACATCCAGTCGCTGCGCCATGACGTCAACTTCACGCTGGCGCAGGCCGCGTTGGCGGCGTTTGGCAACGCCATCAAGATTGAAGAAGAAACCCACGGTTTCCGCTGGGTGGAAGAGCGCGATTTGAGCGGCTTCATCGACGGCACCGAAAATCCGCAGGGCGAGCAGCGCCCGGCAGTGGCGACGATCGCCGAAGGCGAAGAGGACGCAGGCGGCAGCTACGTGCTGGTGCAGCGCTACGAGCACAACCTGCGCCAGTGGCAGCGCTTTACCACCGAACAGCAGGAGCAGATCATCGGCCGCACCAAGCACGACAGCGAAGAGCTGCCGGCCGATCAGCGCCCGGATACCTCGCACGTCAGCCGCGTCGATCTGAAAGAGGATGGCAAAGGCCTGAAAATTTTGCGCCAGAGCCTGCCTTACGGCACCGCCAGCGGCAAGCACGGCCTGTTCTTCATCGCGTATTGCGCGCGCCTGCACAATATCGAGCAGCAGCTGCTGAGCATGTTCGGCGATCTGGACGGCAAACGCGACGCCATGCTGCGTTTCAGCCGCGCGGTGACCGGCAGCTACTACTTCGCGCCATCGCTGACGCGCCTGCTGTCACTTTGACGCCGTTGCCGAAGCCGGCTCGCCCGGCTTCGGTCCGTTTTCCCGCCCCAAAACGCCTCGCATTCCCTGCCTTATAGCGTTTGATGCTTGTAAATCACTAAACGGTATATAAAAGCGTTACAGCTCCGCACCGAGTTATAAATACACTGGTCGTCAATAAGGCGAAAGCCTGAAGGAATGACTCAGTGATAAGGTGCAGAATGAAACAAAACCGGGTTAAAAATCTCGTGCTGAAAGGTTGGCTGGCGGCTGCGCTGTTGGCGAGCGGCGCCGCGTCGGCGGCGGAATTGCTGAACAGCTCTTATGACGTTTCCCGTGAATTGTTCGTCGCGCTGAATCCCGGCTTTGAACAGCAGTGGAATCAACAGCATCCGAACGACAAGCTGACCATCAAACAATCGCATGCCGGCTCGTCGAAGCAGGCGCTGGCGATCCTGCAGGGTTTGCGCGCCGACGTGGTGACGTACAACCAGGTCACCGACGTGCAAATCCTGCACGATCGCGGGCAGCTGATCCCGGCGGACTGGCAGGCGCGCCTGCCGAACAACAGTTCGCCGTTCTATTCCACCATGGCGTTTCTGGTGCGCAAGGATAACCCGAAGGGCATCCACACCTGGAACGATCTGGTGCGCGACGACGTGAAGCTGGTGTTCCCGAACCCGAAAACCTCCGGCAACGGCCGTTACACCTATCTGGCCGCCTGGGGCGCCGCCAGCCAGGCCGACGGCAACGACGCGGCCAAGACCCGCGCCTTTATGACCCGCTTTCTGAAAAACGTGCTGGTGTTCGATACCGGCGGCCGCGGCGCGACCACCACCTTCGTCGAGCGCGGCTTGGGCGACGTGCTGATCAGCTTCGAGTCCGAAGTGAACAACATCCGCAAGCAATACGGTGAAGACAAGTACGAAGTGATCGTGCCGCCGGTCGATATTCTGGCGGAGTTCCCGGTGGCCTGGATCGACAAAAACGTCGAGCGCAACGGCACCGAACAGGCGGCCAAAGCCTATCTGAACTATCTCTACAGCCCGGCGGCGCAGCAGGTGATCACCAGCTTCTACTACCGCGTGTACGACCAGAAAGCGATGGCGGCGGCGAAGGGGCAATTCCCGGATACCCAACTGTTCCGCGTGGAAGATCAATTCGGCGGCTGGCCGCAGGTGATGAAAACCCACTTCGCCACCGGCGGCGAGCTGGATCAGCTGTTAGCGGCAGGGCGCAAGTAAATGTTGGCGTTGTCGTCCAGTAAGCGGGTGCTGCCCGGATTTGGCCTCAGCCTCGGCAGCAGCCTGTTTTATACCTGTTTGATCCTGCTGCTGCCGCTCACCGCGCTGGTGATGCAGCTGGCGCAGATGAGCCTGGCGCAATACTGGGAAGTGATTTCCAACCCGCAGGTGGTGGCGGCGTATAAAGTGACGCTGCTGGCGGCCGGCGTCGCCAGCCTGTTCAACGCGGTGTTCGGCATGCTGATGGCCTGGATCCTGACGCGCTACCGTTTTCCCGGCCGCTCGCTGCTGGACGGCCTGATCGATCTGCCGTTCGCGCTGCCGACCGCGGTGGCCGGCCTGACGCTGGCGGGGTTGTTTTCCACCACCGGCTGGTACGGTCAGTGGCTGGCGCACTTCGACATCAAGGTCACCTTTACCTGGCTTGGGATCGCGGTAGCGATGGCGTTCACCAGCCTGCCGTTTGTGGTGCGCACCGTGCAGCCGGTTCTGGAAGAGCTGGGGCCGGAATACGAAGAGGCGGCCGAGACGCTGGGCGCCACGCGCTGGCAGAGCTTCCGCCGCGTGGTATTGCCTGAGGTGGCGCCGGCGCTGCTGGCCGGCACCGCCATTTCCTTTACCCGCAGCCTGGGCGAGTTTGGCGCGGTGATTTTCATCGCCGGCAACATCGCCTGGAAGACGGAAGTGACCTCGCTGATGATTTTTGTACGTTTACAGGAGTTCGATTACCCGGCGGCCAGCGCCATCGCCTCGGTGATCCTGGCGGCGTCGCTGCTGCTGCTGTTCAGCATTAACGTCTTGCAAAGCCGCTTCGGCAGACGTTTGGGAGGAGGGCACTGATGGCTGATGTTTCCGCCTTCAACGGCGCCGAGCGCCCGCGCGTCAACTGGGGCAAGTGGACGCTGATCGCCATCGGCGCGCTGTTCTCGGTGCTGCTGCTGGTGGTGCCGATGATATCGATTTTCGCCGAGGCCTTTTCCAAAGGATTCGGCGCGATGTGGAGCAACTTGCTCGATCCGGACATGCTGCACGCCATTTGGCTGACGGTGTTGATCGCGCTGATCACCGTGCCGTTCAACCTGGTGTTCGGCACGTTGCTGGCGTGGCTGGTGACGCGCTTCACTTTCCCCGGCCGCCAGCTGCTGTTGACGCTGATCGATATCCCGTTCGCCGTTTCACCGGTGGTGGCGGGGCTGATTTACCTGCTGTTTTACGGCAGCAACGGCCTGCTGGGCGGCTGGCTGGATGCGCATAATATCCAGATCATGTTCTCCTGGCCGGGCATGGTGCTGGTGACCATTTTCGTCACCTGCCCTTTCGTGGTACGCGAGCTGGTGCCGATGATGCTCAGCCAGGGCAGCCAGGAAGACGAGGCCGCCATTCTGCTGGGGGCGTCCGGCTGGCAAATGTTCCGCCGCGTGACGCTGCCCAACATTCGCTGGGCGCTGCTGTACGGCGTGGTGCTGACCAACGCGCGCGCCATCGGCGAGTTCGGCGCGGTGTCGGTGGTGTCCGGTTCGATTCGCGGCGAAACCTACAGCCTGCCGCTGCAGGTCGAGCTGTTGCAGCAGGATTACAACACCGTTGGCTCCTTTACCGCCGCCGCGCTGTTGACCCTGATGGCGATCGTTACCCTATTTTTGAAGAGCGCGCTGCAGTGGCGTCTGGAACGTCAAAATGCGCGTCTCGAGCGGGAGGAAAATCATGAGCATTGAGATTAACGGCATCAACAAGTACTTCGGTCGCACCAAGGTATTGAACGATATCTCGCTCGATATTGCTTCCGGTGAGATGGTGGCGCTGCTCGGGCCGTCCGGTTCCGGCAAGACCACGCTGTTGCGCATTATCGCCGGGCTGGAAAGCCAGAGCGGCGGCAAGCTGGGCTTCCACGGCACCGACGTCAGCCACATGCACGCGCGCGACAGGCGCGTGGGCTTCGTATTTCAGCACTATGCGCTGTTCCGCCATATGACGGTGTTCGACAACATCGCCTTCGGCCTGACCGTGCTGCCGCGTCGCGAGCGGCCGAACGCCGCGGCGATCAAACAGAAAGTCACCCAACTGCTGGAAATGGTGCAGTTGGCCCACCTGGCCAACCGCTATCCGTCGCAGCTGTCCGGCGGCCAGAAACAGCGCGTGGCGTTGGCGCGCGCCCTGGCGGTGGAACCGCAAATTCTGCTGCTGGACGAACCGTTCGGCGCGCTGGATGCGCAGGTGCGCAAAGAGCTGCGCCGCTGGCTGCGTCAGCTGCACGAAGAGCTGAAGTTCACCAGCGTGTTCGTCACCCACGATCAGGAAGAGGCGATGGAAGTGGCCGACCGCATCGTGGTGATGAGCCAGGGCAATATCGAACAGGTAGGCTCGCCGGAAGAGATCATGCGCGAACCGGCCAGCCGCTTCGTGCTGGAATTCATGGGGGAAGTGAACCGCCTGAACGGCGAGATCCGCGGCTCCCAGCTGTTCGTCGGCGCGCACCAGTGGCCGCTTTCGTTCCAGCCGATGCACCAGGGCAGCGTCGATCTGTTCCTGCGCCCGTGGGAAATGGAAGTGGCGACCGAAAGCAGCGAGCGCTGCCCGCTGCCGGTGCAGGTGCTGGAAGTCAGCCCGCGTGGCCACTTCTGGCAGTTGACGGTGCAGCCAATCGGCTGGCATCAGGAGCCGATCGGCGTGGTGTTGCCGGAAGGCAACCCAACCCCGGTGCGCGGCGGCCGTTATTACGTCGGCAGCCTCAATGCGCGGCTGTATGCCGGCGATCAACTGCTGCAACCTGTTGCGTTAGCCAAAAGCGCCTGATAGGTTTTAGCTGCCCTTTTATTCAAGGCAACCCCCGGGTTGCCTTTTTACTTTACGCACACCAACACACAGGCAAAGATCGTGACAACGCTCGAACAATGCATCGGGAATACCCCGCTGGTACAACTGCAACGGCTGGCCGCCCAGGCGGGCAGCGAGGTATGGGTCAAACTGGAAGGCAATAACCCGGCGGGCTCGGTGAAGGATCGCGCTGCGTTGGCGATGATCCAACAGGCGGAGCTGCGCGGCGAGATCAAGCCCGGCGACGTGCTGATCGAGGCCACCAGCGGCAACACCGGCATTGCGCTGGCGATGATCGCCGCGCTCAAAGGCTATACGCTGAAGCTGCTGATGCCGGAGAACATGAGCCTGGAGCGGCAGGCGGCGATGCGCGCCTACGGCGCCGAGCTGATCCTGGTCAGCCGTGAGCAGGGAATGGAAGGGGCGCGCGATCTGGCGCTGGAGATGCAGCGCCAGGGGCAGGGCAAGGTGCTGGACCAGTTCAACAACCTCGACAACCCCTACGCCCACTTCACCACCACCGGCCCGGAGATCTGGCGCCAGACCGAAGGGCGCATCACCCACTTTGTTTCCAGCATGGGTACCACCGGCACCATTACCGGCGTAGGCGGTTACCTGAAGAGCCAGAATCCGCAGGTGCAGATCATCGGCCTTCAGCCGGCGGAAGGCAGCAGCATTCCCGGCATTCGCCGTTGGGCGCCCGCTTACCTGCCGGGCATTTTCCGCCCGGAGCTGGTGGATCAGGTGCTGGATATCGAGCAGCGCGATGCCGAGCAGACCATGCGCCAGCTGGCGCAGCGTGAAGGCATCTTCTGCGGCGTCAGCTCCGGCGGCGCGGTGGCCGGCGCCCTGCGCGTCGCGGCGGCCCATCCCGGCAGCGTCGTGGTGGCGATCGTCTGCGATCGCGGTGACCGTTACCTCTCCACCGGCGTGTTCGACTGAATGTGCCCTCCCGGCGGCGCGTTCCGCCGGGAAACCCCCTCTCACTTCCCTTTTGACCGACGGCATATCCGCCCCGCCAGCATGGCGGCTGGCGCCTGTCTGCATGCCAATGCCCTGACTGAAGTAGAGAAATCGCGCGACAGCAGCCACACTAACGGTGGCGAGACGCGAACGGCGATGTGTAAGGATTGAGTAAAACCGGCTGCGGGCCGGCGGAATTGGCGGGAAAATAACGAAAATCGGTGAAGGAGCAAGGCATGAAAATTTTACTGGTCGACGATGACCTGGAGCTTGGCACCATGCTGAGCGAATACCTGACGGGCGAAGGCTTCGACGCCACGCTGGTGCTGACCGGCAAGGCGGGAGTAGAGGGCGCGCTGTCGGGCGACTATACCGCGATGATCCTCGATATCATGCTGCCGGACATGAGCGGCATCGACGTGCTGCGCGACGTGCGTAAAAAGAGCCGGTTGCCGATCATCATGCTGACCGCCAAAGGCGACAACATCGATCGGGTGATTGGTCTGGAGATGGGCGCCGACGATTACATGCCCAAGCCGTGCTACCCGCGCGAACTGGTGGCGCGTCTGCGCGCGGTGCTGCGCCGCTTCGAAGAGCGGCCGCAAGAGGCGGACGACGAGGCCGCCATCAGCTTCGGCGAGCTGACGCTGAACCCTTCAACCCGCAGCAGCGAATGGCGCGGCAAGGCGTTTGATTTGACCGCTTCGGAATTCAATCTGCTGGAGCTGTTGCTGCGCGCGCCGGATCGCGTGGTGTCGAAGGACGAACTGTCCGAGAAGGGGCTGGGGCGCCCGCGCGAGGCCTATGACCGCAGCGTGGACGTGCACATCAGCAATATCCGCCAGAAGCTGAGCGCGTTGGCTGGCAGTAAGCTCATTATCGAGACGGTGCGCAGCATCGGCTATCGCATTCGGTAACCTGATATGCGCGGAAGACTGTTCTGGAAAATTTTGCTCGGCTTTTGGCTGACTTTCCTCATCATGACGCAGGCGCTGTGGGTGGCGTTTTCTCTCTATGGCGATCGCTATGTGCCGCCGGAGAACGCCATGGCGCGGCGGGTGATCGGCCTGCAGCTGGCCTCGGCCGCCACCCAGTTGCGCAGCGGTGGCATGTCGGCGCTGGAAGCCCTGATGCGCGACTGGCCCGAGGACGACAGGCGTTTGCTGTCGGTGACGCCGATGACCCAACCGCCGCCGCCCGCGCCGGAAGAACCGGCGTTTGAAGGGCGGCGAATGCCGAAAGAGATCTCTGCCTGGGTGCAGACCGGGGAAGGGCAGGGATACTGGCTGAGTTATAACGTGCGTGCGTTGCGGGAAGAGTATCGGCCGGAGCGGCGTTCCCACTTCTTCAACATTCCTGCGCCGATGCTGTGGGTCGGCGGGCTGGGCGGTTTGCTGTTCAGCGCCGTGCTGGCCTGGAACCTGACCCGGCCGATGCGTCAGCTGCGCGGCGGCCTGGATCGGGTGGCGCAGGGCGATCTCTCGGTACGGCTGTTTCCTAAAATGCGGCGCCGCCATGACGAGCTGTCCGACGTGGCGCGCGATTTCGACACCATGGCCGAGCGGCTGGAGCTGCTGGTCAGCGCCCGCGAGCAGCTGTTGCACGACGTTTCGCATGAGCTGCGTTCGCCGCTGGCGCGCCTGCAGCTGGCGATCGGCCTGGCGCGGCAGAATGCCGGCAATGTCGAAACCTCACTCAAGCGCATCGAACACGAGTCGGGGCGGCTGGACAAAATGATCGGCGAGCTGCTGGCGTTGTCGCGTACCGAACACAGCAGCCTGCCGGACGAAGAGTATTTCGATCTCTATGGGTTAGTGGATGCGGTGGTGAGCGATGCGCGCTACGAGGCGCAGGTGCCCGGCGTGGATATCGTGCTGCAGGCCGAATCGGACGTGGAGTACACCGTCAAGGGCAATGCGGAGCTGATGCGGCGTGCGGTGGACAACATCGTGCGCAATGCGCTGCGCTTTTCCAGCCACGGCCAGCGGGTGACGGTAGCGCTGACGCGCGTCGATAACCAGTTCCAGATCGCCGTCAGCGATCAGGGGCCGGGGGTTGAGGAGGCGAAGCTGTCGAGCATCTTCGATCCGTTCGTGCGCGTGAAGTCGGCGCTGTCGGGCAAAGGCTACGGCCTGGGGCTGGCGATTACCCGCAAGGTGGTGCTGGCGCACGGCGGCCAGGTTGAGGCGCGCAACGGCGATAAAGAGGGGCTGGTCATTACCCTGCGCATCCCGCGCTGGCAATAAGAATACCCTTCGCATTTCGAACCGCAGCGTTGTTGGCTGCTCGTGCTCACCCCAGTCACTTACTTGAGTAAGCTCCTGGGGACTCACCCGTTTGCCGCCTGGCTGCGATTCGAAATTCGTTGGGTATTGCCAGTTGCGGGGTAGGTGTTGGTGACGCAGGCAGTGTGAACATGGACAGTACGCAATCCTCGGAACGGACAGGCAGTACGTGACGATTCTGAACACAAATGGCCAGTTAGGAAGTCTGGTTCAATAAAAAACGGCGCCGAGGGCGCCGTTTTTCTTGCTCATCCGCGCTTACTTCTTGATGCGGATAATCGGGGTTTCGCCAACGGTCACGCTGCCGGACAGTTTGATCAGCTCTTTGATCTCGTCCATGTTGGAGATAACGACCGGCGTCAGGGTAGACTTGGCTTTCTCTTCCAGCAGAGGCAGGTTGAACTCGATAACCACGTCACCTTTCTTGACGCGCTGGCCTTCTTCGGCGATGCGTTTGAAGCCTTCGCCTTTCAGTTCTACGGTATCGATGCCGAAGTGGACGAACAGCTCAATGCCGCTGTCGGATTCGATAGAGAATGCATGGTTGGTTTCGAAAATCTTGCCGATGGTGCCGTCAACCGGAGCAACCATTTTGTTGCCGGCCGGTTTGATGGCGATACCGTCGCCAACGATTTTTTCAGCGAACACTACGTCCGGCACATCTTCGATATTGACGATTTCGCCAGAAAGGGGAGCGACGATCTCGATAGTGCCCGTGTCTTTCTTGTCATCAGAAACCAGAGATTTCAGTTTATCGAACAAACCCATGATCTTCTCCTAAGCATTAAATTGGGCGGCGTTCCAGTGTCGTGGAAGTTTAGCAGAGCGTTTTTTCTTCGATGAATTTATTGACGCAATTCATCAGGTCTTGTGCCGTTGGCTGTGCCAAGGCCTGCGCTGCCAACGCCTTCACATCTTCGAAATTCGTGTTACGAATAATTTTCTTGATGCGCGGGATTGAAATCGCACTCATGCTGAACTCATCCAGCCCCATGCCCAATAACAACAGTGTAGCACGCTCATCGCCAGCCAGTTCGCCGCACATGCCGGTCCACTTGCCTTCCGCGTGAGATGCATCAATAACCTGTTTGATCAGGCCAAGCACTGATGGGGACATCGGGTTATAGAGATGAGAAATCAGCTCGTTGCCGCGATCTACCGCCAGAGTATACTGGGTTAGATCGTTTGTCCCAATACTAAAGAAGTCGACTTCTTTCGCCAGGTGGTGAGCGATGACCGCCGCAGCCGGTGTTTCCACCATCACGCCCACTTCGATGCTCTCGTCAAACGCCTTGCCTTCTTCGCGCAGCTGCGCCTTCAGCGTCTCGATTTCGCCTTTCAGATCGCGCACTTCCTCCACGGAGATGATCATCGGGAACATGATGCGCAGTTTGCCGAACGCCGAGGCGCGCAAGATGGCGCGCAGCTGGGCGTGCAGGATTTCACGGCGGTCCATCGCGATGCGGATGGCGCGCCAGCCGAGGAACGGGTTCTCTTCCTTCGGCAGGTTCATGTACGGCAGGTCTTTGTCGCCGCCGATGTCCATGGTGCGGACGATCACGGCCTGCGAGCCCATGGCTTCCGCCACGGCTTTATAAGCCTGGAACTGCTCGTCTTCGGTCGGCAGCGAGTCGCGGTCCATGAACAGGAATTCGGTACGATACAGGCCGACGCCTTCCGCGCCGTTGCGCTCTGCACCCGCGACGTCGCGCACGGTGCCGATGTTGGCGCAGACTTCAACCTGATGGCCGTCCAGCGTAATCGCCGGCAGGTCCTTCAGCTTGGCCAGATCGTTTTTCTCGGTGATGTATTGGTTCTGGGCGGCTTTCAGCCGATCGATAACGTCAGCGGTCGGGTTAACGTAAATCTGGTTGTTAACCGCATCCAGAATCAGGTAGTCGTCGTTCTTCACCTGCTTGGTCACGTCGCTGGTGCCGACGATCGCCGGCAGCTCCAGGGAGCGCGCCATGATAGAGGTGTGGGAAGTCCGGCCGCCGAGATCGGTAATGAAGCCCAGCACTTTGTCCAGGTTCAGCTGCGCGGTCTCGGACGGGGTCAGATCGGTGGCCACCAGGATCACTTCGTCCTGAATGGAGCCCAGATCGACGATCGGCATGCCCAGAATGTTCTGCAGCAGGCGCTTGCCGATGTCGCGCACGTCGGCGGCGCGTTCTTTCAGGTACTCGTCGTCCAGCTCTTCCAGCGCTTTCGCCTGACCTTCGATCACGGTGTAGGCGGCGGCGTCTGCGGAGGCCAGATCGTCTTTGATTAGGGCTATGATTTCCTGCTCAAGCTCTTCGTCTTCCAGCAACATGATGTGGCCTTCGAAGATAGCTTCCTTCTCTTCGCCGAAGGTTTCGCCAGCTTTGGTCTTGATCGCTTCCAGCTGTTCGGACGCTTTCGCGCGGCCGGCCAGAAAACGCGAGACTTCCTGCTCTACTTGATCAGCAGAGATTTTCTTCCGGTTGATGACGATGTCGTCTTCTTTCAGCAAGAGAGCCTTACCAAAAGCGATGCCCGGTGATACTAAAATGCCTGAAATCATAACCCTACCTTACTCTTGACTGGTGTTAACTAAAAAGACGGGCCGATTACTCAAGCTCTGCCATCAGTTTTACCAAGTGCTCAACGGCTTTCTGCTCGTCTTCACCTTCAGCGGAGATGGTCACTACGGTCCCTTGAGTCAGCCCCAGAGTTTGCAGTTTGAACAGGCTTTTAGCGCTGGCGCTTTTGCCGTTGGAGGTCACGGTGATGTCAGACGCGAAGCCTTTGGCTTCTTTAACGAACTGAGCGGCAGGGCGAGTATGCAGACCATTCGGAGCGGTAATAGTAACTTCTTGCTGGAACATTGATGTTTCCCCAACTTATTGGATTAATGTTGTGGAGCTAAAGTTTAGCCCAGGGGCCTGACTTTAGCTTGTCTGGTTATAGCGCCTGACTATGGACAGGGGCGAACGTTGATGCAACAGAAAACGACGCGTTAGGCACTTCAGATCAAAAAACTCGGCTTTAGACGTCGTTCCAATCCGCTCCCCATTATGCCCGATTCGCCGCGTCGGCGACAGATGAGTAAATCGATTCAGCCTTGACCGGGCTCGGGGGGTGATTAATTTTGCGCATCGAAATAATGCACCGTTAAATACTAAAGCCGGCGGGCAAAAGCAATCTTGGACTGCTATAAAGTTTGATCCAGTCCACAAAAAAGCACCCCGCAGGGTGCTTTTTTAGCGATTTGTGCAGTGGCGGAATTACTGCTGCAATTCCTGCTCGGTGAACAGATCGGCGAACAGCGCGGTGCTCAGGTAACGTTCGCCGGAAGAGGGCAGGATCACCACGATGGTCTTGTCGGCGAACGCCGGTTCTTCGGCCAGTTTCACCGCCGCCGCGACCGCTGCGCCGGAGGAGATGCCCGCCAGGATGCCTTCTTCGTCCATCAGGCGGCGCGCCATGCTGATGGCCTCGTCGTTGGAGACTTTCTCGACGCGATCCACCAGATCCAGATCGAGGTTGCCCGGAATGAAGCCGGCGCCGATGCCCTGGATCTTGTGCGGGCCCGGCTTCAGCTCTTCACCGGCCAGCGCTTGGCTGATGACCGGCGAGTCGGTCGGCTCGACCGCCACGGTGGTGATAGCCTTGCCTTTGGTGTTCTTGATGTAGCGGCTGACGCCGGTCAGCGTGCCGCCGGTGCCGACGCCGGAGATGAATACGTCGACGTCGCCGTCGGTGTCTTCCCAGATTTCCGGACCGGTGGTTTTTTCATGGATCGCCGGGTTGGCCGGGTTGCTGAACTGTTGCAGGATCAGGTAACGGTTCGGGTCGGTGGCGACGATCTCTTCCGCTTTGGCGATGGCGCCTTTCATGCCTTTCGCCCCTTCGGTCAGCACCAGATTGGCGCCCAGCGCCTTGAGCAGCTTGCGGCGCTCGATGCTCATGGTTTCCGGCATGGTCAGCGTCAGCTTGTAACCGCGTGCGGCGGCAACGAAGGCCAGCGCGATGCCGGTGTTGCCGCTGGTCGGCTCCACCAGCTCTTTGCCGGCGGTCAGCACGCCGCGTTGTTCCGCATCCCAAATCATATTGGCACCGATGCGGCATTTGACGCTGAAGCTCGGGTTGCGTGATTCAACCTTGGCCAGAATGCGTCCGTTGCCGATACGGTTCAGACGAACCAGCGGCGTATGGCCGATTGTTAATGAGTTGTCTTCATATATCTTGCTCATAGCCCGTCCTTTAACTCTATGAAAATGTGGGGAACATCGAAAGCATACGCTAACAGTACCGGCAGGGAAGTAAAGAATTGGTATATCTATATGTTATTAGGAAATAAGTTTTAAGCACAATGATAAGGGCGCGAAATGCGCGCCCTGTCGAAAATTCCCGCGCTATCGGCGGTAAAAAGCGGCGATTATCGGACGAACTGTGAGCGGTAGCGATCGACCCACATGGCGGTGGCGCCGCAGACGGCGACCGGCAGGATCACCAGGTTGAGGATCGGGATCATGGTGAACAGGCTGACCAGCGCGCCGAATTGCAGGTTAGCGGGTTTGTGCTGGCGCAAGGCGCGGCGCATATCGGCAAAGCTCACCTTGTGGTTGTCGAACGGGTAGTCGCAATACTGGATCGCCAGCATCCAGGCGCTGAACAGGAACCACAGCACCGGCGCCACCGTCTGGCCGATGCCGGGCACGAAGTACAGCGCCAGCAGCAGCAGCGCGCGCGGCAGGTAATACATCAACTTGCGCCATTCGCGCGCCATGATGCGCGGCAAATCTTTGGCGATGCCGAGCAGGCCAGTGTCCGGCAGCGGTTTGCCGGTCAGGCTGCCCTCGAGCTGCTCGGCCAGCAGGCCGCAGAACGGCGCGGCGATCAGGTTGGTGATGGTGCTGAACAGATAGCTGAACACCAACAGCACCGAAATGACCGCCAGCGGCCACAGCAGGTAGCTCAACCATTGCAGCCAGTCGGGAACGTGGCTCATCATCGTCGGGATCCAGTCGCCGAGCCGGCTGAACAGCCACCAGAAAGCGGAACCCATCAGCAGCACGTTGACCAGCAACGGCAGGACCACATAGCGTTTAATCCCCGGGCGCGAAATCAGGCGCCAACCTTCGGCGAAATAGTGAATGCCGCTGGTCGAACGGGAAGGGGGCTGCGTATAGGACATATCTTAAGTTATCTCGTTGTCTGAACAGGCATCATTATCATATAGGGATGATTTTCCACTGGCTAGGGTAGGGTTGGCTGAAAAACCAGCAGAAAAAGGCAGTATAATCATCTTTATTGGCATAAAGTTCAGCACGGACTTGCACTTGTGTGCGCGGGCAAATAGAGTTAAAGAGTGAATGTTTGCCGCGGTGGCAATGTATTGGAACAACAGAGATAGCAATGATGCAGGATTTGCGTCTGATATTAATCGTTGTTGGCGCGATCGCCATAATAGCGCTGTTATTGCACGGTCTGTGGACCAGTCGCAAAGAACGGTCAGCGCTCTTCCGCGATCGCCCAGCCAAACGTTCCCAAAAGGAACGTGAACAAACTCCGATCGACGATCTCGAAGAAGGCGTCGGTGAGGTGCGCGTACGCGCCGCTCACCCGCAAGACGAGCCGTCATTCGGCCATTTCGATGCCGCACGCGAAGAACCCGTGGCCGCGCCGAAGCCCGCTCCGGCGGCTGCGCCAGCGCCCCGCGCCGTTCAACCGGCTGCCCATCAGACGCCGCCTCCGCTGTCTCAGCGGCCGGAGTATGATGACATCCTGCTGAACAACTACGCGCCGGACGAAGAACAGGCCGAGCCGCAGCAACCGCAACCGGCCGCGCGCCGTGAGCCGCGCGTCGACGATCTGCCGCATGAACATGAGGCGCCGCTGGCGGCGGAACCGGCATTCCACGCCGAACCTGCCCCGGTGCAGCCAGCGCCGGAAGTGAAGCCTGCGCCGGAACCTGCACCGCAGCCGGCGGCTGCGCCAATTCAGGCTAAACTGAAAGAGACCGTGCTGGTGCTGCACGTCGCGGCCCACCAGGGCGGCGTGATCGGCGGCGAAGTGCTGCTGCAGAGCGTGTTGCAGGCCGGCTTCCAGTTTGGCGAGATGGGCATCTTCCACCGCCATATCAGCCCGGCCGGCAGCGGCCCGGTGCTGTTCAGCCTGGCGAACATGGTCAAGCCGGGATCGTTCGATCCTGACATGATGTCCGACTTCTCCACGCCGGGCGTGTCGATGTTCATGATGGTGCCGTCTTACGGCGACGCCAATCAGAACTTCAAGCTGATGCTGCAGTCGGCACAGCGCATCGCCGACGACGTGGGCGGCGTGGTGCTGGACGACGAGCGCCGCATGATGACGCCGCAGAAGCTGGAAACCTACAAAGCGCGCATCCGTGAAGTGTTGGAAAACAACGCCTGACCGGGTTGCCGCGCGCACAGAACATCCGTAACAACAAAGCCCCCGCTAGCCGGGGGTTTTTTATCTTTGATGGTGAGCCATGGAATCGATAATCCAACAAATCAATCAACTACGAGCCACATTGCGCCATCATGAATACCAGTATCATGTGCTGGATGCGCCGGAAGTGCCGGATGCGGAATATGACCGCCTGATGCGCGAACTGCGCGAGCTGGAGAGCGCGCATCCGGCGTTGATCACCGCCGATTCGCCGACCCAGCGCGTGGGGGCTGCGCCGCTGGCGGCGTTTGACCAGGTGCGCCACGAAGTGCCGATGCTGTCGCTGGACAACGTGTTCGACGAAGAAAGCTTCCTGGCGTTTTACAAGCGCGTGCAGGACAGGCTCAAAAGCAGCGATCCGCTGACCTTCTGCTGCGAGCTGAAGCTGGACGGCCTGGCGGTCAGCCTGCTGTACGAAGACGGTGAGCTGGTGCGCGCGGCGACGCGCGGCGACGGCACCACCGGCGAAAATATCACCTCCAACGTGCGCACCATTCGCGCCATTCCGCTGCGCCTGATCGGTGACAACATCCCGCGCCGGCTGGAAGTGCGCGGGGAAGTGTTCATGCCGCAGGCTGGTTTTGAACAGATGAACGAAGAAGCCCGGCGCAAAGACGGCAAGGTGTTCGCCAACCCGCGCAACGCCGCCGCCGGCTCGCTGCGCCAGCTCGATCCGCGCATTACCGCCAAACGCCCGCTGACCTTCTTCTGCTACGGCGTCGGCCTGCTGGAAGGCGGCGAGCTGCCGAGCAGCCACTTTGAGCGCCTGATGCAGTTCAAGGCCTGGGGCCTGCCGGTCAGCGATCGCGCCCAGCGCCGCACCGGCAGCGAGGAAGTGCTGGCGTTTTATCGCCAGGTCGAGCAGGACCGCGCGCAGCTCGGTTTCGACATCGACGGCGTGGTGATCAAGATTGACGACATCGATCTGCAGGAAACGCTGGGCTTTGTGGCGCGTGCGCCGCGCTGGGCGACGGCGTTCAAATTCCCGGCGCAGGAGCAGATCACTGTGGTGCGCGAAGTGGAGTTTCAGGTTGGCCGCACCGGCGCGATTACGCCGGTGGCGCGCCTTGAGCCGGTGCTGGTGGCCGGGGTGACCGTCAGCAACGCCACCTTGCACAACGCCGATGAAATTGAGCGTTTGGGGCTGCGCATCGGCGATACGGTGATCGTGCGCCGCGCCGGCGACGTGATCCCGCAGGTGGTGGGGGTGCTGGAAGACCGCCGGCCACAGGATGCGCGCGAAGTGGTGTTCCCGCTGCACTGCCCGGTGTGCGGCTCAGACGTTGAGCGCGTGGAAGGCGAGGCGGTAGCGCGCTGCACCGGCGGTCTTATCTGCGGCGCGCAGCGCAAAGAGGCGTTGAAGCACTTCGTTTCCCGCCGCGCGCTGGACGTTGAAGGCATGGGCGACAAGATCATCGAGCAGCTGGTGGACAAAGAGTACGTGAAGAATCCGGCCGATCTGTTCCGCCTGTCCGCCGGTATTCTGACCGGCCTGGATCGCATGGGGCCGAAATCGGCGCAGAATCTGGTCAATGCGCTGGAGAAATCCAAGCAGACCACCTTCGCTCGCTTCCTGTATGCGCTGGGCATTCGCGAGGTCGGCGAAGCGACCGCCGCCAATCTGGCGGCGCATTTCGGATCGCTCGAGAAGCTGTTCGCCGCCGATATCGAGGCGCTGAAAGAGGTGCCGGACGTCGGCGAAGTGGTGGCCAAACACACCCGCAATTTCCTTGATGAAGCGCTCAATCAGCAGGTGATCAACGAGCTGGTGGGCGCCGAGATCGGCATTCACTGGCCGGCGCCGGTGGTGGTGGTCGCCGAAGAGATAGACAGCCCGTTCGCCGGCAAAACCGTGGTGCTGACCGGCTCGCTGAGCCAGCTGTCGCGCGACGAGGCCAAAGATCGCCTGACGGCGCTGGGCGCCAAGGTCAGCGGCAGCGTGTCGAAGAAAACCGATTTGGTGATCGCCGGCGAAGCGGCCGGCTCCAAGCTGGCGAAGGCGCAGGAGCTGGGTATCGCCGTGATCGACGAAGCGGAGATGATCCGCCTGCTGGGTGACTGATGGAAAAGGAAAACCTGCTGGAGATCGCCAATACCGTGATGCCGTTCGGCAAGTACCAGGGACGGGTGCTGATCGATCTGCCCGAAGAGTACCTGCTGTGGTTCGCCCGCAAGGGCGAATTCCCCAAAGGCAAGCTCGGCATGCTGATGGAGATGACGCTGGCGATTAAAATCGAAGGGCTTGACCACCTGGTCAAGCCGCTGAAGAAAAGTTGAACTGACGGGCCCCGGCCCGTCTTTTTTTACCCGCGCGACGCCTGCGCGTTGGCGTTGGGTACCGCCTGTTGCGCCCGCTGCTTGCGCTGATACCTTTTCGCCAGCACCGCACAGGTCATCAGCTGCACCTGATGGAACACCATCAGCGGCAGCACCATGATCCCCACCGTCGCCGCCGGGAACAGGATATTGGCCATTGGAATGCCGTTCGCCAGGCTTTTCTTCGAACCGCAGAACACAATGGTGATCTCGTCCGCCTTGCTGAACCCCAGCCAGCGCGCCATGTAGGTGTTCACCACCAGCACGATCGCCAGCAGCACGATGCTGCCGCCGACGATAAACGCCAGCGAACCGATCCCCACCTGATGCCAGATGCCGTGCGTCACCGCCTCGCTGAAGGCGGCGTACACCACCAGCAGAATCGAGGTCTGGTCGGTTTTGCCGATCAGCGGGCGATGGCGCTCGATCCAGCCGCCGATCAGCGGCCGCAGCAGGTGGCCGGCGACGAACGGTACCAGCAGTTGCAGCACGATCGAGCCCACCTGCCGCAGGCTGCCGGTATCGCCGTGCACGTTCATCAGCAGGCCGACCAACAGCGGTGACACGAAGATCCCCAGCAGGCTGGAGGCGGAGGCGCTGCACACCGCCGCCGCTACGTTGCCGCCCGCCAGCGAGGTGAAGGCGATGGCCGACTGCACGGTGGCGGGCAGGATGCACAGGTAGATGAAACCGGCGTACAGCTCGGGGCTGACGTCGATCGGCGCCCACCAGGCGAACAACATCCCCAGCGCCGGAAAAATGATGAAGGTGCTGAACATCACCCACAGATGCAGCCGCCAGTTATTGCTGCCGGCCAGGATGGCCTCGCGCGACAGTTTGGCGCCGTGCATGAAGAACAGCAGGGCGATGGCGGCGATGGTCAGGGCGTTGAGCCAGCCGACGAACTCGCCGCGCGCCGGCAGGAACGACGCCAGCAGCACGGTGGCGATCAGCGTCAGGGTAAAACGATCGGGCAGGAATCTCATGGCGATACGCTCGGGTAGAAAATCGATGGGGCTATTCTCCTGCGTGGGCATATAATAATTAAATTGATTTATTTAATTCATCTATGAATAAAACACATGAATTACTCACTCAAACAGCTGCGGGTGTTCGTCGCTGTCGCCCGCCACGGCAGCTTCAGCCGCGCCGGCGAGGCGATTGGCCTGACGCAATCGGCGGTCAGCCACAGCATGAAAGAGCTGGAGGCGGAGGTCGGCGTGCGCCTGCTGGATCGCACCACGCGTGAAGTGGTGTTGACCGACGCCGGCCTGCGGCTGGCCAACCGGGTCGAACGGCTGCTGGACGAACTGCAGGCCGCGTTGCTGGATGCGCGCAGCTTTGGGGTACAGCGCAGCGGCACGGTGCGGGTGGCGACCAGCCAGACCATTTCCGCCCATCTGATGCCGCAGTGCATCGCCGCCGGCGAACGCGAATACCCGGAGATCCGCATCATGCTGCGCGATCAGGCGCAGCAGCAGGTGCTGCACAGCGTGCGCAACGCCGAGGTGGATTTCGGCATCGTGGTCGATCCGGTGCAGGCGGTGGATCTGGAGTGCGAAGCGGTGCTGCATGAACCGTTTCTGCTGCTGTGCCGCGACGATCACCCGTTTGCTGCGCGGCAAGAGGTGCGTTGGGCGGCGTTAAACGGCTGCCGCCTGGTGTTGCAGGATTACGCGTCGGGCAGCCGGCCGTTGATCGACAGCGCGCTGAGGCAGCAGGGCGTCGAGGCGCAGGTGGTGCAGGAAATCGGCCATCCGGCCACGCTGTTCCCGATGGTGGCGGAGGGGATCGGCATCAGCATTTTCCCGGCGTTGGCGCTGCCGCTGCCGGAAGGGGGGCGGCTCCGGGTGCGGCGGCTGGTGCCGGAGATCAATCGCGCGCTGATGCTGGTGCGGCGTAAAAATCGCTCGCTGACGCCGGCGGCGGAGGCCATCTGGCAGGTCGCGCGTCAGCAGGCGGCGCTGCTGCACCAGCGCCGGCAGGAAAACGCGGAATATTGACTCAGATATAGACGTCCACCGCGTTGAGCGGCGTCGGGCGGTTTACGCCGTCGCCGGCTTGCGCCGCGGCTTTCTTCATTTGCTCCTGCTGCTGTTTTTCCATTTCTTCTTTCTGGATGCGCGCGATCTCGGCCTGCAGCATCTTGATCTGCGCTTCGATCAGCTGTTTCTGCTTCTCGATCTCTTTGGGATCGGCGCTGGAGTCCTTCAGCTCCACCAGCTTTTGCTGCAGAGCCTGAATCTGCCGGTTCAGCGCCTTGATGCGCGCCGAGGCGCGGCTTTCGTTGAGATTTGCCGGTTCGTCATTGCCGTTGGCGCCTTCGCTTTTCTTCGCCTTGCCGCCTTCCGGCTGGTTGTTGACCGGTTTGGCCATCAGCAATTCGCCCTGATGGCCCGGCGCGC
Source organism: Serratia sp. TSO36 (assembly GCF_057808395.1). Lineage (NCBI taxonomy): Bacteria > Pseudomonadati > Pseudomonadota > Gammaproteobacteria > Enterobacterales > Yersiniaceae > Serratia > Serratia sp. TSO36. Next base: position 142,008 of record NZ_JBJZOU010000021.1, on the reverse strand, counting down.
TGAAGACGTTGCTGACGCCGGGAACGGTATTTTTGATCGGTACGATCATGGTGATGCTGGTCGACATGGATGCTCTCCCTGAGTCGGTATATCGCTGTTCAGGGTATCGGCAGCGGCGGCTAAATCTTTACCTGCCGCAGGCGCGGCCAGCGCTGCAGCCAGCCTTTGTCGAGCACGCGCTGGGCATAGGCAGCGCGATCGCCGTTTTTCACGTTGAAGGTGATGGTGTCGCCGAACAGCGCCGCGAGCCCGAAGGGAGTCACCAGCGTGAGGCTGTCGTCGGCGTTCAGGCGCGCGCCGATCGCCGTTTCCACTTCGGTCCAGAAGCTGATGGCCTCTTCGCTGTTGCGGTAAGGCGCCCGGCCGCCGCGCAGATGCATGCGCGCCTGATTCTTGACCGACCACGGCTGCGGCAGCCATTGCTGCAGCCGCGCCTCCAGCATGCGATCGCGCTCGGCGTCCGCACGCTCCGCATCGAAGTGGATCACGTCGATATCGTTGAGCGGCGTGGGCTCCACATAGCCGTGGCGCCGATCCCAAACCAGATTGCGTACGAAGCCGGCGCCGAGGCACCAGTCATTCAGGCCGAGCCGGCGCACGGTGCGCAGGGCGGCCATGCGCGCGTCATCTTGTTGCAGCCAGTCGATAATTTGCCGTTGCGGATCCATCACCCCTCCTGTTTTCGCGGCTACTGTAACCCGAAGCGGCGGCGGGTGAAATGGCGGGAGGCGCGATGACGGCGATCGCAGGCAAATTAATTTTCTTCTCTCACTGACTACACTTGGTGCAGGGCTTTTATCTCGTCACTCGGGGCAAGGGAGGGGGCTATGTATCAGGCAACGGTGGGCCAACGCGGCTATCGCTTCGGCGATCTGCGTCAGCTGATGGCGAAGGCTTCGCCGGCGCGTTCCGGCGATTATCTGGCGGAGGTGGCGGCGCACAGCGCCGAAGAGCGCATGGCGGCGCGCATCGCGCTGGCGGACTTGCCGCTCAAGGCATTCCTGCAGCATGCGCTGGTGCCCTACGAACAGGACGAGGTGACGCGCCTGATTATCGACAGCCACGATGCCGCCGCCTTTGAGCCCATCTCGCACCTCACGGTCGGCGATTTTCGCGACTGGCTGCTGAGCGAGCAGGCGGACAGCGCCATGCTGGCGCAGGTGGCGGCCGGCATCACGCCGGAGATGGCGGCGGCGGTGAGCAAGATCATGCGCAATCAGGATCTGATTTTGGTGGCCAAGAAGTGCCGGGTGGTGACGCGCTTTCGCAATACGATTGGCCTGCCGGGCCACCTCAGCGTGCGGCTGCAGCCCAATCACCCGACCGACAGCCTGCAGGGCATCGCCGCCAGCATGCTGGACGGCCTGCTGTACGGCAGCGGCGATGCGGTGGTCGGCATCAATCCGGCCAGCGACAGCCTGCCGCTGCTGGAAAAGCTCAACTACATGCTGGACGACGTGATCCAGCGCTTTGCCATTCCCACCCAATCCTGCGTGCTGACCCACGTGACCAACACGCTGCGGCTGATGGAGCGCGGCGCGCCGGTGGATCTGGTGTTTCAGTCTATCGCCGGTACGGAAGCGGCCAATCGCGGCTTCGGCATTAATCTGGCGCTGCTGGCGGAAGCGCAGCAGGCGGCGCTGAGCCTCAGGCGCGGCACGCTGGGCGACAACGTGATGTATTTCGAGACCGGGCAGGGCAGCTGCCTGTCGGCCAACGCCCATCACGGCGTCGATCAGCAAACCTGCGAGGCGCGCGCCTATGCGGTGGCGCGCCATTTCTCGCCGCTGCTGATCAACACCGTGGTGGGATTTATCGGCCCCGAATACCTGTATGACGGCAAGCAAATTATCCGCGCCGGGCTGGAGGACCACTTCTGCGGCAAGCTGCTCGGGCTGCCGCTGGGCTGCGACGTCTGCTACACCAACCATGCCGAAGCCGATCAGGACGACATGGACACGCTGCTGACGCTGTTGGCCGCCGCCGGGTTGACGTTCCTGATCGGCGTGCCGGGCGCGGACGACATCATGCTCAACTACCAAAGCACGTCGTTCCATGACGCGCTCTATATCCGCGAGCTGCTGGGGCTGAAGCACGCGCCGGAGTTCGCCGCCTGGCTGGCGGCGATGAACATCACCGACGAACGCGGGCGGCTGCGTGACGCCGCCGCCAATCATCCGCTGTTGCTGGCGCTGCAGGGAGAACGCACATGAGCAAACCGGTTCACGTCAACAGCTGGGACGCGCTGCGCGCCTTTACCGATGCGCGCATCGCGCTGGGGCGCACCGGCGCCAGCCTGCCGACCGACGAACTGCTGCGCTTCGGCCTGGCTCACGCCCAGGCGCGCGACGCGGTGCATCAGCCTTTCGACAGCGAACGGCTGGCGGCGGATTTGCACGATGCCGGTTGGCCTACGCTGGCGGTGCACAGCCAGGCCGCCGACCGCGCCGCCTATCTGCGCCGGCCGGATCTGGGGCGGCGATTAGCGTCGGACAGCCGCAGCCTGCTGCTCGGTTCGCCATCGCGCCGCGTCGATCTGCTGCTGGTGGTGGCGGACGGCCTCTCCTCCAAGGCGGTGCACCGCCAGGCGCTGCCGCTGCTGCAGGCGCTGCGGCCCTATCTCGATACGCTGGGGCTGACCGTTGCGCCGGTGGTGCTGGCGCATCAGGCGCGGGTGGCGCTGGGGGATGAGATCGGCGAATGCCTGCAGGCTCGGGCGGTGGCGGTGCTGATCGGCGAACGGCCGGGGCTGTCGTCGCCGGACAGCCTGGGTGTCTATATGACCTGGGGGCCGAACGCGCGCAGAACGGACGCCGAGCGCAATTGCATCTCCAACGTGCGCCCCGAGGGGCTGGATTACCCGCAGGCGGCGTTCAAATTGGCCTGGCTGCTGGAGCAGGCGTTCCAGCGCCGGCTGACCGGCGTCGAACTCAAAGACGAGAGTGACAACCCGGCGCTGCGCGGCCGGGTAACGCCGCTTTACCCCCAGTTGGGCGGCTGACCGAGGGTTTGCTGCAGCAGGGCGGTGAAGGCCGCCAGGCGGGCGGACACCTTCGCCATCGGGCGCAGCAGATAGATGCCTTGCTGCTCATGGCGCGGATCTTCCAGCATCTGCACCAGTTGCCCGTGCTGCACGTCCGGCCCCACCACCCAGTTGGGCAGAAAGGCGATGCCGAGCCCGAGCAGCGCGGCCTGGCGCTGCGCGGTGAAGTCGTCGCAGCGCAGCGCCATGGTGCAGCGGTTCATCAGCGCCGCGTCGAGGATCTGCGCCCAGCAGGCCGGCTGCTGCTTGTGGTAGCGGGCGATCAGCCGATGCTGCGGCAGCGCTTCCAGATCGGCCGGCAGGCCATAGCGGGCGACGTAGGCGGGGCTGGCGCACATCACCCAGCGTTGGGTGGCGATGCGGCTGGCATACAGCGCGCTGTCCTTCTGTTCGCCGATGCGGAGGGCGGCGTCGAGCCGCTCCTGCGTCGGATCGGTCTGGCGTTCGGTCAGATCGAGGTCGACCGACAGCTGCGGGTAGCGTTCCGCCAGCGTCGGCAGCAGCGGCAGCACATAGGTTTTGCCGAAGGTTGGCAGGCAGCTGATGCGCAGCGTGCCCTGCGGCGTTTCGTTCAACGCACTCAGCTCGGCGCGAAGGCCGGTGATGTCCGTCATCAGCGCGGCGGCGCGCGTCAGCAGCAGTTCGCCGGCGTCGGTCAGCAGCAGGCCACGGGTGGAGCGCACGAACAGCGCGGCGCCGAGCGCGCTTTCCAGGGCGTCGATGTGGCGCACCAGCGAGGAGGGCACCATGCCCAGCCGGCGCGCAGCGGCGGAAAAGCTGCCCAGGCGGGCGACGTCGAGAAAAATTGGCAGATGTTCTACATAGCGGGCGTCATTCATTTTTGCATTATATGCAAAAGCGTTTCTTATGAATACCCGCTTCTCTGCCGACGGCGCGGCGGCTACTCTGGCTGCGGGTTGACGACGGGCTTCGGCGCCGTCCCATCCCGGCCGCATAGAGAGAAAACGCATAAACCTCGCGGCGCTTAGCACCAAATAGCAGATGTTTTTCCCAGGCCGCGTGAGCCGCCTGCGGAGTTGATTGTCGCTCCAACACCAGATTAACCGTTCAATTTGATAACCGGTTCAGTCTCAATGATTAGTAAGCCTTTACTTTATCTCATTCTGATCTGATGCCTGGTTATCGGCCGGCCAGCCGTGCCGGTTTTTTTGTCGCCTCAGGCTGAATCGTTCCAACTGATGAACGCGCCTTGGGGGGCATCTTGGCTCACCGTCGGTGGGTCTTTTGAACGCGCGGAACCGCGGTTTCGCGCTGGTGGAGGAGTCAGTCATGAACGAAAAACACGGGTGTGCCTGTGCGCGCCATTTGGCGCAGGGTTTTGCCAGGCAGTCGATCAACGCCGGGGAGGGCGAAATCTATCAAATCTCGCTGATGAGCGCGCTCATCGACGGGGTTTACGAGGGGGAGACCACCATTGCCGAGCTGCTCAAGCACGGCGATTTCGGCCTCGGCACCTTCAATCACCTGGACGGCGAACTGATCGCTTTCGACCAGGAAATACACCAGCTGCGCGCCGACGGCAGCGCCCGGCCGGCCGGCCTGCAACAGCAAACCCCCTTCGCCGTCGTCACCTTTTTCCAGCCCAGCGTCAGCCAGCAATTCGACCGGCCGATCACCAAGGCGCAGCTGCACCAGTGCATCGACGAGCAGGTCGCCTCGCCGAACCTGTTTTGCGCGGTGCGGGTCGACGGCGAGTTCAGCCACGTGGAAACCCGCACCGTGCCGCGCCAGGAGCGGCCCTACCGCCCGATGCTGGAGGCGATAGAAGAGCAGCCGACCTTCTCGTTCCATCAGCGGCGCGGCACGCTGGTTGGTTTCCGCTCGCCGGATTACATGCAGGGCATCGGCGTGGCCGGCTATCACGAACACTTCGTTACCGACGACCGCAGCGGCGGCGGCCACGTGCTGGACTATCAGCTCGATCATGGCCGTCTGCAGTTCGGCGTCATCACGCGTCTCAATCTTCAGTTGCCGCATGATGCGGATTTCTTGCGCGCCAACCTCTGCCCAGAGGATTTGGATCGCGCGATTCGTTCCGCCGAGGGCTAACCCCGGCGATCGTTTTCTTAGGAGGTGGAACCATGGCACAGGAAAAAACAGGCAATGACTGGCAATGCGGCGCCGATTTGGTGGTGAAAAACCTGGAAGCGCAGGGCGTCAAACACGTTTTCGGCATTCCGGGCGCCAAGATCGACCGGGTGTTCGACTCGCTGGAGGACGCGCCGTCGATCGAAACGGTGGTGGTGCGGCATGAGGCCAACGCGGCCTTTATGGCGGCGGCGGTCGGCCGCCTGACCGGCAAGGCCGGGGTGGCGCTGGTCACCTCCGGGCCGGGCAGCTCCAACCTGATCACCGGGCTGGCCACCGCCACTTCGGAAGGGGACGCGGTGGTGGCCTTCGGCGGGGCGGTGAAGCGCGCCGACAGCCTGAAGCAGACGCACCAGAGCATGGATACCGTCAGCATGTTCCGGCCGGTGACCAAGTATTGCGCCGAAGTGCATGCCGGTTCGGCAATTTCCGAGGTGATCGCCAACGCCTTTCGCCGCGCCGAGTTCGGCCGGCCGGGGGCGTCGTTCGTCAGCCTGCCGATGGATATCGTCAATGAACCGGTGAGCGCGCCGGTGCTGGCCGGCTGCCGCTTGCCACGCATGGGGGCCGCCGCGGCAGACGACATTCAGGCGGCGGTGAAACTGATCCGCCAGGCCAAATGCCCGGTATTGCTGCTCGGCCTGCAGGCCAGCCGGCCGGAGAACAGCGAGGCAGTGCGCCATCTGCTGTACCGCACCCATATGCCGGTGGTCGGCACCTATCAGGCGGCGGGGGTGATCGACGTCAACCACTTCGCCCGTTTCGCCGGCCGCGTCGGCCTGTTCAATAACCAGCCGGCCGATCAGCTGTTGCAGAAGGCCGATCTGGTGGTCAGCGTCGGCTATGATCCGATCGAATACGATCCCTGCATGTGGAACAGCCACGGGCGGCTGAAACTGGTGCACATCGACGTGCTGCCGGCGGATATCGACACCTGCTATCGGCCGGACGTCGAGCTGGTGGGCAACATCAGCGCCACGCTGAACATGATGACCGAAACGTTCACTGAGGCGGTCTGCGTGCCGCCGGAGGTGGAGCTGATCCTCACCGATCTCGGCCGCCAACGCACTGAACTGGCGGAGCGCGCCGCCCGCCGCGGCGGCATGCCGATCCACCCGCTGCGCATCGTCAAGGAGCTGCAGGACATCGTCAGCGACGACGTAACCCTGTGCGTGGACATGGGCAGCTTCCACATCTGGATCGCCCGCTACCTGTACAGCTTCCGCGCCCGTCAGCTGTTGATCTCCAACGGCCAGCAAACTATGGGGGTGGCGCTGCCGTGGGCCATCGGCGCGGCGCTGGTGCGCCCCGGCGATAAAGTGGTGTCTATCTCCGGCGACGGCGGGTTCATGCAGTCGAGTATGGAGCTGGAGACCGCGGTGCGGCTGAAAAACAACATCGTGCACGTCATCTGGGTCGATAACGCCTACAACATGGTGGAGATGCAGGAAGTGAACAAATACCAGCGCAAATCCGGCGTGGAGTTTGGGCCGATCGACTTCAAGGCCTACGCGGAATCCTGCGGCGCGGTCGGTTTCGCCGTGCAGTCGGTGGACGATCTGCGGCCGATGCTGCGCAAGGCGATGGCGATCCAGGGGCCGGTGGTGGTGGCCATTCCGGTCGACTACGCCGACAACTATAAGCTGATGGCGCAGATGAACTTCAGCCAGATGATTTAATTTCATCATCCTCGCGCCGTTTCACCGGGCAGGCCGCATGCGCGCCTGCCCGTTTTTATGCGCGGAATTTGTCCTTTACATCGCTAACCGCATGATTTATTGCTAACCGTTGGGCTGTTTTTTCACCACTGGGGATAGCGCAATGAAAAGAAAAGCAATAACGATCGGGCTGCTGGCGTTGGCGATTGCCGGCGGCGCGCGGGCCAATACACTGGTCTACTGTTCCGAAGGCTCGCCGGAAGGCTTCAACCCGCAGCTGTTCACCTCCGGCACCACGGTGGACGCCAGTTCGGCGGCGATCTACAACCGGCTGGTGGACTTCAAACCCGGCACCGTCGAGCTGCAACCCAGCCTGGCGGAAAGCTGGGAGGTGAGCGAAGACGGCAAGCGCTATACCTTCCACCTGCGCAAGGGCGTGGCATTCCAGAGCAATAAATATTTTACGCCCACCCGCGATTTCAACGCCGATGACGTCATTTTCTCGTTTATGCGGCAAAAGGACGCCAACAACCCGTATCACAAGGTCTCCAACGGCGCCTACACCAACTTCGAGTCGATGGAGTTCGGCACGCTGATCGACCGGATCGTCAAGGTGGACGACAACACCGTGCGCTTTGAGCTCTCCCGCGCCGAGGCGCCGTTCGTCGCCGATCTGGGCATGTACTTCGCCACCATTTTTTCGGCGGAATATGCCGACGCGATGCTGAAGGCCGGTACGCCGCAGCGGGTGGACAACGATCCGATCGGCACCGGGCCGTTCCAACTGGTGCAGTATCAGAAAGACGCGAAAATCCTCTACAAGGCGTTCGATCGTTACTGGGAAGGCAAACCGAAGATCGACCGGCTGGTGTTTTCGATCACGCCGGATGCGACGGTGCGTTACGCCAAGCTGCAAAAGAACGAGTGTCAGGTGATGCCGTTCCCCAATCCGGCGGATCTGGCGCGCATGCGGCAGGACGGCAACCTTCAGGTGATGGAAAAATCCGGCTTGAATATCGGCTTCCTGGCGTTCAACACCCAGAAGAAACCGTTGGATAACGTCAAGGTGCGCCAGGCGTTGGCGCTGGCGGTCAACAAGCCGGCGATCATCGAGGCGGTGTTCCACGGCGCCGGCCAGCCGGCCAAGAATCTGCTGCCGCCGACCCAGTGGGGCAGCAACGCGCAGCTTGAAGATTACCCGTATTCGCCGGAGCGGGCGAAGCAGCTGTTGCAGGAGGCCGGGCTGGGGCAGGGGTTCGACATCGATCTGTGGGCGATGCCGGTGCAGCGGCCCTACAATCCCAACGCCAAGCGCATGGCGGAGATGATCCAGGCCGACTGGGCCAAGATCGGCGTGCGCGCCAAAATCGTCACCTTCGAGTGGGGCGAATATTTGCAGCGGATTAAAAACGGCGAGCATCAGACCGCGCTGATGGGCTGGACCACCGCCAACGGCGATCCGGACAACTTCTTTGGGCCGCTGTTCACCTGCGCTTCGCTCGGTGGTTCGAACTCGGCGAAATGGTGCTATAAACCGTTCGACCAGCTGATCCTGCAGGCGCGCGAGGAGAACGATCACGCCAAGCGGGTGGCGATGTACCAGCAGGCGCAGGTGATGATGCACGATCAGATGCCGGCGCTGATGATCGCGCACTCGACCATCTTCGAACCGGTGCGCAAGGAAGTGAAAGGCTACGAGATAGACCCGTTCGGCAAACACATCTTCAAGCAGGTGTCGCTGGAGAAATAAAGCAGGGCGCCGCGGCAATGCGGCGCCCAAAGGTTTTACCAGCTGTAGCTGACCGTGGCGGTGACGGTGCGGCCGCTGCCGTAGAAACAGGCGTCCACGCCGCCGCAGGACGAAACGTAATGCTTGTCGGTCAGGTTGTTGACGTTAACCTGCAGCGCGGCGCCTGCCAGGCTCGGAGCCACTTCTGCCAATTCGTAGCGCGCCATCCAGTCATACAGCGTAAAGGCCGGCACTTTGTAGGTGTTGGTCGCATCGCCTTGGCTGGCGCCGTTGTAGCGTACCCCAGCGCCGGTGGAGAAGCCTTTCAGCGGCCCTTGCAGGAAGCTGTAGGTTCCCCAGGCGGAGGCGGCGTGCGTCGGCACCATCACCAGCGTCTTGCCGCGCTGATCGTCGACATAGGTTTCTTTGGTAACGATGTCGGTATAGGTGTAGGCCGCCATGAGCGCGATGGCCGGGGTGAGCTGTGAATGCACTTCGGCTTCCAGCCCCTTGGAGCGCACTTTGCCGATCTGCTCCTTGTATTTGGTTACCGGGTTGGTGGAGCTGACGTTTTTCTGCGTCAGATCGAACAACGCCAGCGTCAGCAGCGTGTTGCTGTTCTTCGGCTGGAATTTCACGCCGATTTCGGTTTGTTCACCGGTGGTGGGCTTGAACGGATCGGTGCCCGGCGCGCCGGTATCGAGGTTGGGTTCAAACGATGTGCTGTAGCTGATGTACGGGGCAATGCCGTTGTCAAAGACGTACAGCAGGCCGCTGCGGCCAGTCAGCTTGGTGTCGTTTTGCTGACTGTCGCTGGATCTCAACATGTCCTGAGTGCGCAGCTCGGTCCAGTCGTTGCGCAGCGACAACAACAAATTCCAACCGCCGTAGCTCATCTGATCCTGTAGATAAACGCCGAGTTGGTCCAGCACCTTGCGGTTATCGGTGACCTTCGGCAATGCGCTTTCGTTGACCGGCATGCCGTAAACCGGCCGAGTCCAGTCGAGGAAATAGCCCGCGCTGTCGCCGCGCCAGTTTTGGGTATTGACCTTGCTCCACTTGTAGTCAAGGCCGGTCAACACGCTGTGCTCGACGTCGCCGGTGCTGAATTGCGCTTTCAGTTGGTTATCCAGCCCCAGCTCATGGGATTTGACGATATCTTTTTGCGGACGGCGCTGCAGCAGCGTGCTGTTTTTGGCTTGCGACATGAACACCAGATATTTGTAACGTTCATCCACCGTGGTGTAACGCATGTTCTGCTGGAAAGAGAAAACGTCGTTAATATAGTGCTCGAAGATATAGCCGAACGAGGTTTGTTCGCGGCGAGCCTGATTGAAACCGGGATCGCTGACGTTGAAATCATACGGCAGATAGCCGGCGCTGCTTTTGATCGCCACGCCGGAGGTCGGCAGGAAGTTGCGGTAGCCGTTCTCCGGTTCCTTTTGATAGCTGGTCAACAGGGTGAACGTCGTGTCTTCATTGGCGATATAGGTCAGCGCCGGTGCGATGGCGAAGCGTTTTTCCTTGTGATCTTTGATACCGGTCTCTTTGGTGCCGGCGATGCCGTTAAGGCGATACAGCAGTTTGGCATCTTCGTCCAATGCGCCGCCGAAGTCGAAAGCGGCCTCTCCTTGATGCAGGTTGCCCGCGCTCAATTGCAGTTTGCGAATAGCCTGGGCGACGGGCCGCTTGCTGGTCATCGCCACCAGCCCACCCGGGTTGGCCTGGCCGTACAGCACAGAAGCCGGGCCGCGCACCACCTCAACGCGTTCAAGCAGCCAGGGGTCGATCTGGCCGCTTTGATAGCTCAGGCCGTCCAGATATTTTGGGGCGTAACGAAAGCCGCGTACGATCACTTCGTCGCTGCGGTTAGAGGTGCCGCGGTATTCCGCCACGACGCCGCTGGAGTATCGCAGCGCCTGGGCGACGGAAGCCGCATCCTGCTGATCCATTTGATCGCGCGTGACGACGGTGATGGCCTGCGGCGTTTTTACCAACGGCGCGGCGCTTTTGGTTCCCGCCGCGCTTTCTTTGGCGACGATGCCCTGCAGCGGCGCGGTGACGTTTTCCTGTGCGCCGGCGACGACGGTGATATCACGCTCAACGTTGTCGGTTCCGGCCTGTACGCCCGGCGCCAGCAGCATGGCTGAGGTCAGCAAGAGCTTGGCGACTGGGTGACGCAGAGGTTGATTGGCGGTATTTTGGGGGTGTTCTGACATTTTTCATCCCTTAAAAAACAATTTTATATCAAGCTATTGCTGTCTTTTTTCATTTGGCGCCGCCGAGAAGGGCTGCGCAGTTCCTTGCCATAAATGAACGGTGGACGAATCGCTTACCGTTTTGCAGAGCCACGCTTCGAAGTGGCCTTGTTGACCTCAGGCGCGTTGATTTATAATTGGTTACATTTTATTGAAAATACAAATGATTCTCAATACCATTTGCATTATTCAAGAAAACAAAAAACGCCGGGTGCGGTGAACAGGGGAAAAAGGAAAAATGCATTCGCTTCATGCCGATGGCCTGGTGCTCAACCTGCTGCAAAGGCCCGATCTCGGCGGAGAAGATTGGTGGCGTCAGGTCGCGGAGTTGGGAACGCCGCTCGTCGAATCGCTGCCCGCAGCGCAGGTGCGCGTTACCTTTTTCTGGCGCGACCCGTGGGGCGATGAACGGCGCTCGCCGATTAAAAAGGTGTATGTCGATATCAACTGCGTGACCGACCATCACAGCCCTTCGCCACAGAGTCTGGAACGCCGGCCGGGTAGCGATATTTGGTGGTGGCAGTTCACTGTTCGCGAAGATTGGCGAGGCAGTTACAGTTTTATACCCATTGAGACGGCGCAACTGCCGCCCGCTTTTACCGGCGATGCGGCTCAGCGTCGGCAGCAGCAGCGTCAGTGGTGGTGTTCGTTGTTTCCGTTGATGCGCCATGATCCGCTCAATCCGGTGGCGCCACACTGCAGCAGCCGCGGCTTCCCGTTGTCTGCGATACATTTGCCGGCGGCGCCGGATCAATCAGCGTGGCGGGCGTTGGACGCCGGGCAAGCATTGCCCGCCGCGTCTGGGCGTTTGCAGCACTTCTTTTGGCACAGCGAACGATTGGCTAACCGACGCAACATCTGGCTGTACGCCACCGGCGCAGGGGAAGACCGCCCGTTAGTCGTACTGCTGGACGGGCAATTTTGGCTGCATGGCATACCGATTTTTTCCGCACTGGACGCCGAGACGCTTAACGGAAGGCTGCCGTCGGCGCTTTATCTGTTTATCGACGTGATAGACATGGCGCGGCGTGCGGAAGAATTGGCCTGCAATGCGGCTTTCTGGCGGGCGGTGCAAGAGGAGCTGCTGCCGCAGGTGGCGGCGCGTACGCCTTACAGCGACGATCCGCAGCGCACGGTGGTGGCGGGGCAGAGTTACGGCGGGTTGGCGGCGTTGTATGCCGGGTTGCATTGGCCGCAGCGTTTCGGCTGCGTATTGACCCAGTCGGGTTCTTTCTGGTGGCCGCATATTGAAGCGATGATTAACCCGGCTGAGGAGTATGACGCCGACGTCGGCTGGTTGACTGAACAGGTGCGGCGGGGCTTGTGCGCCGCGACGCCGCTGCGCGTCTTTCAGGAAGCCGGTGAAGGGGAGAGGGATATTCATCAGGTCAATCGCCAAATGCATCGGGCGCTGGTGGAGGCGGGGCATCGGGTCGATTATCGCGTGTTCGCCGGCGGGCATGATGCCGTCTGCTGGCGCGGCGGTTTGCTCGACGGATTGCGGGCGCTGTTGGCTCCCTAGTCATGGATAAACGAAGGCCGGGTTAACCCGGCCTTTTTCATGCCTGCGGCGTGTCGCAGTGGTAGCGGCCGCGCGGGATCACCAGCGGCGTGTGGGACAGCGGATCGTCGATGATCATGCACGGCATGCCGAATACACGCTCAACCAGCTCGGCGGTGATGATCTCCGCCGGTTTCCCCTCCGCCACGATCTTGCCGTCGCGCATAGCGATGATGTGATCGGCATAGCGGCAGGCGTGGTTGAGATCGTGCAGCACCGCGATGAGGGTTTGGCCGTGCTCGCGGTTGAGCTGGCGGAACAGATCCAGCAGCTCGATCTGATGCGCGATGTCCAGATAGGTGGTCGGTTCATCCAGCAGCAGCAGCGGCGTTTGCTGCGCCAACGCCATCGCCACCCAGACGCGCTGGCGCTGCCCGCCGGACAGCTCGTCGACGCTGCGGTCCGCCAGCTGGCCGACGTTGGTGGCCGCCATGGCGGCTTCCACCGCCTGTTTGTCGGCCTGCGTCCACTGTTTCAGCAGGCTCTGGTGCGGGTAGCGGCCGCGCGACACCAGATCCGCCACGGTAATGCTGTCCGGTGCGATCGAGGTTTGCGGCAGCAGCCCAAGCTCGCGCGCCAGCGCCTTGGTGGCGAAGTTGCTGATGTTCTTGCCGTCCAGCATCACCTCGCCGGCGCTGGGTTTCAGCAGGCGGCATAGGGCGCGCAACAGCGTCGATTTGCCGCAGGCGTTCGGCCCGACGATCACCGTGAAGGCGCCGTCGGGGATCGCCACGCTCAGATCGTCAGCGATGATTTTATTGTCGTAGCCCAGCTTCAGATGCGAGGCGTGCAGGCGGTGGCTCATGGCATTGTCATTCTTCATTATCTGCGGGCCTCACGGATGAGCAGCCAAATCAGGTACAGACCGCCGATGCAGACGGTCACGACCCCGACCGGCAGTTGGATCGGTGCGAAAAGATGTTGGGACACTACGTCGGCGCCGAGCAGCAGCGCCGCACCCATCAGCGCCGAGGACGTCAGGGTGACCGAGGATTGGCCGGCCAGGCGGCGGGCGATCTGCGGCGCCGCCAGCGCGATGAAGGAAATCGGCCCGGCGGTGGCGGTGACGGCGGCGGTGAGGGTGACGCCGAACAGCATCAGCCACAGCCGGCTGCCTTCGGCGTTCACGCCCAGCGCGCGCGCCGTATCGTCGCCCATTTCCAGCAGCTGCAGCCGTTTGCCCATCAGCAGCGCGGCCGCGGCCGCCAGCACGATGAACGCCGTGGCGGGTTGGGCTTTCTGCCAGGTCATGCCGTTGAGCGAACCGGCCTGCCACATGGCGGCGTCCATGGCGCGCTCCAGCGAGGCGGTGATGATCAGCCAGGTATTGGTGGAGACCAATACCGCGCTGATGGCGATGCCGACGATGATCAGCCGGAAGCCGGCGATGCCTTGCCGCCAGGCCAGCAGGTAGATGGCCAGCGCGGCGAGAATGCCGCCGGCCAGCGCGCCGCCGGCGATGTAGTAATAGCCGCCGTTGAACAGGGTGATGGCGATCAGCGCGCCGGTGTAAGCCCCCATGTTAAAGCCAATCACGTCCGGGCTGCCGAGCGGGTTGCGGATAATCGACTGGAAGATGGCGCCGCTCATGCCGAGCGCGGCACCTAACAGCAGCGCCATGGCGATACGTGGCAAGCGCCATTGGGTGACCACGGTGACCAGATTTTTCGGCGCCTCGCCGCTGAGCGCGGCAAAGACCTGCTCCAGCGAGAGCTGCAGCGTGCCGTAGCACAGCGCGGCAACGGCCATCGCCAGGCACAACGCCAGCAGCGAAAGGTTGACCAGCAGCAGGCGCAGCGGCATGCGCCAGTTGATGACGCCGTCCGGGCGGCCGATATGCAACGTGTGGGGCAGACTCATCACAGCCCCCCCAGCGTTTTCTTGCGGCGCACCAGCCAGATCAGCACCGGCGCGCCGATGAAGGCCGCCACGATGGAAACCCGCAGCTCACCGGCCGCCAGCAGACGGCCGACCACGTCGGCGCACAGCAGTAAAATCGGCGCCAGCAGCATGGAGTAGGGCAGGATCCAGCGCTGGTCGGGGCCGACCCACCAGCGGGCGATGTGCGGCACCATCAGGCCGATAAAGCTGATTGGGCCGACGGTGGCGGTTGCCGCGCCGCACAGCAGCGTGATGGCGATCACCGCGATGACCTGAGTCAGCACCACGCGCGCGCCGAGCGCGATAGCCAGATCTTCCCCCATGCCGATGGTATTCAGCGGCCGGGCGATGAGCAGCGTCAGCAGGCAGCCGAGCAAAATGGCGGGGGCGGTGACCGGCAGCGTGGACAGCGTGCGGATATCCAGCGTGCCGGCCTGCCAGAAGCGCAGTTGGTCGAAGGTTTGCGGATCGATCAGCGACAGCCCGGTGGTGATGCCGAGCAGCACCGCGCCGATCGCCACGCCGGCCAGCGTCAGCCGCACCGGGTTAATGCGCCCGCCCGCCAGCGTGCCGATCAGGTAGACCAGCAGGGTGGTGAGGGCGGCGCCGACAAAGGCGTAGGCCATATAGCTTTCGGTGGTGGCGGCGCCGAAAAACATGATGCCGATGACCACGGCGAAGCTGGCACCGGCGTTGATGCCGAGCACGCCGGGATCGGCCAACGGATTGCGCGTCAAGGCCTGAATCAGCGCGCCGGCGGCGCCGAGCGCCATGCCGGCCAAGATGCCCGCCAGCGTACGGGGCACCCGGGCGTTGAGAATGATGGTGCTGTCGGAACCGCTCGCGGCGCCCTGCAGGCTGAGCCAGACGGTGTGGAAGGGGATGGCTTTGGAACCCAGCATCAGGCTGGCAATGATGCACAGCAGCAACAGCGCCAAGCCGATACCGAACCCGGCGATGCGTTTGAAGCCACTGGCGTAAGCTGCGTGCGGTGCGGACGAAAGCGTCCGCTCAGTCGGAGTGGGTACGTTCACACCGGTAACTCCTGTATGATTTTTATTCTCATTGTTATTTGCGTTCATGCGGGCGCTAATAGTAGCACGAGTTTACGCCCGCATGCACCCGCCGGTTGGTGGCGCAGGTGCGTTGACGATGTTAATAACTATTGATATTTCAATTGATTGAATGTGAACGGTTGCCCTGTTTATGGCAAACGTCGGCAGGAGGCTGACCCGCCGACGGCGTGGTTCAGGGCTTTTTGAACAGCCGTTCGATTTGGTTCAGCATGTTGGTGGCGCTGTAGTAATCGAGGCGGAAGGTATCGTTGCCGACGGCATAGACGTGCCGCTGTTCCACCGGCTCCAGATGTTTGAGGAACGGGTTGGTCAGCACCTCTTGCACTTTGCGCTCGTTGGTGGCGAACAGGATCAGCGTTTTGCCGTTCAGGCCCTCGGCCATTTTTTCGCCGGAGATCTGGATGATGTCATGGCGTTTACCCATGCTGGTGTTGCCTTTGGCGCTTTCCGGCGGGGTGGCCAGCTGGAAGCCGAGCTGCGTCAGCAGCTTGCCCTGGGCGGAACCCGGCGTCCACAGCATGGCCTCGCGGCCGTTGTCGGCATACACCAGCGGAGTGGTCGGCTGCGGCGGCAGCGCGATCGCCTGCTTCACTTGCTCCACGCGCTGTTCGAAACGATCCTCCGCCTGTTTGGCGCCGGCTTCATGGCCGGTGATCTCGCCGAGCTCGCTGGCCAGCTGCTGCCAGCTCTTGTCGCCATAGTCGAGCACCAGCGTCGGCGCAATGGCGGACAGCTGGTCATACAGCTTCAACGCCGAATCACCGCCGGTGGCGGCGACGACGATCAAATCCGGTGCGGCGGCGGCGACGGCTTCGGCATTGGGCTCCACCTGGTACAGCCGTTCGACGTGGCGCTGTTTGGCCACTTCGCTCCACTGGGTAAAGAAGCCTTGCTTATCGGCCACCAGGGGATTTGGGCTGGTGGCGGCGCTGGCGACCACCGGGGCGTCGATAGCCAGCAGCGTGCCGGTAATGGTGACGCTGGTGGACACGATGCGCTGCGGCGGTTTTTCCAGCGTGAATTTCCCTTTGACGCTGTCGATGGTGCGCGGCCAACTGCTGTCGGCAGCGGGGGCGGACGGTTTCTGCCCGTCGCTCTGGTCGTCCGGGCCGCAGCCGCTGAGCAGCAGGCTGGAAGTGGCGATAAATGCAATGAACAGCTGGCGTAAGGATAGGGTCATGAGCGGGCTCTTTCTTTCCTTGAACTAAGGCTTATCAATCCGGCGGCGGATTGGCTGCGTGGTGGATGCCCGCTAATTTACCATCCAAGCCGGCAAAATGATAACCATTCGTATCTCAGCGCGTGGTGAATGAAGAAGAAAGGGATATCGATCGGCAGAAACGAAAAAAGCGCCAAAAGGCGCTTTTCTCTGAATTGGTGGGTCGTGCAGGATTGATTCGGCCTTTGGCCTCACCCTGCGGGCAACGCTGCGCGTTGTCGTATC
This sequence comes from Serratia sp. TSO36, assembly GCF_057808395.1. NCBI lineage: Bacteria > Pseudomonadati > Pseudomonadota > Gammaproteobacteria > Enterobacterales > Yersiniaceae > Serratia > Serratia sp. TSO36. Next base: position 125,249 of record NZ_JBJZOU010000021.1, on the reverse strand, counting down.
GCTGCGCGATGCTCGAACCGCTACGGTTCTTCATCCTTCACGACTCGGTAAACTATGCCTGCGAGAAGATGAAGTCAGAGTTGGGTGGCGCAGAAACGAAAAAAGCGCCAAAAGGCGCTTTTCTCTGAATTGGTGGGTCGTGCAGGATTCGAACCTGCGACCAATTGATTAAAAGTCAACTGCTCTACCAACTGAGCTAACGACCCGCAGAAGTGGTGGGTGATGACGGGCTCGAACCGCCGACCCCCTCCGTGTAAAGGAGATGCTCTACCAACTGAGCTAATCACCCACTTCAGGACTTCCAGGCACTGCTAAACGAGAGAATGATGGTGGGTGATGACGGGCTCGAACCGCCGACCCCCTCCGTGTAAAGGAGATGCTCTACCAACTGAGCTAATCACCCTCATTCGTTCTCATTTTTCTCAACAAGATGGTGGGCGATGACGGGCTCGAACCGCCGACCCCCTCCGTGTAAAGGAGATGCTCTACCAACTGAGCTAATCGCCCCGTCTTGTTGGAGTCGCATTATAGGGATAGTTCAAAGTGAGTCAACGGTTTTTAAAATGATTTCAATCGTTCGCCGCAAATTTAGGCAGGGCGCGATAATTATCGCCAACGGCGCCGATTCTTTGCGCAACGCTATGCGAAACTCGCCGCAAAACGCGCGAAATCGACCGGTGCAATATCGTGTCGGCGTTGAGGAATTAGCGCGTGGTGATACAATGTCGTCCACTCTTTTTTCAATTCCGAGCAATCGTCGGCAACCGCCGACACGCGTTGCGTAATAAGGCAGTGAACCCAATGAAAATCAAAACCCGTTTTGCACCGAGCCCGACCGGCTATCTTCACGTCGGCGGCGCGCGTACCGCACTTTATTCCTGGTTGTTCAGCCGCCATGCGGGCGGTGAGTTCGTTCTGCGTATCGAAGATACCGATCTGGAACGCTCTACCCAGGACGCGATCGACGCAATTATGGATGGCATGAACTGGTTGAACCTGGATTGGGATGAAGGCCCGTATTTCCAGACCAAGCGTTTCGATCGTTACAACGCGGTCATCGACGAGATGCTGGAGCAGGGCACTGCCTATAAATGTTATTGCTCCAAGGAACGTCTGGAAGCGCTGCGCGAGAAGCAGATGGAAAACGGCGAGAAGCCGCGCTACGACGGCCACTGCCGCGACAGCCAGTGCAGCCACACCGACGACGAGCCACACGTCGTGCGCTTCCGCAACCCGCAGGAAGGCTCGGTGATCTTCGATGATAAAATTCGCGGCCCGATCGAATTCAGCAATCAGGAGCTGGACGATCTGATCATCCGCCGTACCGATGGTTCGCCAACCTATAACTTCTGCGTCGTCGTCGATGACTGGGACATGGAAATCACTCATGTGATCCGCGGCGAAGACCACATCAACAACACCCCGCGCCAGATCAATATTCTCAAAGCGCTGGGCGCGCCGGTGCCGGAATACGCACACGTGTCGATGATCCTCGGCGACGACGGTAAAAAATTGTCCAAGCGTCACGGCGCCGTGGGCGTTATGCAGTACCGCGACGACGGCTATCTGCCGCAGGCGCTGCTGAACTACCTGGTGCGTCTGGGCTGGTCCCACGGCGATCAGGAGATCTTCTCCATCGATGAGATGAAAGAGTTCTTCACGCTGGAAGCGATCAACAAATCCGCCAGCGCGTTCAACACCGAAAAGCTGCAGTGGCTGAACCACCACTACATCAACCATATGCCGGCGGAAGAAGTGGCGGTGCATCTGGCGTGGCACGTTGAGCAACTGGGCCTTGAAACCCGCAACGGCCCGGAACTGAAAGACATCGTCAAGCTGCTGGGCGAGCGTTGCAAAACGCTGAAAGAGATGGCGGAGTCTTGCCGCTACTTCTATGAAGACTTCAGCGAGTTCGACGCAGACGCGGCCAAGAAGCACCTGCGCCCGGTGGCGCGTCAGCCGCTGGAAGCGGTGCGCGCCAAGCTGGCCGCCATCACCGTCTGGACGCCGGAAAACGTGCACGACGCCATTCAGGGCACGGCGGATGAGCTGGGTGTCGGCATGGGCAAAGTCGGTATGCCGCTGCGCGTTGCGGTGACCGGCGCCGGCCAGTCGCCGGGCATGGACGTGACCGTGCATGCGATCGGCCAGAAGCGTTCGCTGCAGCGCATCGACATGGCGCTGGCTTACATCGCCGAGCGCGAAGCGCAAGCCTGATTTGCTGATACGCCTTAAAGAAAAAGCCCCGTGGAGCGATCCCGGGGCTTTTTTCATGGCGGTGTGTCAGGCTTGCTCGCCGGTCGGCAAACCCGGGCGGTAGGCGAGGAAATACATCAGCCCGACAAAACCGGCGCCCCCCAGCGCGTTGCCGAGAAATACCGCGACGAAATTGGGCAGATACTGCTCCCAGCCCATGCCGCCGGCAAAGATGGCCGCCGGGATGATGAACATATTCGCCACCACGTGCTGGAAGCCGATGGCGACAAAAGCCATGACCGGGAACCACATGCCGATCACTTTGCCCGGCACATCCTTGCTGGCGAAGGCTAACCACACCGCCAGGCACACCAGCCAGTTGCAGCCGACGCCGGAAATGAAGGCGTGCAGGAAGTCCGCATCCACTTTGGCCTGCGCGATCGCCAGCGTCTTATGCAAGAACGCGCCTTCGGTCAGGCCCAGCAAATGGCCGAAGAAGTAGGCGACGGCCAGGCTGCCGGCCAGGTTGGCCAGGGTGACCCAAAACCAGTTGCGCAGCACGGCGATGGCGGGGATTTCGCGGGCAAACCAGGCCATCGGCAAGGTCATCATGTTGCCGGTCAGCAGTTCGCCGCCGGCCAGAATAGTCAGGATCAAACCGATAGGAAAGACCGCGGCACCCAACAGGGCGCCGAAAGAGCCCTATTCGGCCGGCAGGGTGCCGATGACGTGAATATCCAGCAGAAAGCCGGTGGCAATAAAGGCGCCGGCGAGAAAGCCCAGAATCAGCAGATTAGCGAGCGGGGCGCGGCTTTTGTTTACCCCGGCCTGAACGGCGAGGGCGGCGATTTCTTTTGGTGAATGCAAAGACATGACGGACTCGGTTTATAGTAATGAAGTTTATGGCGCGGGCAGTCTATGCCGCTCGGGAGTCCGACTCAAGCGCATTTCGTTAACATTCCATTAATTAAAAATCAATGTGATATGCAGGGTCTTTTGCCATTTTGAGATGTAGCGCGCAAAATGGATGAACTCTGCGCAAAGTGATGATTTTTTGGCGCCAAAGATGCTGATTTGGCGGCTTTTTCAACGCTTGATTCAGTAATTCAATTTAGCCGTTGACAGCTTTGAGCGGGTTTCATATTATGCGCCCCGTTCACAGCACAAAGTGATTGTGGAACGGGGCTATAGCTCAGCTGGGAGAGCGCTTGCATGGCATGCAAGAGGTCGACGGTTCGATCCCGTCTAGCTCCACCAACCTTCTTCTCAGAGAGGTTGGGGAATACCGTAACGCCGGTCAACGCGTACCACTTTTGTGGGGCTATAGCTCAGCTGGGAGAGCGCTTGCATGGCATGCAAGAGGTCGACGGTTCGATCCCGTCTAGCTCCACCACCATTTAAAAAGCCGACCTTAGGGTCGGCTTTTTGCTTTATGCGTGCGTCTAATGCTTGCCTGACGCTTGGAAAAATGACTCTGGCTTTCCGATAGCTCGGAGTTATGCCGCCAGCTCACCAAAACTAGCGATATGACACGGTGAATTGAGCCACGGCATTGACTTCTCCCGACGTAACTTTTTCTTCCGTTTGATAATATTGCACGCTGAGCGGGATTTCGTTCATCCCTACCAGCGTCTGGTTTAGCATGCCGGTTTTCGTCCCCAACTCAAAGGGAATGCCGTTACGCAGTATCTGCAGACCAACGCCGGTGGCCGCCTCTTTTGATGGGATAACGGCCAATACCTGACGATTGCCATTAACCATGTCACCGCGTATCTCCAGATCGACTTTAGTGTTGACATTGCACTCCATCGCGATGTTAAAAGGGGTATTTCCCGCCGTGGCCCCTATACCAGAGAGCGTCCGCCGGTTGATTTTTCCCAGGAAAACCTGTTTCGACGGCGTGCTGAGGCGGCAACCTTCCACTGCGATATTGACGGCAGGAAAATAGGTCTCACCCAGCCGTCTGGCGTTGGTTGCTCTCAAGCAGGTATAGTTAAAGGAGAAAGGGGAAAATGCAGACATGGCACCAGATTGTATGTCGCCGGTCTTGACCAGATAATATTTGAAGTTTCCGCCAAGAACATAGTTCACGGGTGTATTACGCGGCGCATAAATATCCCAAAGCCCCGGTTGGTCATTGAGCGACATGGCAATGCCGACCCCCTGCCAACCAGTCTGATAGACGGGAATACCGTGGTATTGTAATGCTGTCGCATTCAAGTGGGTATAGGCTTGCAACACCAGATCGCCGGGTTCGCCAAAGGAGAACTGTATGGCATTAGCCAACAGCCTGACGGAAAAGTAAGATTCCCCACGACCGATAAGATCGCCGACTTTAACGCCTGCCGGGACGGTAATGCCGGATTGCTCGATTTTTAGCGGATGATGCCATATCGCATAGCAATCGCCCTCACTTTGGGCTGAAAAGGAAAATAATAAGGCCAGGATGCCAGCGATCCTGGCTATAGCTGTTGTTTTAAATAGCGTTGACATATTCACTTTTCCTATTAGATATTGCTCGAACTGCACATAGTGTTATTTTTATCTATCAATTTTTTATATAAACGATGGGCGCTCATCCTTCGGCCATCATGTAGTTTTCTAGCGTTAGTTGTATGAATATTTTTGATATGACTGATATTGCATACTGAAGCACTGGGTGCACGGAACAGAGGCGTCGTTTATGTGCCAATGTGGCTTGGAGCCCCTCTTATTCCACAAAGGGCTATCGATATGAAACGGTGAATTGGGCGATGGCGCTCACGTCTCCCGGCGTTATGTTCGCCTCCGTTTGGTAAAATCTTGCCAGAAAAGAAAGCGAATTCTGTCCGAGCAGCGTTGTATCTAATACATTAATTTTGTTGCCTAAATCAAATGGAACGCCGTTGCGCAGAATCTGCAATCCGACGCCTTTGGCCGCTTCGTCAGTATGATTAATCGCCAATACCTGGCTGTTGCCACTCACCGTTTGCCCTCTGATTTCCAGGTCTACTTTGGCATCTGAGTTACATTCTAAAGTAATATCGAACGGCGTTTCGCCAGCGGTGCTTCCAATGCCGGAGAATTCTTTTCTATTCACTTCTCCCAAATGGACGTATTTGATTGGCGTGGTTAATCGGCAACCTTCCACTGAGACGTTGGTAGCGGGAAACTTTGGATGCCCGAGTCTAAATGCTCTGCCGGCAATCCGCAAGCATGCATAGTTCATCAGAAATGGCTCAAACTGCGGCATCACACCCGATTTAATATCTCCGATCTTTACGAGGTAGTATTTAAAATTAGCCGAAAGTATATAATAAGGCGGCGTTGGATTAGGCCCAGAAAACTCTGGAATGCCGGCATGATTATTTAATGACATTGCAATGCCAATGCCTTCCCAGGAGGTTTTATAGACAGGGATACCATTGTGTTTAAAACCGGTTGAGGTCAGGTAGGTGAACGGTTGCACCACAAAATGGCCGTATCCCAGAATCGCTTCGCCATTTGACAGTACTTTAACGGAAAAATTTAATTCGCCTTGCCCCAACACCGCCCCGTTTGGCGCATCTGCCGGAACAACGATCGGACTCTGGCTAATATATGGCGGTATATGATACATTGCCCGACAGTCTTCATCTCCGGCATAAGTCTTTGCTGAGTATAAAAACACCAGGGCAATTGAGATACTTCCGTTCAATATTAACGTTACTCTATTTAATAATTTTCTTCCTATCATTGTCTTTTCCCTTTCAACCGCTAATGAAGCGTTTTCCATGCAGTGATGAAGATAACAAAGGTTCGGCTGACATGGTGTCTCGATTGAGCTCTTGTGGGTCATTTTTTTTGTCTTGAATGGGATTGCAGGATTCATCGCAAAACCAGTCATTGTTTATATTTGATAATATTAACAGAGCAGATGCGAACACCAGTATGTAAATAATTACGATTGCTTTCATCATGTCGTTTCTCTACGCTGTGCTGTTTAATTGCAAACATGTCTTGGTTGCCTAATGTTTAGCTCATTGCCAGTTGGTCGACATTTAGCAGGAAAGATCCGGCATGTTATGCAATGTGCTTTTATCGATAATTCAATACTATTTACATACCATATTGAGCATTTTTATTTTTGATTCAGACTCTTTAGCTGTAATAGCATAACTGCCTTGGCAGCGTTGCTTCCCCTCCCAATGAACCAACACCGTTCCTGAGTCAGGCATGCCGCTCATATAAACGCTATTATTATTTCCTACGATCCCCGACGTTTTGTCTTCACCTTGCAGCGTAGCGACGGCGCCGAATGGGACTGCGTCGGTATTGTGTTGCAGCTTTAAGATAATTCTATTGCCGATGTTAGATTTAAAGTGGGCAGTTACAACAGCGCCTTTGCTCGGGATGACAATCTTGCTGTTCTTTGCTATTTCAACGTCATCGCCAAAGCTTTGCGGATTTAAGGCAATCCGATTCTTATGATAACTGCTGATGTAAGGTACTACCGCATAGCCACGAGAGTCAGTTTTGACGCCGACACTGTTAATCACTTCAATATTATGGGCATTGGGTACTTTAACTAAAGCCACAGTATCCCCCAGCGATTGCGATAATGTAATGCCGTCGCCATGGGCGATGGCGCCGCCGCGTAGGCTGTAATTAACCCGCTGCATATTTTGATCAAAGCTGTATCCGGCCCCGACTTCACCATACCCGCCGCGATAGTAAGCAGAGCCGTTGCCGGAGGGGCTGGATCTGGTGCTGCTTTGTGAGGCCGAGACGTTATAACTGAGCTGGTTATTTTCCAGAGCCGTTCCGCTTAGACCCAATTGCTGATTGAACTTGCCCTTGCTGTTCTTGCTGGCGGTATAGTTAGCCCAGCTGTTCGATTGCCATTTGTTCAGCGGGATCTGAACGTTAAGTGTGGCAATTTTGTCGGGTTTATCCGTATATGGGCCGCTATTGTAACTCAAAGCAAGATTGTAGCTAATGCCACGCTGACTGGTTGAAAACCCAAGCAGAAAATTCTTCTCAATGCTGCTGTTATGCCAGTAGTTCTGTTGATAACCGTTGAGGTAGAAACTACCGAAATCGCGAATGGGTTGGTTAATATTGAGTACCAGCTTGCTTCTTTTTATGTCACGCGCCAGCCACTTTTTCTCAAGGTTGGTATTCATCTCGCTAAATTCAGAAAAGTTTAAATAGCCCGATGTCGAGTATCGATATCCTGCAAGCGTGAAGTTCGTGCCCGTGGCTTCAAGGTTTTTTGCGTACTGGAGCCGATATTGTTGCCCCGAACGGGCAGTGCCCGTAATGAGCCGGCTTTTAGTATGGGTGACATCGGCTGAAAATGATCCGAGCTTTTTCAAGCTGCTGCCGATGCCGGAAGAGATTCCCTGGTGTTTTTCTGAGATGATTGCGCCCCCATAGAGCGTTTTATCGTCTCTAAGACCATAAATTAATGACTGCTGAAGAAATTTATATTTAGATTTATCGCGTTGCGCGGCACGGTACTCGCCTAGCGTTAATTCATTTTTTTTCATGCCTTCTCGCAGCATGATCGGCACTGCGGAAAAGGGTTGAAAGAAGCTGCGTTCTGATCCATCTGCCTCCTTGATGATTACTTGCAGCCCACCGCTGGAGGTGGTGGGGTAAATATCGGTTATTTCAAAACTTCCTGCGGGCACGTGAGTTTGATAAATGATGTAGCCATTTTGCTTCACAATGACTTCGGCATTGCTTTGCGCGACGCCTCGCACCGTGGGGGCAAAGCCCCGTTGGCTGTCAGGGATCATTGAGGGGTCGCTCGCGAGTTTCAGGCCGCGAAATTGAAAGCTGTCAAAGACGTCGCCAGAGGTTGAACTATCACCCACGGTCAAAGTGCTTTTGCTGTCTCTAAACCCTCGCTCAGCATAGGAATTGATGCTTTTCCATTTGGTGCTGTTTTGGCTTGAGTAGGTGGAGTAGTTTCTCAATCGCCAGGCACCGAAGTTTGCACCGCTGCGCAGGTTCAAATATTGATTATCACCCGTTTTTGCATTCCCATTTTGCCATGATTCGGTGCCGCTGAAGCTGTAATCCATCAGGAAGGCGTTTATGCCGTCATCCCAAAGCGTCGGGTTTACCCAGTCCCGCGGCTGGTTTTTAAGATAAGCCTGAGGAATATTTAAATCTAATCTTTGGCGATTGAAGTCAAACTTTGCATAGCTGCCCGGAATAATCTCATTGATGGGATGATCGGTTAGACTGTTTTCGCTCGTCGCTACCTTTAATGTGTCAAGTTGGATGCCGAAATTTTCAAGATCGTTTCGATGGATGCGAGGTTGCAAAGCACCGGCAACGTGAAAAAACTCCACTTTTTGATTAGCAAAAAAAGCGTTGTTTAGATAGATATCCACCCAATACTCACCAGGCAATTGATCGCTCGGATTGTTGAAATGGGACAAGTCAGCCACGTTTTGATAATTTCTGTTTAATGCAGAAGGCTCAAAGTAGTCCTCTGCCAGTGCAACCGGTGAGGATAAAAAACAGAAAAATAGCACCGACTTTTTGTTGTTGGCGATACTTGGCATAATCATCTTTGCATCCCTTTACATGTTGTTATAACGATGCTTTTATTTCCTGGGTTACGCCTCCATAGTCGTTAATGGCTTGCCATTTTATTTCAGAGCTGCGTATTCCGCTTGGTATGGCCCATTGTTTTTTACTTTTTGGTGCGACCATGTCGGCTTCCTTAAGCTCTTTTTCGCCAACAACGAGAGAATAAAATGAGACATAAAACGGCGTTGGATTACTCACAGTCAACATGTTTTTTTCTCGTGAGAATTTGATTTTTTTGTATGCGTCACTTGCCTCTTTTTTTGACAGGGCGCTGGGCCGGTAGATTATTTTTATTCTGTTTTGTACTGTGATAAGGAGTTTGTTTTCCTTGGTTCTTTTGGTTGAAGGTATCGATCTTACGCTAAGCCAATATACTTTTTCTTCATGCTGTGGCAAAACGCCGCCAGAATGGATGATTCTAATAATATTATCCTGCTCCGGCTCCAGCCTGAACAATGGCGGGGTAACAATGAATGGGACTTCACTGCTATCCTCGGCCCGAAAATTTTCTGCCCAGGTTTGGATGAGTACCGGTGAATTGCTGTCTTGATTGCTTACTGAAATATTCGATTCTTTTTTATTTTCCTCATAAATGACTCGCGTTCCTCCCAAGGTTACGCTGGCGACAGTATTAAAAGAAAATAATAGCAGAAAGTAAAAAATTCTTTTTTTAATCATCGTTATTCCCGTGGCTATTTTAATTATCTGGCCGGCGTTGTTACCGGCCAGATAAGAGGGCTTTATTAATTATATGAGATGCTGAATTGTGTCGTGGCATTTGCCGGGCCGACGGTAACCGTGCCGGATGTAGACATATATTTTGCGACATAAGTAAAGACGTTCCTGATGTCTTTTTGCACGCTTTGCGCATTAGAGAATGACGCCACTGGTATTTGCGTTGTGCCATCGGCCTCATAGAGCGCAACGCCGATGCCTGTAGCGGCGTTAGTCTCTTTATTGAGCGACAACAGAGTTGTGTTGCCATCTGCGTAAATACCATCGAACTTGATAGACGCTTTTTTGACCGTGTCCGGACAACTGACTAAGGCGATATTGAATTTTGTCGGTAGCGCTGTATCGCCAATGCTTCTAAACGCTTTGGCGCTGACATTGCCCATTGGGATTGTCTGGTTGGCACTGCCCGCCTCAACCGTGCAGGTTTGGTCGGTCACCGTGCCGGTAAAGTTTATAGTACCGTCTGCGGCGTATGATGTAGATGATATGACTAGCGAGGCTCCTGCTAGCAGCATAGTTCTCTGGATGCGTAATTTCATATTCTCTATCCTTTTATAACTGTATGTAAATCATAGTTTTTTAAATCAATCCCTATGGTTCTTGAATACGCGATAAAACTCCCTTTTTCAGGTGATTGATGCTTAAAAGTGTGTGTTAGTTTGAATTTGAAAACTGCAATTATCACTTTTACTGGTTTTTAATGCTGTCAGATGATTTTTCTCCGGCCGCTATTTGTTAACGAAATTTAGTCTATATGGAAAAAAGTTATTCAGTGGTAAAGATCATAAAAAGTGCTATTTTCAGAGTTAAATTCTATATTTGTAGTTTTTTATGCTATTTGTTTGAGTGTGTATCCTGAATTTAAGCAATCCTAATAGTTTGATCCTCTGATTAATCTTGTGATTGTTAATGTGCTAATTAATGTTGGTGATGGGTATGTGTTGACATTGATATTGTTTTCTTGATGAAACTGTTGTCATTGTTTCACCATCGTTGGATGAGGTTATCCATGAAAAAAAATAAAAATATCGCAATTGTTGGTGGTGGCGGGGTAACGGCGGTGATGACGGCCTTGGCCTGTGCGAGGAAAGGGATCTCCGTTGATTTTTTTCTCGATGAGATGGATTACGATGAGTTCAAGACCTCTTTGGGTAGCCATTGTCTATGGCGAAGCGTTCATGAAGATAATCTGCGCCTGAGTCGATTTGCGGCCCAGTCTCAATGGATATGGGAAAAATTTATTCTGGCCTCTAGCGGTGAGTTTGGCCGAAAAGAAAGAATGGTACGCGTGGTTGAGCGTGCGGAACTCAACCAACTGATAAAATTGTATGAGCTGTATAATTTACCCTATGAAGTGAAAAATTGTGGTGATGATGAATCAATTGTATTGCCACCTTTCCTTGATTGTAAGAATAAATTTGTCTTCGTGAGTTATGATTCTATTTTACTTAACGTTGCTGAAATATTTTCATATTTTAGTGATGAATTGGCGTTTTTCACGAGTGTGAATGTTTTCAGAAATAAAAATATTGGTGGATTAGGTAGTATTGAAGGCGGTGTGATTTTTGTTGACGAAAAGAAACATCTGTATGATATCGTGGTTAAGTTTACAAATGATTTTAAAATCAATGAGATGACTTCATTCGAGGCCGTAGATGTCGAGGCTAAAACGATTTTTAAAGACTTTTATCTTTCAGACGCCATCGGCCATTTAACACAGCCCATATGGATTTCTGAAAATGAGTTTAATATATCGCTCGTACCCTCTGTCGATGGACGTGTTATCAGGGTTGGCATGGATGTTCACTTCCCCCAATCGGCAGAGGTATTGGTGCGGAATTTAAACATTGATGCTTATTTATCAAGAAGTAAAATCGACGTAATGTCCAGTTCGATATTTTCAATTGGCTCATATGGCGTTTCTTCGGAAGATACCAAGTCGGTGATTCCATGTTGGACAGTCAGTGATGACAATAAAAAGATAGTCGTCGTTGAAAGTGTGGACTCCTACTACAATGCCTCACCTGCTGTTGCGGAGGAGATCACAACGCTGTTAACGCTGATTATTAACTGATTGTTTGTTCCATGGCGCTTGCGCAGTTAAATGCCGCGCCCTATGGCGTGTCAAAGGCGTTCTGTTATAAGGACAAAAATCGACCTGTTCTGACTACGCAGATTGTTGTCACAGCCATTCCATTTTATGCAGAAGCATTATTATTGGGGGAAGTTTAACCGAGCGGCGAATGCTTATTTTCTGTCAGCATGCGCCAGTGCAGACGGCCAGGATACAGGCATAAAAAAGGCGCCCGCAGGCGCCTTTGTATGTTTGTGGCAACGCTGAACTTAGCCCAGCACCAGGCCTGCGATCGAAGCGGACAGGATGCTGACCAGCGTAGAGCCGTACACCAGCTTCAGGCCAAAGCGCGACACCACGTTGCCCTGATGTTCGTTCAGGCCCTTGATCGCACCGGCCACGATGCCGATGGAGGAGAAGTTGGCGAAGGACACCAGGAACACCGACAGGATCCCCAGGCTGCGCGGCGACAGTTCGGCAGACACTTTCTGCAGCTCCATCATTGCCACGAACTCGTTGGAAACCAGCTTGGTGGCCATGATGCTGCCAACCTGCAGGGCTTCATGCTTAGGAATGCCCATGATCCAGGCGAACGGATAGAAGAAGTAGCCGAGGATTTCCTGGAAGCTCAGGCCGAAGATGGCGCTGAACACTCCGTTGAGCGCGGCGATCAGGGCGATGAAGCCGATCAGCATCGCGGCAACGATAATCGCTACTTTGAAGCCGGCCAGGATATATTCACCCAGCATTTCGAAGAAGCTCTGGCCTTCGTGCAGGTTGCCGAGGTGCAGCTCTTCTTCTTTATTGGTGTCGTACGGGTTGACCAGCGACAGCACGATAAAGGTGCTGAACATGTTCAATACCAGCGCCGCCACCACGAACTTGGCGTCCAGCATGGTCATGTAGGCGCCGACGATGGACATGGACACCGTAGACATCGCGGTCGCCGCCATGGTGTACATGCGCTTTTCCGACATCTTGCCCAGGATATCCTTATAGGCGATGAAGTTTTCGGATTGGCCGAGGATCAGCGAGCTGACGGCGTTGAACGACTCCAGCTTGCCCATGCCGTTCACTTTCGACAGCACGGTACCGATAATGCGGATGATGAACGGCAGCACCTTGATGTACTGCAGAATACCGATCAGCGCCGAAATGAAGACGATCGGGCACAGCACCTTCAGGAAGAAGAACGCCAGGCCTTTGTCGCCCATGCCGCCGAACACGAAATCAGTCCCTTGTCCCGCAAACCCGAGCAGTTTGTCAAAAAGCGCGGCGAATCCTTTTACGAAGCCCAAACCCGCTTCCGAATGCAGGAAAAAGTAGGCCAGCAGTACTTCGATAACCAGTAATTGAATAACATAGCGAATGCGGATGCTTTTACGATCGCGGCACACCAACAGGGCCAGGATCGCCACCACCACTATCGCCAACGCAAAGTGCGCAATATGGGACATGTTTGCTCCAAATTTGAGGCAGGCTGAATTTCGGCTGTCATTTTATGTAACGCTACGTTTAAAAACGAGACTTCTATTGCAAATATGGAAAATCATAGCGGGAGTTCTCCTAAAGTGTTGCGCAAAAGCATAAAAAATCAAGACGTTAAAGCAGCAATAGGAAATTCGTATTCTTGTGCTAACCTGTCTTTCAGGGGTATTGCAGCCAAAATCCCATCAGAAAAGCACGGAAATCGGCAAGCTCCGCGCTGAACCCTTCGATAAAACCGTTAATGTTGGCTATTACAGAGATAAGTTTTACCGCTCTAAATGCGCTTGATAATTATTATCATTTATATAGAGTGGAGATAAACGTAATTTCAGTAAGGGTTCAACATATGCTGAACAGTCGCGTGGTTGAAACCACCTCCGGTCGCTCCGCCAGAAAAATCAAACTCTCGCTGATGGGGCCTGCCTTCATCGCCGCTATCGGCTATATCGATCCCGGTAACTTCGCCACCAACATCCAGGCCGGCGCCTCGTTCGGCTACAGCCTGCTGTGGGTGGTGGTTTGGGCCAACGTGATGGCGATGCTAATCCAGCTGTTGTCCGCCAAGCTGGGCATCGCCACCGGGAAAAATCTGGCCGAGCACATTCGCGATCGCTTTCCGCGCCCGGCGGTGTGGGCCTATTGGGTGCAGGCGGAGATCATCGCCATGGCGACCGATCTGGCCGAGTTTATCGGCGCGGCGATCGGCTTCAAGCTGCTGCTCGGCGTTTCCCTGCTGCAGGGCGCCGTGCTGACCGGCATCGCCACCTTTTTAATTCTGATGCTGCAAAAGCGCGGGCAAAAGCCGCTGGAACGGGTGATTGGCGGCCTGCTGCTGTTCGTCGCCGCCGCTTACATCGTCGAGCTGGCATTCTCCCAGCCGCAGCTCGCGCCGCTGCTGAAGGGCATGGCGCTGCCCGATCTGCCCAACGGCGATGCGGTATTTCTGGCCGCCGGGGTATTGGGCGCCACCATCATGCCGCACGTGATCTACCTGCATTCGTCGCTTACCCAAATCGGCGGCGAGCACGACAAGGCGGAGCGCTATGCCGCCACCAAAGTCGACGTCGCCGTGGCCATGACCATTGCCGGTTTTGTTAACCTGGCGATGATGGCTACCGCCGCCGCCGCGTTTCATTTCAGCGGCCACAGCGGCATCGCCGATCTCGACGTGGCCTACCTGACGCTGCAACCGCTGCTCGGGCAAGCCGCCGCCACCGTGTTCGGCCTGAGCCTGGTGGCCGCCGGCCTCTCCTCTACCGTGGTGGGCACGCTGGCGGGGCAGGTGGTGATGCAGGGGTTCGTGCATTTCCATATTCCGCTGTGGCTGCGGCGCGCGGTGACCATGCTGCCGTCGTTTATCGTCATCATGCTGGGGATGGACGCCACGCGCATTCTGGTGCTGAGCCAGGTGCTGCTCAGCTTCGGCATCGCGCTGGCGCTGGTGCCGCTGCTGGCTTTCACCGGCAATCGGGCGCTGATGGGGGAGATGGTCAACGGCCCTGTGGTGCAAAACCTGGGCAAGCTGATCGTGCTGGTGGTGGTGGGATTGAACGGCTACCTGCTGATCGGCAGCGTGCTGTAGGCAAAAAAACGCGGGCCGGCATGGTGCCGGCCCGTCGTCGTTAATCGCGGTCGTCATCGCCGTGGCGGCGCCAGCGATCGCGGTCATGATCGTGGTGGTGCTTTTTCTCTTTCTTCCAGTGATGCTTATCGTAATGCCTGTCGTATTTACGATAGCGTCCTTCATGATAGTAATAGTGTTTGCGCCAGTAGTCGCGGTCGCGCCAGCGATAGCCGTCCCAGTAGTAACCGCGGCGGCTGCGGTCGCCGAGATAGCGCCCCTGATGGCCTTGCCACCAGTCGCGATCGCGCCAGTCGTAACCGTCCCAGTAACGGCCGCGATTGTCCCGATCGCCGATGCGCAGTGAAACGCCCGGCATCAGATCGATGCTGATCCCTTCGGCGTGCGCCTGCTGTGCGGCGGGCAGTACCGTCGCCGCCAAGATGGCGGCCAAGAGCAGAGGTTTAAACATGACTTCTCCTTTCCGCTTGCGCGGCCTGGCCGTTTGTCACTTTATGAAGCGCGTTCATCAGTTTAAAAAAACGGCCTTATCGTTATTTTTGCTGCAATATCGGCATCATAGCGCCGGCGCATAGGGTTGAATCTGAGAGCCACTCTGAAAACGGCGACGAAGGCCAAGATTTGAGATTTTTCTGGGGGATCGCCGCTCGATTGAGCGGCGGAATTTGTAAGCGATTACAATAAGATTTTCTCGATCTGCGCGAGTTCTTCTTCACTGAAGTGGCGATTGGCCAGCATGCCCACCGCGTCTTCTATCTGCGCATTCTTGCTGGCGCCGATCAGCACCGAGGTGACGCGATCGCCCCGCAGCACCCAGGCCAGCGCCATTTGCGACAGCTTCTGCCCGCGTTGCCGCGCCAGCGCATCGAGGCGGCGCACCTTGTCCAGCCGTTCGGCAGTCAGTTGCTCCGGCTGCAGGAAGCGGCTGCCGCTGGCGGCGCGGGAATCTTGCGGAACGCCGTGCAGGTAGCGGTCGGTCAGCAGGCCGCCCGCCAGCGGCGAGAAGGCGATCGAGCCGACGCCATGCTCCGCCAGCGTATCCAGCAGCGCCGTCTCCGGCCCGCGTTCCAACATCGAATACTTCGGCTGGTGGATCACGCACGGCGTGCCGAGCCCTTGCAGAATGTCGAACGCCTGCCGTGCGCGTTCGGCCGGGTAATTGGACAGGCCGACGTACAACGCTTTGCCCTGGCGCACCAGCAGATCCAGCGCCGCCATGGTTTCTTCCAGCGGCGTGTCCGGATCCGGCCGGTGGTGATAAAAGATATCAACATAGTCCAGCCCCATGCGCTTCAGGCTCTGATCGAGGCTGGCGACCAGGTACTTTTTCGAGCCCCAATCACCGTAGGGGCCGGGCCACATGGTGTAACCGGCTTTGGATGAGACGATCAGCTCATCGCGCCAGGCCCGCAGATCGGCGTTGAGTATGCGGCCAAAGTTCTCCTCGGCGGCGCCGGGCGGCGGGCCGTAGTTATTGGCCAGATCGAAATGAGTAATGCCGCGATCGAAGGCGCAGCGGATCAGGCCGCGGGCGTTGTCGTACAGCGTGGTGTCGCCGAAATTGTGCCACAGTCCGAGCGAGACGGCGGGCAGCTTCAGCCCGCTGCGGCCGCAGCGCCGGTATTCCATGTCTTGATAACGTGAGGGGGAGGCGGGGTAGGACATAGTTATCCTTGTCGGCGAGAGGTGAAGTGCTTTGAGTGTATACGCTTTCACACCGCGTTGCCGGGGGAGCGATCACAGCGCCGGCATGTAACGCCAGGTTGCCGATCGATGCAGGAATCCTTGTTCGAAATTTGAACAGCATCTTCGATACTTAAAGGTAATCGCTCCAGCTGCAGACAGGTGATGATCATGACTCAGACCTATACGGTGGCCGATTATCTGCTCGATCGTCTGGCCCAAATCGGCATCCGTCATTTCTTCGGCGTGCCGGGGGATTACAACCTGCAATTCCTCGATCACGTCCTCGCCCATCCGCAAATCACCTGGGTAGGCTGCGCCAACGAACTGAACGCCGCCTACGCCGCCGACGGCTATGCGCGCTGCAAACCGGCGGCCGCGCTGCTCACCACCTTTGGCGTCGGCGAGCTGAGTGCGTTGAACGGGGTGGCCGGCAGCTACGCCGAATACCTGCCGGTGATCCACGTGGTCGGCACGCCGGCGCAGCGCGCTCAGCGCGCCGGTGATTTGCTGCACCATTCGCTGGGGGATGGCGACTTCACCCACTTCGCCCGCATAGCCAAAGAGGTGACCGTCGCGCAGGCCGACCTGACCGCCGACAACGCCGCAGAGGAGATCGACCGCCTGATTTGCGCCGCCTTGCTGGAGCATCGCCCGGTTTACCTGATGTTGCCCAGCGACGTCGCGCAGGCGCCGCTGCCGGCCAAACCGGCGCCGCTGATGCTGCGCCAGGCCAAACTGTCGCGCAGCGCATTGCAGGCGTTTATCGCCGCGGCGCGCGAAAAGCTGCTGTCGGCGCGGCGGGTATCGCTGCTGGCGGACTTCCTGGCCGATCGCTTCGGTGCCGAAGCGGCGCTGGACGAGTGGCTGCAGGAGGTCAACATTCCGCACGCTACGCTGCTGCTCGGCAAAGGCGTGCTGGATGAGAACCGCGCCGGTTTTGTCGGTACCTACTGCGGCGGTGCCAGCGATCCGGTGGTGAAACAGCTTATCGAAAACGCCGATGTGGTGATCAACGTCGGCGTGCGTTTGACCGACACCATTACCGCCGGTTTCACGCATCATTTGCCGGTGGAAAAATGCATCGACATTCAGCCGTTCGAAGCCTGGGTCGGGCGGCAGCGCTTTAGCCGCATTCCGATGCGCGACGCGGTGCGGGCGCTGCATCGCCTGAGCCTGTCGCTGGCGTCGCGTTGGCCGTTGCCGCCGATCGTCCGCCCGGCGCTGCCGGAAGGCGATGGGGAAGGGCTGGATCAGCACGCCTTCTGGCGGCAGATGCAGGATTTCCTGCGGCCCGGGGATATCGTGCTGGCCGATCAGGGCACCGCCTGTTTCGGTGCGGCGGCGCTGACGTTGCCGCGCGGCTGCCGGTTGATCGTGCAGTCGCTCTGGGGCTCGATCGGCTATACCCTGCCGGCGACGTTCGGCGTGCAGACCGCCGAACCGCAGCGCCGGGCAGTGCTGCTGATTGGCGACGGCGCCGCGCAACTGACCGTGCAGGAGCTGGGTTCGATGCTGCGTGACGGACTTAAACCGGTGATCTTCGTGCTGAACAATCAGGGATATACCGTCGAGCGAGCCATCCACGGGCCGGAGCAACGTTATAACGACATCGCGCGCTGGAACTGGACGCAGCTGCCGCCTGCGCTGGCCGGCGAGCGGCCGGTGAAGGCGCTGCGGGTCAGCGATTCGGACGGCTTGCGCCAGGTGCTGCGCGAGGTAGCCGATGGCGATCGGCTGGCCTTCATTGAAGTGATGCTGCCGAAGATGGACATTCCCGAGCTGCTCGACACCGTTTCGCGCGCCATCCAGGCGCGCAACGCCGCCGCTTAAGGCAGGGAATCGCCCAGCAGGCGCTTCAGCATCCAGAACCCCGCCGGGCCCGGCGGGGTCAGTTTTGACCATACCGCATCCACCGAGATCATTTTCGGCCAGCCGCGCGGCCGCAGCTCGGTCAGCATATTGTGGCCGTATTGTTGCACCAGCCAGTGCGGCAATACCGCCCAGCCGAACCCCTGTTCCGCCATCTCCAGCAGCAGCAGATAGCTAGGCGCCGACCAAACCAGGCCGCCTTGTCTGGCCGCTTCGGCGCCAGTGTAGGTGTTCAGGATCAGCTGTCGGGTGCTGGACAACTGCTCCGGCGTCGGCGCGGCGGCCTGCGCCAGCGGATGCTGGTGGGCGACGAACAGCCCCATGTCGGTTTGTTCCGGCAAACGAGAGAAGGCGATATCCGGCGGGTAGCTTTTTTGCACTTCCACCATGCCCAAATGCGCGCGGCCGCTTTGCAGCAAATCGATAACGTCGCCATCTTCGGCGATCATCCACTCCAGCTCAATCTCCGGGTAACGCAGTTCGAATTGTTGCATCAATTGATCGTGATGCTTGGGTTGATAGGTATCGGAGAACACCATGCTCAGGCGCGGTTCGACCTCGCCCGCCAGTTGAATGCTCAGGGCGTCGAGCCGCTCGCTGGCGGCGAGGATCGCCTGCACATGCCCCAGCACTTTGCGGCCGGCGGCGGTGAGCACCGGCTGGCGCGCGCTGCGATCGAACAGCGTCAATGCCAGGTCGGCCTCCAGATTGCCGATGGCGGTGCTGATGGTGGATTGGCTTTTGCGCAGCTTGCGCGCGGCGGCGGAAAACGAGCCGAGGGCGGCGGCTTCGACAAACGCGTGCAGCGCTTCCGGGGAATAGTGCATAAACTATCTACTTTATCGATGGTATCTATTTTTAATCTACCCAAAAAAGCGATGATAATCACCTGACTTTCGCAACAACTGTCGGAAAAAAGGTGATGTATGCAACTGCAAAACAAGTCTCTCATTGAACGTATCGTCCACGCCGTCGGTTTCGAGGTGATTGCCGTGATGATCGTTTCTCCGCTGGGGGCATGGCTGCTTAATCGTTCGATGGTGCAAATCGGCGCATTGGCGGTGGCCTTGGCGACCATCGCCATGGTCTGGAATATGGTTTACAACACGGTGTTCGACCGTCTGTGGCCGGTCAGCCGGGTCGTCCGCAACCTGAAGGTGCGTGTGCTGCACGCCGTCGGCTTTGAAGCCGGTTTTATCCTGATCGGCGTGCCGATCGCCGCCTGGATGCTGAATATTTCCGTATTGCAGGCCTTTATGCTGGAGATCGGTTTCTTCCTGTTCTTCCTGCCGTACACCATGGCCTATAACTGGCTGTACGACACGCTGCGCCAGCGCTGGTTCGAAGCGCGCCAGCCGATCAATTCCGGCGCTGAATAAGGCGTCGTCAGCCCGGCGATTCTCAGGTAAGGTCAGAGGATTGTCGCAACAGGCTGAGGAAAGAAAAATGAAAGTGTTGGGCTTGCTGGGTGGCATGAGCTGGGAATCCACCATTCCGTATTACCGCACCATCAACGAGCAGGTAAAGGCGCGCCTCGGCGGGCTGCATTCGGCCAAAATCGTGCTCTACAGCGTCGATTTTCAGGAGATCGAGCGATTGCAGCACCAGGGCGATTGGGACGGCGCCGGCCGATTGCTGGCCGCCGCCGCGGTGGCGTTGCGCGCCGCCGGCGCCGAAGCCATCGTGATCTGCACCAACACCATGCACAAGGTGGCGGAGGCGGTCGAGCAGGCCAGCGGCCTGCCGCTGATCCACATCGCCGACGCCACGGCGCTGCAGGTGCGGGAAAAAAACATTCGCCGCGTCGGGCTGCTGGGCACGCGCTTTACCATGGAGCAGACCTTCTACCGTGGCCGCCTGCAGGAATTGCACGGCATTGAGGTGGTGACGCCGGTCAGCGCCGATCGCGACATCGTACACCGCATCATCTATGAGGAACTGTGCCTCGGTAAAATTCGCGACGCCTCGCGCGACGAGTATCGCCGGATCATCAGCGATCTGGAGCAGCAGGGCGCGCAGGGGATTATTTTCGGGTGCACCGAGATAGGGTTGTTGGTGAGCGAGCAGGATGCCTCGGTGCCGGTGTTCGACACCACCGCGATCCACGCCCGCGCCGCCGCGGCGTTCGCGCTGGCCTAATCGTCGTGCGGCGGTTGCCGGCGGTTCACCAGCATCAGCGGTTTGCCCGCCAGCGCCAGCCAGGCGGGCAGCATCACGATGCACAAGACCGGCAGCAGGTGCAGATCCGGCACCACCGCCACCGCCATGAACAGGCTGAGCCAGCCGTCGCGCGTCACCACCAGCACCAGCCCCATGATGGCGCAGGAGACGGTGATCGCCGCCGGCACCGCCGGAACGTGCTGGTGCAGCATCAGCCCCAGCGCCACGCCGACGAACACCGCCGGGAAGATGCGCCCGCCGCGAAAGCCGCTGGCGGCGGCGATCACCAGCGCCGCCAGCTTGGTCAGGGTAATGGCCAACAGCGCCGGCACCGAATAGCCGTCGTCTTGCGCGAGGCGCTTCATTTCATCCAGCCCTTTAAACAGGGTAATCTCTCCGCCCACCAGCGCCAGCAGGCCCAGCACAAAACCCCCCAGCCCTAACATCAACACCGGATTCTTCATCGAATGGAACAGGCGGTGAACGTGCGGGAAGCACCACAGCGCCACCATGCCGAGCGCGATGGCGATCAGCGCCACGATGGCGCCGCTGAAGATGTCCGGCAGCCGCGTCACGTCGTAGGCGTCGAGCTGCAGGGCGAAATTGGGCACGAAGAACATCTGGGTGGTGACCGCGCCGGCGGCGGCGGCCACCAGCGGGGCGAACAGGCGATCCCACAGCGGCGTTTCGTTATTGCCCGCCAGGGTTTGCGAGAAGATCAGCGCGGCGGCGACCGGCGTGCCGAACATCGCGCCGATGGTGCCTGCGGCCGCCAGGATGATCCAGTCCATGCGCGGCACCTTCGGCAGCAGGCGCGCACCGGCGGCCGCCACCAGCGCGATATTGATGGCGGTGATCGGGTTCTCCGGCCCCAGGCTGACGCCGCCGGCCAGGCCGACGATCAGCGCCAACCCCAGCCCCGGCAGGGCGGAGAGCGGCAGCGGCATGCCGATCAGCGATTCCGTCGCCGGATCCGGCCCGGCGTGGCCCGGCATATAGCGCACGATAAGGCCCACCGCCACGCCGGTCAGCGTCAGCATCGCGACCGGCCACCAGGGTGACTGGGCGTCCAGGCTCAGCGCATCGGGCAGCGTTACCCACAGTAATTGCTGCAGCGCGGCGGCGACTTTCATCACCAGCAGCAGCACCAGACTGGAAGCGGAACCGATAATCAGCGCAGGCAAAGCAAAGGCCAACATGGCATTGGCGCGCGGATGCAGCATGGGTAATCCCTTGTCGATGCCTCCCTACAGGGCAGGGAGAGCGGGTGGTTGGGCTGTGGCCACAGCTTGCCAGACTATCGGCGCGCAGGCACGCATTGATATTGCCCGGCGGCGATGACGGTTAACAGTCGCCGGGGGGCGTTTTTTGCCGCAATTTGTTTCAAGGCGCGGCGTCGCGGGCAAGCTGAAACGTTTTTTGTGATCCGGATCGCTATTGGGGTGCAGATCCGGGGCGGGTGATTGTTGTTTTCGCAGCAGGATTTTACAGTGTGGGCAGCTTTTTATTTTTCATTTTGCGGAGACGAAATCAATGACCTATGCCCTCGTGGGTGATGTTGGCGGCACCAATGCCCGCCTGGCGTTGTGCACTGTTGCGACGGGTGAAATTACCCAGGCGAAAACCTATTCCGGCCTGGAGTTCGACAGCCTGGAGGCGGTGATCCGTCACTACCTGAAAGCGTGCGATATCGAGGTGCAGGACGCCTGTATCGCGATCGCCTGCCCGGTGACCGAAGACTGGGTGGCGATGACCAACCACAGCTGGGCGTTCTCGATCCAAGCGATGAAGGCCAGCCTGGGGCTGAGCCACCTGGAAGTGATCAACGATTTCACCGCCGTCTCGATGGCGATCCCGATGCTTTCGCCGGATGACGTGCTGCAGTTTGGCGGCGGCGATGCGCAGCCGGGCAAACCGATCGCGGTGTATGGCGCCGGCACCGGGCTGGGCGTTGCCCACCTGGTGCACGTCGATCGCCGCTGGGTCAGCCTGCCGGGCGAGGGCGGCCATGTCGATTTCGCGCCGAACAGCGAAGAAGAAGACATCATTCTGGAGGTGCTGCGCGCGGAAGTGGGGCACGTTTCCGCCGAACGCGTGCTGTCCGGGCCGGGCCTGGTCAACCTGTATCGCGCCATCGTCAAGGCGGACAACCGCCTGCCGGAGAAATGGGAACCGAAGGACATCACCGAGCGGGCGCTGGCCGACAGCTGCATTGATTGCCGCCGCGCGCTGTCGCTGTTTTGCGTGATCATGGGGCGCTTCGGCGGCAACCTGGCGCTGAATCTGGGCACCTTCGGTGGCGTGTACATCGCCGGCGGCATCGTGCCGCGCTTTATGGAATTCTTCAAGGCCTCGGGCTTCCGCGCCGCCTTCGAAGACAAGGGGCGCTTCCGCGACTATGTGCGCGACATCCCGGTGTTCATGATAACGCATGGCCAGCCGGGCCTGCTGGGTGCCGGCGCGCATCTGCGCCAGACGCTGGGCATGCATCTGTAAGCCCAGAGATGAAGTAATAAAAAAAGGGGCGCAACCCACAGGTTGTGCCCCTTGTCGTTTTTGCGGGGGATCAGGCTTTGGCCAGCTCCGCCGTCTGGGCGGTTTCTGCCGTTTCCGCTTCCACCGCTTTCGGCGCTTTGATGAACAGCGTAATCAGCAGGGAGGCGGCGGACAGAACGCCAATCACCATGAAGGTGGCGTGGAAGCCGCCGAAGTATTTGGCGACGAACGAACCGGCCAGCGCGCCCAGGCCGAAGCCCTGGTAGATGATGCCGTAGTTTTTGCTGTGGTTTTTCAGGCCGAAGAAGTCGCCGACAATCGCCGGGAACACGGTGATGTTGCCGCCGAAGCAGAAGGCCACCGCGCCGACGCAGATAAAGAACAGCGTGTGGTTCAGGGTCATGAAGCTCAGCGCGACAATCGCCAGCACGGTAACCAACATGGTGAAGCTGATGACGCGCATGCGGCCTACTTTATCGGACAGCGTACCCAGGATGATGCGGCCGGCGGTGTTGAAGATAGCGACGGCGGACACGGTGTTGGCGGCGGTGGCCAAATCCATCCCGGCCAGTTGAACGCCCATGTCTTTCACGATGCCAATCAGGTACAGACCGCTCATGCAGGCCGCGAAGAAGATGGTGAACAGCAGGTAGGCTTCTTTGGTGGCCAGCATCTGGCGCACGCTGAAGTCGTTGCCCAGACCGTTGGCGCCTTGCTGCGCGGCGTTGGTCGCCAGCACCGGCTCTTTCAGCAGCAGGGAACCGACGACGATCAGGCCCATCACGATGGCGCCCCAGTAGAAGAAGGCACCGGAAACGCCGACGTCGGCGATCAGGGCGGCGTTGACGTATTTGAACAGCAGGCTGCCGCTGCCGAAGGCGCCGACGGAGATGCCGGAAATCAGGCCTTTGTTGGCCGGGAACCACTTAATCAGGTTGGACAGGGTGGAGATGTAGGCGATACCGACCGCAAAGCCCACCACCACGCCGGCCAGCAGGTAGATCATGTCGAGCGAGCTGACGTGGGCGCTGGCGATCAGGCCCAGGCCGACCAGAATGCCGGAACAGAGCGTCAAATTGCGGATGCCGAAGCGTTCTTGCAGCTTGCCGGCGAACAGCGTGGCGAAGGCCAGGAAGAAGCTGGTGATGGAGAAGGTGGTGGCGACGTCCGCCAGCCCCCAGTGGAACTTGTCGACCAGCGGCTGGTTGAACAGGCTCCAGGTGTAGATGGTGCCCAGGCCCATCTGACAGATGATGGTGCCGAGAACGATTAAGCTGCGATTTGCCGGTTTGGTGTTCATGGCCGGTCTCCTTCCTGTGTGTGCGTTGCCGGGCGTGAGCCGCTGGCTGAAATTTGCGGGGTGAATCAGCGTTCCCGCGGTATGGGTTTATTATATGGCCGGCCCCCCCGGCGGGCGGCGGATCGGGAATGAGTTGCACGGCGGAAGGAATGAAATGCATGTTATGCGGCGTGAGTTGCCGTTTTAGCGCCGAAAAGCGCGTGAAATGCCGGGGGTGGCACGTGATCTACATCAAAGATATCAACGATTTATTGTTAACTGCCGGTGAACGATTGTGGTGAGATTGTGAAGGATGCGTCTGAAAGGCGTAAATCGGCATTGCGCCTATAGAGCGGCGATGAGCGCGGGACTATGTTATCTGCGATCGGACGAGATCCGCTCTGCAGGAGTCTATGAAATGAAAAAAACGCTGTTGTTACTGGCCGCGCTGCTGGCGCTGCCGTTGGCGAGCCAGGCCGACGTGTCCATCGGCGTGAACGTGCCGGGCCTGTCGCTGCATATCGGCGATCGCGATAATCGCGGCCACTACTGGGACGGCTATCGCTGGCGCGATCCGCGCTGGTGGGCCGATCACCACCGGTATGAACGCCCGCGCGGGTACTATTACGGCCCGCCGCCACGGGTGATTTACTACGGGCCGCCGCGGCGCGACTGGCGAGATCGGCCGCATTACCGCATGCCGCCGCCGCCGCCGCCCGGCTATTACTACCGTCCGGGCCCGCGCTGGTAAGCGCTTACAGGCGCATCAGCTGGCGAAACTCTTTCACCTTGCTGCGGCTGACCGGCACTTCAAACTCAAGATCGCTCAGCCGCAGAATGTAGGTATTGTTGAACCAGGGCACGATCTCGCGGATCTTCGCCAGGTTAACGCAGTAAGAGCGGTGGCAACGGAAGAAATGCGCTTCCGGCAGCCGGCCGTAAAATTCGGTGATGTTCATCGGCATCACGAACTCTTCCCGGCGGGTATAGACCCGCGTCACCTTTTCATCGGCGGCGGCGTAGTAGATGTCGTTGATGTCGGTAACGATGATCCGCTCGTCTTTGACCAGGTTGATGCTGTGGCTGCCGCGGCTCGGCGCGCTGGTCGGTTCTGCCCCACCGGCGGGGCGCTGATGCAGCGCCTCCAGCTTTTGCAGCATGGTGACGATGCGCGCCTCGTGATAGGGCTTGAGGATGTAGTCGAACGCCTCGATCTCGAACGCTTCCACCGCGTGCTCCTTATAGGCGGTGATGAACACGATCGACGGGCGATGCGCGAACTTGCTGATGTTTTGCGCCAGCAGCACGCCGTCCAGCGACGGGATGTTGATGTCGAGGAAAATGGCGTCGACCTGGTGGGTTTGCAGGTATTTCAGGACGTCGAGGCCGTCCTCGAAGCTGGCGACGATATCGATATTGCTGTGTTTTTTGATCAGGTAGCTGAGTTCTTCCTGCGCGAGGAATTCGTCTTCCACGATGATGGCTTTCATGAGGCCTCCCCGACCGGCGGCGCGCTCGGTTCCTGATGCAGCTTGCCGCCGTTTTTGCTGATGTAGAACGCGATTTCGGTGCCTGGCTCCAGGCGGCGGATATGCAGCCCTTCACCGTACAGCAGCGACACGCGGTGGTGCACGTTGAGCAGGCCGATATTGTGGCCCGGCATCTCGTTGCGCGCCACCCGGTCGATGGTTTCCTGATTGATGCCGTGGCCGGTATCCTTCACCGAAATCTTCACCCGGTCGCCCTGATCTTTCACCGCGATCACCACCACCCCTTTACCCTTGCAGGGCTGGATGCCGTGTACGATGGCGTTTTCCACCAGCGGCTGGATCAGCAGGCTGGGAATGCGCACCGAGACGTCGTCGTCGATGTCGTAAATCACCGTCAGCTTGGCGCCGAAGCGCGCCTGTTCGATGGCGATATAGTCCTGAATCTGATGCAGCTCCTTGCGGATATCGATCAGTTCGTCGTTCAGCTCCAGGTTGTAGCGCAGGTAGCGCGACAGATTGATGATCAGCTGGCGCGCGGTGTCCGGATTCAGGCGGATAGAGGAAGAGATGGCGTTCAGCGCGTTGAACAGGAAGTGCGGGTTGATCTTGCTCTGCAGCGCGCGCATTTCGGCTTTGTCCGCCATCTGGCGCAGATGCTCGATGCGGGAAACCTCGATCTGCGTGGAGATGATCTGCGACAGCCCGACCGCCATTACCTTCAGCGTGTTGGTGATCTGGTGGGCGTGGCAGTAGTAAATTTTCAGCGCGCCGGTCACTTCGCCTTTTTCCCACAGCGGCACCACCAGCTGCGAATGGATCTGCGGCGCGGCCGGGTTTTCCAGGTTGTTCTTGATGATGATTTTGCCGTGGCGAATGCTTTCGCGGGTGACGCGGCTCAGCCCTTCGCGGCCGATCGGGTAGGCTTCGCGCCCTACGCCGACGTAGGCCAGCACCTGATGGGTATCGGTGATCGCCACCGCGTCGGCGCGGATGTCCTGGCGGATGATATCGCAGATGGTGGCCAGCGATTCGCTGTTGATGTTGCGAAAATAGGGCAGCGTCTTGTGGGCGATATCCAGCGCCAGCTTGGCCTGGCGCGCGGCGATCACCTCTTTTTCATCCTCGACGCTCTGCACCAGCAGCACGATCAGGCCGATGCACACCGTGCCGAGGATCATCGGCAGGGCAATCTGCGACACGATGTCCAACCCAAGCTCGGTCGGCTTGGCCCACAGCACGATCAGCAGCATGGTGAGGGATTCGCACAGCATGCCGCCGACGATGCCGGCGCGCCAGCGCTGCTCTTTTTTCACCTTGAGGTTGATGTAGCCGGCGCTGATGCCGGCGATGATGCTGGTGATAAGACAAGGCACCGAGGTGATGCCGCCGATGTCGATCAGATAGCGGTGCACCCCGGCGACGATGCCGGTGACGATGCCCACCCAGGGGCCGAACAGGATGCCACCGGCCATGATGGCGATGACGCGCACGTTGACCAGCGATCCTTCGACGTTGATGCCGGAGTAGGTGCTGAACAGCGCGAACAGCGAGAAGATCGCCGTGACGATGCCGAGCTCGAGCGGCGTATGGTCTTCTTTTTGCAGCAGTTGGCGGAACAGCCGGGTGCGGGTCAGGAAAAACAGACAGATCAACATCAGCGCGGCGCGATCAAACACCGCCAACAGCATTTCAAAAAAAGGGTGCACGACGGGTTCTCGCTGCGGCCTACGGATGGCGGCAGTATACCACAGCGAAAGGGGCCCGTGGCGCGCGCCACGGGCGGGGGATCAGCCCATGCCGAGCTGCGCTTTGCCCAGCGGCGTCAGCAGGTCGGTGGTGGCGCGGCCGTCGAAATCCACCTCGAAGTCGTCGGGGGCGAAGTCCGGCGGCGTTCTGCCGTCGATAAAGCTCGGCAGCTGGCGCTGCAGATAGGCGTCGTTTTTCGCGCAGCCCGGCGCGGCGGCGATGTACATCACGTTGCTGTCGAACTCGCCGTTATGCTCGTTCTCCACCGCGTGGATCACGTCGCAGTGCCAAAAGACCGTGTCGCCCGGCTCCAGATCGGGAATAGGGGAAATCCCACTTAATAAAAGGGGATGCCATTTTTCCGAGATCGACAGCGCGCGGCCCGGCGCCGCATCGCACAGATCGTCATCGGCGACGTCGTCCTGCAGCGCGCGCAGCAGCACATAGGCCATGGCGTTGGCGATCGGCACCAGGTTCAGCGTGCCGGCATTGGTGCGCTGCGGCGTCAGCGCCGTCCAACCCTGGAAGGTGCGGAACATCGAACAGACCGCCGGCGAGGCTATCTCGCGCACCTCGGTGCGGCCGTCGGCGGCGAAGGGATCGTACTGCTGCCAGTCGCCGGAGAAAACGTGGCGATACACATAGCGGAAGTTTTCGTCCAGCCAGCGCTCGATGGTGCCGCTGTCGACGTGCGGCGACAGACCCAGCGACGAGGAGTTCGGCGGGCGGCGGCGGGTGCGATCGGCGTAAGTGGCGACGCGGGTCGGATCGAAATGCTGTTTGCCGTTGCTCTCGGTGGCCCATAGGCTGTTGAGGAACACCTGCACCGCATGCATGCGCGCATCCTGCCGCGCCTCGACCTGCGGTTTCGACCAATAGATGCCGTAGATCTGCGGTTTGCTGGCGGCCAGCTTGCCGAAATAGTTGTCTTCGGCGGCGTTTTTC
Source organism: Serratia sp. TSO36 (assembly GCF_057808395.1). Lineage (NCBI taxonomy): Bacteria > Pseudomonadati > Pseudomonadota > Gammaproteobacteria > Enterobacterales > Yersiniaceae > Serratia > Serratia sp. TSO36. Next base: position 96,936 of record NZ_JBJZOU010000021.1, on the reverse strand, counting down.
AACCGCTCGACGAAGTTGTTGCGCTCAAGGTAGTCGCCGATTTCCCGGTTCCAGCCCTCGGCCTTGGCGCGGGGAAACACGCCGCGAATGGCACAGGCGCCGCGCTGTTTGATCAGCGCTATCTGCTGCTCGCTGACGCGCTGCTGCAGGATATCTTCCGCGTCGATCTGCGGCACCGGATTGTGGCCGGCGGCCAGCTCGAGCCGGATCTGTTCGACCTGGCCGCGGATGTTCTCTTCCAGCGCCAGAAATACGTCGCGGTAGTTCGGCAATGCCTGGCGCAGCTGGCGCTTGACGTTAACGATCGTCTGCGGAATATCGTCGATGACTAAAGAGGCCATGGTGTTCTCCTCGTGCCGCGTGAGTGACTGCGGCGAGCGGTTGTAGGGAATCGGGCAAGACGTTATGGTTTTGTGGTTTTAACGTGAATGATTATCGGCAACCAATCGGGGAAAATAAAGAGATATCTTTCATTCGTAAGTTCCTCTTTTTCGTTTTTCGGAGATTTTATGAAGCTGGTCACTGAACGTCTGCACTTACAGTCGATAACCGCCGAGGATTGGCCGCTGTTTTTGCGCCTGTACCAAGATCCCGAGGTGATCCGTTACATCTCCGATCCGCGCAGCGAAGCGGAGATCCGCGCCCGGTTCGAGGAGCGGTTGCCGGCCTGGGACAAACACGGTGAGCAGTGGCTGTGCCTGGTGATGCGTGAGAAGCACAGCGGGGAGGCGGTGGGCGTTACCGGCTTTCGCCCGCAGTGGGTGCCGTATCGGCAGGCGGAAGTGGGATACGGGAGTTTGCCTGCCGGCCAGGGCAAGGGCTATGGCAAGGAGTCGCTGCGGGCGGTGCTGGATTTTGCGGTGAACGCCTGCGGTTTTCACAAGCTGACCGCCACCGTGACCGCGGGCAACCTTGCTTCGCGCGGCCTGCTGGAGTCGTGCGGTTTTCAGCTGGAAGGCACGCTGCGCGACAACTACCGTCTGGCGGGGCAGTGGTGCGACGACTGGCTGTTCGGGCTGCTGGCGGCGGAGTTTCAGGGCGGCAAATAAAAATATCGCGCCGGGTATCGACAAGCTCGTCGGCGCTGCGCTATGTTCGATATTCGGTCAGTTCGCTGGCCAGCGTCGCTCGGACGGTCCGGGCGCTAACGTCTATCGAGGAATCCCCTATGGCTGATAACAGTCCACAGCGCCGTTTTACGCGCATTGAACGTCTTCCCCCTTACGTATTCAACATCACCGCCGAACTGAAGATGGCCGCGCGCCGTCGCGGCGAGGATATTATCGACTTCAGCATGGGTAACCCCGACGGCCCGACGCCGCCGCACATCGTGGAAAAACTGTGCGCCGTCGCCCAGCGCGACGACACCCACGGTTATTCCACCTCGCGCGGCATTCCGCGCCTGCGTCGCGCCATTTCGCGCTGGTATGCCGACCGTTATCAGGTGGAGATCGATCCGGAAAGCGAAGCCATCGTCACTATCGGTTCGAAAGAGGGGCTGGCGCACCTGATGCTGGCGACCCTCGATCACGGCGATACCGTGCTGGTGCCGAACCCCAGCTACCCGATCCACATTTACGGCGCGGTGATCGCCGGCGCCCAGGTGCGTTCGGTGCCGCTGGTGGACGGCGTGGATTTCTTCGGTGAGCTGGAGCGCGCCATTCGGGAAACCATTCCGCGCCCGAAAATGATGATCCTCGGCTTCCCGTCCAACCCGACCGCGCAGTGCGTGGAGCTGGATTTCTTCGAGCGGGTGGTGGCGCTGGCCAAGCAGTACAACGTGCTGGTGATCCACGATCTGGCCTATGCCGATATCGTCTATGACGGCTGGCAAGCGCCGTCGATCATGCAGGTGCCGGGGGCGAAAGACATTGCGGTGGAGTTCTTCACCCTGTCGAAAAGCTACAACATGGCCGGCTGGCGCATCGGTTTCATGGTCGGCAACCCCGAGCTGGTCAGCGCGCTGGCGCGCATCAAGAGCTATCACGACTACGGCACCTTTACGCCGCTGCAGGTGGCGGCCATCGCCGCGCTGGAGGGCGATCAGCAGTGCGTGCGCGATATCGCCGAGCAGTATCGGCAGCGCCGCAACGTGTTGGTGAAGGGGCTGCATGAGGCCGGCTGGATGGTGGAAAATCCTAAGGCGTCGATGTACGTGTGGGCGAAAATTCCCGAGCCTTATGCCCACCTCGGTTCGCTGGAGTTCGCCAAACGCCTGCTGGCGGAAGCCAAGGTCTGCGTCTCGCCGGGCATCGGCTTCGGTGACTACGGCGATACCCACGTGCGCTTCGCGCTGATCGAGAATCAGGACCGTATCCGCCAGGCGGTGCGCGGCATCAAGGCGATGTTCCGCGCGGATGGGCTGCTGAAGCCAGGCAAGGCGGGCAGCGCCAAATAATCCTGTCAGGCCGGGCGTTCGCCCGGCCTTATTTTTTCCGTCCCAAGGTTTTCTTCATCATTTCCCCATTATGCTCGACTACGCTGAGTTTTATTTTTTGGATTGAGTGTATGAGCAACCGCTACGCGCGATCGCAAATCGTTTTACATTGGCTGACGCTGCTGCTGGTGATCCTCACCTATTCGGCGATGTTGCTGAAGGATTCGATGCCGGAGGCGTGGGGGCCGGTGGTCAAAAATCTGCACTTTAATTTCGGGGCTTCGGTCTTTGCCCTGATGCTGATTCGGTTGGCGGTGCGCGCTTTCCGCGCGGCGCCGCCGACCACGCCCCCGCTGGAGGAATGGCAGGAAGTGGGCGCCAAGATCTTCCATTGGCTGCTGTACGTGGTCTTCCTGATGTTGCCGCTGCTGGGTATGTTAACCCTGGCCTACGGCGGCAAATCGTGGTCTTTGCTGGGCTGGCCGGTGCCGCAGTGGATGACGCCGGATCCGGTGATGCGCCGGCTGGTCAAAACGGTGCATGAGACGCTGGCAAACGTTGGCTACTTTATCATTGGCGCGCATGCGCTGGCGGCGCTGTATCATCACTATCTGCGCAAGGACGACACCCTGCGCCGCATGATGCCGGGCAAATGACCGAAACGACAAAGGGACGCTTGCGCGTCCCTTTGGCTGTGTTCCTGGTCAGGCTGCTGTCAGGCAACCATCAACATGAAGGTGCCAACCCAGGCAACCAGCATGAATGACACGCCCATCAAAAAATATTTCACTGAACAACTCCTGTCTGGAGTCCTCGCCAGCAATGATCCCGATTGTTGTGCTGAGTATTTTATGGGCAACCTGCTTGTCGGGCGGATTCTTCCAAGCGAAAGAACAACGTCCTCGAGCGCGGGTTGTCCGGTTGTCGCGCCTCATGCTCCGTGAGGTAAAATCCGAACCGCGACAGGATCGGCGCTAATGTACTCTCAATACTGGTCTGATTTCAATACTGTGTTTTTGATCACAATTTTTGGCTGTTTTTTGCACAGTGAGGGCTGTTTTATAACGCTTTTTAAGTCGGGATAGGCCAACTTTCTGACCCACGATAGCCGCAGGTATTCTTTTTCGGTAGATGATTTTTTTGTTAGTGTGAATTTTATACTAATGAACGGTAAAAAGGAGTTTTACCTATGCCGCTACATGGAGAGTTTATCGTTAATGATGCTCAGTTCTCCCCTTTACTCATATACGGTGTTGGCACTTTTCTGGCTTACTCGGGCAATGGAATATATCGTAACCAAGCCGGTTGCGTGGCTGTTCCTGACAATGGCCCAATCCCTCAGGGCCGTTATCACATCGTCAACAGGCTAACGGGCGGCTGGAAAGGAATGTTGAGAACCGATCTTCGTGATTTCTATTCGTGGCCGACATCGACACCGGTTATCAAATATGAGTGGTTTGCCCCCTATCGTGAAGATGGGAAAATCGACGACTATACATGGATCAATGGGGTAAAGCGGGGAAATTTCCGTTTGCATCCATCAGGCCCTTTAGGTATTTCTTTGGGCTGTATTACATTGCAGCATCGGACTGACTTTTTAGCTATTCGTCAGGCATTAGTCTCTACCCGGCCAGTCAGGTTAGTTAACGGCCTGATGTCTTATGGAACGATTGAGGTCATTCTTAATGGAAAGCAGACGTGTCCCAATAGGGATTAAACTTCTGATAGGGGCTGGCATTTATATACTGACATTTTTGCTTGCGAGGCCTTCAGACCCCTCGACTCAGGGGGAGCGTGCATTTTGGATAAAAGCAGCAAACTTGTTCGGTGAACGCGATATTGAGGGGTTTGTAGGTATAGCGCTACTTATCGGCTGCTTGGTTATTACGCTTATAGTCAGCCCAGTAATCATTCGTGTTATTGAAAGAAGGCTTAGGGTTAATTGATAATTGATTGATATTAAATAATATTTTTATATTAGGTCTTTAGGCCTGCACGGGGTTTTGTTTCATCGCCCATGGCTGATATCACTCAGTCATGGGCGACGTTAAGCGTTAGGTATTGCAATGCGGCGGCAGGCGCTCAGGCGACGGCGTTGATGCCGGTCGCCAAAATGACCCAAAAAACGAGACAAGACAGCAGAATAACGGCCCAAATATGACGGCGACTCCACTCCATTTTTAGCCTTCGTTGTTGCGACAAGTGATTAGGTAGCGATCATATCGGCGCAAAACGGGGAAAATTTAGCCCCGTTGGATAATATTTCGCTTACCTGCCGCTAACCTATTGGCAAACTTCGTTTATTGTCACGCGCACTTCGTAGCCCAGCAGATACAGCGCCTGCTCCAACGCCTCAACCTTCGAGGCGTAGCCGAGATCCAGCAACCGCTCCATTTGCCCACCGTTGAATCCCAGCTTGCGCGCCAGCGCCGCTTTGCCGGTGTTTTTGCGCAGCATGGCGTTGTGCAGCTCGATCTTCAGCGCCACCAGCGCCGGCAGATGTACTCTCAGATCATCGGTTTGCACAGGGGAAGGGGCGGGCAGGGGCAGCCCTTCGTCCATCGCGGCGGCGATGGCGGCCAGCAGGCTTTCCTGCGCTTCCAGCTCGATGTCTTCGCGTTTATAGCAGGCAGATTGCCACTCGGGGAAGTCGTGAAAACCGATCTGCCAGGCGTCGCTGTCGCGATCGAAGGCGTAATGGGCGGGGTAGTGGCTGTACATGGCAATCCCTGATTGAAACCTGAATGAGGCGCTATTGTGACGGCACGGCCGGCGGATAGCCATAGCCTTGAGCGGAATGGCGCTCAATCGGCATGTTCACGCGGCCTGCGGCGCAGCCCGTCGGGCGGCAACAGCAGGGCGCAGATCATGACGGCCAGGCTGAGCAGCGGCAGCCAGCGCGCCACCGGGCCGGGGGAGTAGTTGTTGAGCACCGAGCAAACATAGCACGCCACGGCCAGCGCCCAGCCGGGCAGGCCGATATCGTTGAGTCGGAACGCGGTTTTGGCCATGAACCACACCACCAGGCCGAAACAGAACAGCGCCCAGACCATAATGCACAGCAGATACAGTAGCACCGAGACGAATTCCTCGGTATCGCCGTGCGCATGGGCGCGAAAATGGTTTTTGTCCAGATAGGTCGACAGAAACGACAGCAGCACGATGCCAACGGCGAAGATCGCCAGCGAGAAAATAAAGGGTTTGCGCGAGATGCGCCCACGGTACAGGTCTTTGGCGAGTTGTCCGAGAGATTCCATCACAGTCCATTGTCGTGATCATTGCGGCGATAGCCGGGTGGCAAGCAGCCAGGCATTTTATCGGGGTAAAAGGGAGCGTCAAGGTGATAATTTTTCTCATTTAGTCGCGGTTGAGATTCCGCGCGGCCGCGCCGGGCGTTCTCTCACCGTGCAAAACGTCACAATTTGGCACGTTTGGCTACCTGGCGCGGTAATTGGCGGCATAATCCTGTTTGTTCGCGTTGAACAATGCATTAACATAACTCCCACTTATCTCTTGCATGGCTATATGGATATCCGATGCGTCACCTGGTTGCGCTTTTACCGCTGATTACCTTGCTTGCTGCCTGTAGCAGCACGCCGAAACCCAGTACCACCGCTACGCCGCAGGGCACCCCGGTAAAGGGCGGCTTTTTGCTGAGCCCGGCGCACAGCGGCGCGCCGCTGGGTGGAGATTTCGCCAATAACCCGAATACCGCACGCTTTATCGATAAGATGGTGCGGGAACACGGTTTTGATCGGCAGCAGCTGCACGACGTGCTGGCGCAGGCTCGGCGCCTGGATTCGGTGCTGCGCCTGATGGACAGGCAGGCGCCGAAACCGTCTACCCAGGGGCCTACCGGCCCGAACGGTTCCTGGCTGCGCTACCGCAACAAGTTCATCACGCCGGATAACGTGCAAAACGGCGTGGTGTTCTGGAATCAATATCAGGATGCGTTGCAGCGGGCCTGGCAGGTGTACGGCGTGCCGCCGGAGATCATCGTGGGGATTATCGGCGTGGAGACCCGCTGGGGCCGCGTAATGGGTAAAACCCGCATTATCGATGCGCTGGCGACGCTGGCCTTCAACTACCCGCGCCGCGCCGATTACTTCGCCGGCGAGCTGGAAACCTTCCTGCTGATGTCGCGCACCGAGGGCGACGATCCGCTCGAACTGCGCGGCTCCTTCGCCGGCGCGATGGGCTATGGGCAGTTCATGCCGTCTTCCTTCAAGAGCTATGCGGTCGACTTCAACGGCGATGGTCATATCAACCTGTGGGATCCGGTCGATGCCATCGGCAGCGTGGCCAATTACTTCAAGGCGCACGGTTGGTCCAAAGGCGAGCCGGTCGCGATTCAGGCCAACGGCCAGGCGCCAGGGTTGGAAAACGGCTTCAAGACCCGCTACTCGGTCGCCGCGCTGGCGGAAGCCGGCCTAAGCCCGCAGGGTTCGCTCGGCGACAATCAGGAAGCCAGCCTGCTGCGGCTGGACGTCGGCACCGGCTACCAGTATTGGTACGGCCTGCCGAACTTCTACGTCATCACCCGCTATAACCACAGCACCCACTACGCCATGGCGGTATGGCAGCTGGGCGAAGCGGTAGGGCGCTCGGCGCGCGGCGGCTTCTGACGCTGCTTCAATAACGAAAAAGGCCGCTTGCGCGGCCTTTTTTACGTGCGGAACAATCAGAAATCGTAGCGTAGACGCACCACGGTCATATCGCCGAGGTTGTCGGTGCTCGATGTCAGCACGTGCTCTACGTCAACGCGGAAGCCGTAGTCAAACTGCACGGTAACCCCAAGGCCGTTGTCGATGCGCTGGTAGTTGCGGCCGCTGATGTATTCCAGGCGATCGCCCATAAAGTACGGCATCACCGATTTCACCGCGTACTGGCCCACCGGCACGGTATAACCGGCCAGGTATTCGATACCCCAGGCATCGCCGGCGAAGTAATTGTTGATGTCGGTTTTCTTGGTGGTCAGGAAGTCGTGGTAGTAACCGCCGCCGAAAGTCAGCGTCCAGTTGTCCGGTTTCCAGCTGAGGGCGGTGCCGACGATGTGCTGATCGTAGCTCTTGCTGCCGCTGGTGGACGGATTGCGCATTTCGGCGCGGGTGTAGTTCCAGGCGGTGCCCCAGGTCAGATCCTGCGTGATGTGGTAGTCCACGCCCAGTGAGCCGCCGCCTTTGCGCTTATAGCGCAGGCCGTTGCCCGGCAGGTAGTCGCTGTCGCTGAACAGGTACGAGGCATAAACGTCCGCATCGCCGAAGCGGTTCTTGTACTTCAGCATCTTGCGTGAACGGTAAGAGCCGTCGTAGTCGCCGTTGATGCCGTTGCCCGGCGCCTGGGCCAGCATGTCGTAGTCCCAGATATCGGTCTTGGCGCCCACCACGTCATAGTAAACGCTGTTCTGCTGGCCGAAGGTCATCTGGCCCCAGGTGTTGCTTTTCAGGCCGGTGTACAGCATGCGGCGGCTGGTGTTTCTCGCGCCGTCGGCATAGTGGTGATCCCAGTCGAACAGCGCCGGAATGTTCACGCCCAGCTCGTAGTAGCTGATCCAGCTGATATCGTCGAACAGGTAGTAGTCCGCCGCGAAACGGAAGCGGGTGCCGCCGTCGAAGCCGTTACGCTTGTAGGAGCCCTTGTCGCCGTCGCCCGTCATGTTGTTGAACTGTGGACGGATGCTGCCGCCAACGGTGAAGTTCAGGCGGCTGAGCGGATCGCCGGCCTGCGGATCCTGCTTCAGCAGGGTGATTTCCGCCTGAGCGGCGAACGACGCGCTGCCGATCGCCAGACCCAGCGCCACCGCTTGAGTCAATACGCGCAATTTGATTGCCATGTGTTATCCCTGTTTTATGTATGACCGCCCCATCAGCGCCGCCAAGCCGATGTTTTGCGCAGAACGCTGCGTTTTCACGCATTTTGACGGTTTTTTTGGTGTGTTAGCGGCGGGCGGCATTTGTAACATAAACAGTGACATAAAGAATTACTTTTCTTGCTAATTATTGGCCGGTTTTTAACCATTCCGTGCGGTGCAAAGGGCCGCTGTTCATGTTTCTCGATTCGGATGAATTCATCTAACGCCAAGGTTTATATTTTTCATTTGTCAGTCACCGGCGCCAGCCTGTAATTTCAGCCGTGCAAGAGATAATAAATTTGAGTCTTTCGCCGGTGTATTAACGTCAGCCTTTGTCTGCGTAATCGGCCGGCATGAATAAGCGATTGGGAGGTCGCCATGAGAAACCTGTTAATGTTATTAGTGGGGCTGTTTTCACTGCCGGCGATGGCGGCGGAGTCGCACGTTTGTCATTCTCAAGCCTATGATTATGCAGAGGTTAGTAAGCTTAGGTTGTCGGATGACACCCTGTTCACCTGCCGCGACGTGGGGCGCCTGACGATCCCTGAATTAGCGCGCAAAGGATGGAAGGTGATTCATTTGGCGCAGCAAACGGAATATGCCGACTCTGTCGATAGCGATGGTGAGGTTATTAAGCTTTATCAGGAAATCGTGGTTTATAAAGAATAATACGACGGTTGCCCGTTATTATTCTCACGGTGGCGAGAACCCTATTATGAATGCGAGAATCAGAATCGACGGCAGGGCTGCCGCCGCGGCCAGCGCTTCATCTGGGATCGCGCCACGCTGTGCGCCTGTTTGCTGATCGCGCTGGTGTTAAGCGTGGTGAGTTGTTCTTATCTTATTTATTTTTACCGAAGGGTGGCACCAAAAATATAAATTATGGATGTTGATGTACAGAACTACCAAATAAGCTGCGAAAGCCAATTCATTATTCAGCTGCAAATATCCCGCTATGCCTGGGGCGTGCCGCTGATTACGCTCAGCGACAACGGTGATTTTACCGTGATAAGAAGCCGAGGCTGGTCGAGGTTGGCTAATGGGATGCAATTGGAGGTTTATTATTTTGCCAATAATTCCCTGCTTACCTGGGATAAAAACCGCAAATATATCTCTTATTCAAAGGCCGGCCGGCTATACGCCTGCGCGCTGAATTTTTCTTATTCCCCCAAAATAGAGCGCTAACCCTCCGGCCATCAGACCAGAGGGGCGATTTTCATGATCCACTGCTTAAACGCGAGGATTTTCGGCCACTGCCGCTCGGAGATGGTCGAGGTAAAATAGCAGTGCTCGCAGGGCACGGTCATGTCGGTGAACGGAATGATCAGCTCGCCGCTTTTGATCCAGTCCTGCACCAGATTGAGCCGCCCCATGGCGACGCCAAGGTGCCGCGTGGCGGCCAGCACCGCGAGATCGGAACGGTCGAACTCCATGCTCTTGCTGTCGGTATCCAGCCCCAGCGCAAAGTGTTGCGACCAGGTTTGCCACTCGTCTTCGCCGGAGTTGTAGCGATCGTGCAGCAGCGTGCAGTGGGCCAGGTTTTCCGGCGCATCGTACAGGCTATGTGCGGCAGCGTACTGCGGCGTACAGATCGGCACCATCGATTCCTGCATAAAGGCCTCGTCCAGATGCCGCCCCGAGGGCAGTTTGCCGAAGTACATCGCCAAGTCCACGCCGCGGTTGGCCAGGTTGATGATCTCTTGCCCGGTCAGAATGTTGAGGTGAATGGTGGGGTGCTGGGCGATAAAATCGCCGATGCGCGGCAGCAGCAGGCATTGCACCAGAGACGGGTGCGAGTAGAGGGTCAGGGTGCCCGTCAGCTCGCGATTCTTGATGTCCAGAATTTCCTGATTCAGCGTGTTGAAGGAGCTGTCCAGCGCCCATTGCATGCGCTCGCCCTCCGGCGTCAGGGTAATTCTGCGATGAAAGCGCTGGAATAGCAGAAAACCCAACTCCTTTTCGAGCAAATTAATGCGGTGGCTTACGGCGCTGGGGGTGATCGACAATTCTTGCGCCGCCAGCGCAAAAGATAAATGACGGGCGACGCATTCGAAAGTATGCAGCCGGGAAAATTGATAGCTGGTCAGCGGGGTGGCCCGCTGTGAATGTTTTTTACTGGGGAACATGCTATTTCTCCGTGCGCGCAATACAGCGATCTTAACATTTAATGGAGAGGAGGATAAACCTAGGTTGACGAATGGAGTCGAATTTTAACCTGATGGTTTTAATGATGTTGAGGGTAAGCCGATTTATTGCACCAAGACCGTAAATAACCGCCGATGGGCTTGGGTTGAGAAGACGATAAAAATCAGGAATACGCGAGGAAAATAAAATGGCTGTCGTTAAGCCGTGAGTAAAGGCGGCGTGCGACGGTATGAAAAAGAATGCCGTCTATTCCATGAGGGATATCGCCGTTTCGCCATAATAACCCGATGCCGCTGAATAGCCGTTAATCATCATTGTCGGCGTAACGGATGAATAAATCGATAAGGTCATATGCCCGCACGGCATTGCCCGTTGGCCGATAGCACCGCGCCCGGTTGTTGTTAACCGGGCGCGGCGTTCAGGGAAAAGCGGTTTGCTCGCCGGCGCGTATCAACGGCGGCGCAACAGCAGGCCGGCCAACAGGCCAGCGCCGGCAATGAGGGCTAATGCGGCGAGGGGGTTTTTCTTCATCATGCTGCCGGCGCAGCTCAGGGCGTCGCCGTATTTTTCTTGCAGCGCGCCCGCTGCATAGCGTGTGGCGCCTTCGGCCTGCAAACGTGGGTTTCCGGTGACGTCGCCCGCCATTTCCTGCGCCTTGCCCGCCACTTTTTCCATCATGCCATTGGCTTTTTCGCTGTTCATTGTGATGCGCTCCTAAGGTTCGATCCGTTTGGCTTACGCACAGGGCGAAAGCCTGCATTTGCACCTCCATGTTATGCACTTCACTTTGAGCCTATAAGGGGCGTTTGCATCGGTACGGATAGTGCATTTGCAGGCTACTTGCCGTTCCTGGCGGCCAGCCCGCCGGTAAACAGCCCGCGTTCTCTGGCCCAGACGATGGCTTCGCTACGGCTGTGCACGCCAAGTTTGGAATAGACCGTCGCGACATGGTTGCGAATGGTGTTGAGCGCCAGATTGAGACGCGCCGCGATTTTCTTGTCCGGCAGCCCCTCGCAAATCAATTCCAGCACATCGCGCTCGCGCGGCGTGAGATCGCTGGCGGTCAATCCGGCCTGGTCGGGCCGGTTGATGCTTTTCACGTTGGCCAGTTTTTCAATCAGGGTTTGGCTGAACCAGGAGGCGTCCTGCATCACTTCTTCGATGGCGCTGACCAGCTCCAGCTCCGAGCGTTTGCGTTCGGTAATGTCCATGAGCACCAGCAGGTAGCAGGGCGCATTGTGGATGCTGACGGCATCCGCCGAGGCCACGCAGTCGATCGACTCGCTCCCTTTCTTGCGCACCCGGATGTCCAGCCCTTCGACGTTGCCGCTTTTTTCCAGCGCGGCAAACAAACGGCGGTTCGCCTCGGGATCGTCAATAAACGGGATCTCATCGATCGTCTTGCCGATCAAGGCTTCGGCGTCGTACTCGGTGGTGCGGGTGAAGGCTTCGTTGACGTCCAGCACGCGCCGCTCGTGCGCGGTACACAGCAACGTCGGCACCGGGCTCAGGCGAAATGCCTTGGCGAACCGCTCTTCACTTTCCCGCAGCGCCGATTCCGCCTGGCGCCGGGGTTCGAGATCGGTAAAAGTGAACAGCATGCAGTCGTCTTCATTGATGTCCAGCGGTTGGCCGGCAACCACCACCAGCTTGCTTCCGCCACCGGGCAGTTTCAGCTCGGCCTCCATTTGCGGAATGGTGGCGCCTTCCCCCAGGCGCTGTATCGCTAGATCTTTGTGCTCCGCCTGTTCCAAAACGTCGAGTTCATAAACCGAACGGCCCATGACCTGTTCACGCTGGTAACCGGTCATATCGAGGAACCCCTGATTGACCTTGACGTAGCGCAGGTCGCTTAGCCGACAAATGACCGCCGGCGCCGGATTGGCGTTGAAGGTTTTTTCAAAGCGCTGTTCGGCGCTGGCCCACTCCGTCGCGTCGCTCAGGATCAGCGCCAGCAGCTCCGGTTGCCCCTGCGCATCGGTGATAATCAGGCTCCGCAGGCGGTGCACCCAGAAGCTATCCGGATCGTCAGCTTGCCGAACCTCCACCACCACATCGGTGAAGGTCTCGCCATCGGCAACCCGGTTCAGCGGATACTGTTCCAAAGCCAGCGGATGATTGTTGCGATAGCGCAGGGCAAAACGCGCCGCGTACTCGCCGGCATTGGCCCCCAGGGCTTTCTGATGACTCACGCCATGCATGGCCAAGGCGGCTTCGTTGGCCCAGAGCAGCGTTTGATCGGTATCCGTCAGGATCACGCCGTCGGACAAGCCGGAGATGATTTGCTGCAGGTGGCCGCGGTGGGTTTCGCTGGCCAGGACGGATTGGCTCATGTGTTCTCCGCTAGACAGAAGGGAGCGGCCTCTGACCGGGGCCGCGGGTTACGCTACTCGCTGAGCAGCTTAGTGCATAACGTGCGTATTCGCAGGGTGTGAATGCACTAGTCATTCTGGCGCAAATGAACCGGGACGGCCGACGACGCCGCGCGGCAGACTGCATCTGTCTGCGCGGTTATCCGCCGTGCGTGCAATCACTTGTCCAGAAAATATAAGGAACAACGATGACCACTGTCTATGAATCAAATCGCTTTGCGTTTCAGGTGTCATGGGGCTCGATATTGGCCGGGAGTGCCGTGGCGCTGGTGACTTATCTGATCTTCAGCGTGCTGGGCACGGCTATCGGCGCCCAGGCCGTGGATATGATGCAAAAGGGTAACCCGCTGAGCGGCTTTGGCACCGGCACCGGGATCTGGCTGCTGGTTTCAACGCTGGCGTCGCTGGCCGCAGGCGCGTTCGTCGCCGGCCGCACCGCACCGAACCGCGGCGGCTTGCATGGCCTGCTGAGCTGGGCGATCACCACCTTGCTGACCACCTGGCTGGTGGTTTCATTGGCGAGTGGCGTGGTGGGGCTGGCGGGCAGCGCGGTGGGCAAAGGGCTTTCGCTGGCGGGCAGCGGCCTGGCGGCGGCGGCGCCAAACGTGGGCGAAGGCCTCAAGCAACAGCTGGATAAAAAGGGCATCAGCCTTGACTGGGGGAGCCTGGAAAACCAGTTGAACGCCACGCTCAAGCAGACCGGCAAGCCGGAACTGGATCCGGCTCGGTTGGAACAGAAGGCCGATAGGGCGACCGCCGACGGCAAGCAATCGGCCATGGACGCGGCTGCCGATCCGGCGCAGGCCGCCTCCGAGCTCAAGCAGTGGTTCGACCGCGTCAAGCAGTCCGGTGAGCCGACGTTGAGCGCCGCCGACAAGGATGCGCTGGTGAATATCGTTGCGGCGGGCACCGGCAAAAGCCGCGATGAAGCGAGCCAAATCGTCGATAACTATGCTCAGGCTTACCAGCAGGCGGTGCAGAAAGTGGAAAAACTCAAGGCCGAGGCCGAGCAGAAAGCGCGTGAAGCGGCCGACGAAGCGGCCAAACAGCTGTCGCGCGCCGCGTGGGGTTCGCTGTTGATGCTGCTGTTGGGCGCCGCGCTGAGCGCCGGCGTGGGGCGGATTGCCGAATCAACCCGCCGCACTGTCGCGGTAAGTTGAGATGAAAAAAAACCTGTCGTGCATCTCGCTGAATTATCGAAAAGTAGCGGGGGCCTCTGCTCCCGTGCTCGTCATCGATTTTTGCAACGAGAATAACGAGCGCTACACCCTGCGCTACAACCTGCCGCCGGATACCCCGGAACGCACCGAGCGGCGGGTTTCTTTGCTGCTGTATCTGTTGCGCAAGCACAGATCCGCAGAGATCGACAACCTGGCTGATTAATCAGGCCGTTAATGAAAGGCCCGGCCTTATGGGCTGGGCTTTTTACTGGGCAATCAGGCTATTCTGGCAACAACGCACGGTGCGAGTCGGCATGAGGCTTTTACGTTGGAGGGTCGGCGGTTCACGGTGGGCAAAGTCGCGCCCCAATTGGCGTGGAGGGTAAAATAGGGCATCGAGCAAGATGTGTTAAAACATCGGTTCTTCTCAGCGCAGGAAAAAAGATAAAAGAAGCTCCCTATTACGATCTGTGATTTTCTGGCCTGATGTTCAGAAAATGAGCCTGTCCCTATCTTCTTTTCAAACGCTGCTCATGCTTTTATTTATTAGCCTCAATAAGTTTTATCAGTCAGCCTGATTATAAAATGCATTTTAATTTGCAATGATGAAATTCCTATTTGGTTATGCAATTGGGATGCAAAAAAACACTTTAAGATAAAACAATTAACATAAAGTGTGATTTGCCCTGGCGTGGCAAATGCATCTTTAATGGATGCACTTTGCGTGGCACATTTTTTATTCACGTGTTTTTCGCAAGCGTATTTATATAACATGATCATTTTCAGTTATTTATATGATGACTTTTCCTATGCCGTAAAAATGGCGTTGCCAGGCTGATTTTTTTAGGATTAATCTTAATGACTTGATTTGGTTGGTTAACGATTTTAATGAAAAGGACACGTTTTTTATAAAAGCAAGGAGCGCGCATGGACTATCGAAAAGATATTCTTTTACAGGTGTTAGAGTATATGGAGAAGAATATTATAGAGGGACTTTCTGTTGAGAAAGTGTCTATTATCTCGGGTTACTCTAAATGGCATTTACAGCGGCTGTTTAAACATTATTTTGGCATTACGTTAGGGACTTATATCAGAAACAGAAAGCTGAGCCGATCCGCAATCTTGCTTAAACAACATCAAGGGAACATATTGGATGTCGCCTTGGCATCGGGCTTTGCCTCTCAGCAATGTTACACGCGGGCGTTTAAACGTTTCTTTGGCGAAACACCCAACAGCTTTAGGAACAGCCGGGGATGGGATTTCTCCACCCAGATCCCACCGTATGGCAGCGACAATAAACCCTATTTTTATCATACGGTCATGCCGGATGACATCGACATGTTGAAGCAGTACAAGGCATTGATTTTCCACTCCGTCAGGAAGTACAGAGATGCCAGTGACATTACCCAGACGAATGATAAATGGCTAAGTAAAAATGGGAGGGCTTATAGCGTAGAAAAAAGAAAAGGGGGGCGGCCGCATGCCAACGGCAAGGAGCAAGAGGTTTTTCATTCCATATTTAACTTCTATATACCCATGGGGAAATATATTGTTATCCCCTTTATAGGGGAGCTGCCTGAGTATATTGCCTTTTTTGAGGGCATCTATGACGCCCATCTGCCGGCTATTAATGTCAAAATGAGGGAGAGCTTTTTCATCGAATTATACAGGCACGAGCATTTAAACAGTAAGATCATCAATGTCGATATACTTATTCCTGTGGCGTAACGTTGAGAAAAGGAAACATCATGAGTATAGAGAAATCCCCCGATTCGATGAATAAGCGTCATTATGCGCGCCGTATGCTACCTTTGACATTGTCTGTGCCTGGCGGAGCGAGCGTGGCCGGTTTAGCCAGACAGGTCATTCAATTCGCGTTGGCATTAACTCTTTTCATGTTTTCAGGAAATTCGATGGCAAATAATCGGGAGCATCAGAAAATAGCGTTAGTCGGCACCTGGACCCATATTCCTGATGCGCCTGCGGTGCAGAAACCGGCGCACCCCAGTGAAGGCCTCTATCGTCTGGCGGTTAATGGCGACGGCACATTAACGCTGCTCGACGTGATTAAAATGAAAAGCCCGTCATGGATCGTAAAATCTCGCGATGGCCGTTTCGCCTATGTCACCAATGAGGAGAACGCGGGAACGGTCACTGCCTTGGCGATAGACAACGCCGGCGCCGTGCGGGTGCTGAATACGGTGAGCAGCGCGGGCCGGCAGCCGACGCATGCCACCCTCAGCCCGGATGGCAAGTTTCTGTTTGTCGCCAACTACTCCGTCGCCAAAGGCGGCGCGGGGGTGACGGTATTGCCGATTGGCGGTGACGGCAAACTGGGGGAACGGGTGCAGCATTATCCGTTCACGCTCGGCTCCGGCGCAGTGCAGGGGCGCCAGGAAGGGGGCCATGCGCACTCCACCACCTTCAGCCGCGATGGCCAATACCTGTACGCGGCGGATCTCGGCGGGGACAAGCTGCGCGCCTATCGCTATCGCTCGGACAACGCGCAGCCTTTGCAGGCGGATGCTTCGCGCGATGTCGCCTTCGCACCCGGCGCCGGCCCACGGCACATGGCGTTCTCGCCAGAAGGGGAATACGCTTACGTCATCACTGAAATGGCGAGTGAAATCGAGGTGTTTGCCGTCAGCGACCATCGATTGACGCGGCAAGGGAAGGTGAAACTGCACGGCGGGCAGGATTCAGCGGAGGCGAAAAGCGGTGGGGCAATAATCCTCAGCCCGAGCGGCAGATATCTTATTGCCACCAATCGCGGTGCCGATAACCACCTGCTGGTATTAAAAATTGGCGAGGATGGGCTGCCGGGCGCACCGACGCGCTATGAGGCCGGCGGCATTGAACCGCGTGCGCTCGCTTTCGATGCCGCCGGCAACCACCTCTATGTGACGAATGTGTTTACCAATACCGTTATGTTGTTCGATTTCGATGATGAGAAGGGCGAGTTGCAGGCCAGAGGGGAGGCGACGACGGTTTCTACTCCGACGGATATTAAGTTTTTTAATTGATGCCAATCATAACGCTCGGGGGAAATCGAATCTGAACGGGGGAAAAGGGCGGATTGCGGGTGCAGATGACGGGGAATGGCTGGATAAGAAAGAATGGTGTCCCCGACTGGAATCGAACCAGTAACTAGCCCTTAGGAGGGGCTTGTTATATCCGTTTAACTACGGGGACGCTGCGGGCCGGCAACCGAAGCTGCCGGGGCATTATACCTTTTTTTACCCGCAGAATAAGCGCTTAGCGGCGCGTTTGCTCAATACCTCGCCAGTTCATGCCGAAATTTCCTCGGCTAACCGACGGCGATCACGGTTTTTCCCCGCCGTGGCGCCGTTTTTCCTCTTGCAGGCGCGCCGCCCGGTTTTTGGCGCTCAAATCGTTGCGGATCTGCGCGTGGCTTATCAGCGCAAAGATAAAGGTGCCGCCGATGATGTTGCCCGCCAGCGTCGGCAGGGCGAACGGGTAAATGAATTCTTGCCATTCAATCGCGCCGTTGAACGCCAGATAGAGGATCTCGACCGAACCGACCACGATATGGGTCAGATCGCAAATCGCCACCAGGTAGGTCATCAGCACGATCACCCAGATTTTCGCCGCGCCGGCGGCCGGGAACATCCACACCATGGTGGCGATGATCCAGCCGGCCAGGATGCCGTTGGCGAACATTTCTCCCGGCGTATGGCGCATCACCTCTTCGCCCAGGCTGATGAAGGCGCCGCGCGTCTCGGCGTCGAACAGCGGCATATGGGTAAACGCCAGCGCCGCCAGCCCGGTGCCGATCAGGTTGCCGAGCAGCACCACCCCCCACAGGCGCAGCAGGATCAGCAGGTTGCGCGGCGTGGGTTTATGCATGATTGGCAATACCGCCGTGACGGTATTTTCGGTAAACAGCTGCTGGCGCGCCATGATGACAATGATGAAACCGAAGGTGTAGCCGAGGTTCTCGATGAAAAAGCGGCTGGGATCGTCCGGCAGGCGGGCGTGGAAAATGCCCTTTGCCGCCAGCGAGGCGCCCATCGACAGCCCGGCGGCGATCGCCGACCACAGCAATGCCAGCCAGTCGCGCTCCAGCTCTTTTTCGCCTTCCATCCGGATCTGTTCATGCACCGCCGCCGCGCGCGAGGGCAGATTTTCTTCCCTGACTTCGATTTCGCGCTTGCCCTGTTCCTGTTCTTCGCTCTCTACCTGCATCGTCTCATCCGGCTCGTGCTCCTGGCGTCGCTGTTCGTTCATGCTATCGCTCCTGCTTCATAAGGGTGAGTTCACGTCATTAAGCGTAGTTAAATGCGGCGAAATACAGAAAAAGGTAACAAGAGTTAAAATCCGCCGATTTTTTCCACGCATTCTTGATCCTGCTCGCCATATTGGCCCGTCGGCGCGCCCGCCGCGGGCTGCGTGCGGGGAAAGGCTTATGCTATGATTCGCTATCCCAAAGAAAAATATGAGTTCCCCGATGCTGGAAGCCAAAAGTCTGAGTTGCGTGCGCGATGAGCGCATCCTGTTTAGCGAGCTAAGCTTTTCAGTTCAGCCGGGCGATATCATTCAGGTAGAAGGGCCGAACGGCGCGGGCAAGACCAGTTTACTGCGCATTCTCGCCGGCCTGGCGCGGCCGGACGGCGGCGAGGTGTGCTGGCGCGGGCGCAACACGCTGCGCGATCGCGCGAATTACCAGCAAGATTTGCTGTTTATCGGCCATCAGCCCGGCATCAAAGCCGTATTGACGCCCTTCGAAAATCTGCAGTTTTATCAAGCGGTGCGCGGCGCGGCCGAGCATCAGGCCATCTGGCGCGCGCTGGAGCAGGTGGGGCTGGTGGGTTACGAGGATCTGCCGGTGGCGCAGCTTTCCGCCGGGCAGCAGCGGCGCGTGGCGCTGGCGCGGCTGTGGCTCAGCGCGGCGCCGCTGTGGATCCTCGATGAACCGCTGACGGCGATCGACAAACAGGGCGTGGCCGAGTTGATTAGCCTTTTTGAACAACATGCGCAGCGGGGCGGCATGGTATTGTTGACCACCCATCAGGATTTGGCCGGCGTCGGCCAAACGGTGGGCAAAATTCGTTTGGCGGAACACGACGCGGGGAGTTTGTGATGTTTTTGACCCTGGTGCGCCGCGAACTGAAGATCGCCTGCCGTAAAGGCTCGGAGATCGTCAACCCGCTGTGGTTTTTCCTGATAGTGATCACGCTGTTCCCGTTGGGGATTGGCCCGGAGCCGCAGTTGCTGGCGCGCATTGCGCCGGGCATCGTGTGGGTGGCGGCGCTGCTGGCCTCGTTGCTGTCGCTGGAGCGGCTGTTTCGCGATGATTTCCTCGACGGCTCGCTGGAGCAGCTGTTGCTGCTGCCGACGCCGCTGCCGATGACGGTGCTGGGCAAAGTGTGTGCTCACTGGGTCGTGACGGGTCTGCCGCTGCTGATCCTGTCGCCGCTGGTGGCGCTGCTGCTGTCGCTCGATATGCAGACCTGGCTGGCGGTGGCGGGGACGCTGCTGCTCGGCACGCCGACGCTGAGCCTGATCGGCGCTATCGGCGTGGGGTTGACCGTCGGCCTGCGTAAAGGGGGCGTGCTGCTCAGCCTGCTGGTGCTGCCGCTGTATATTCCGGTGCTGATCTTCGCCACCGGGGCGATCGACGCCGCTTCGATGGGCATGCCGATCGACGGTTACCTGGCGATACTCGGCGCGATGCTGGCGGGCAGCGTGACTTTGGCGCCGTTTGCCACCGCGGCGGCGCTGCGAGTGAGCGTACACTAGCTAACGTATTGAATGAACAGACGGGCAAGGCCGACAAGAGCGTACCCCGCAGAAGATTTTCGCCGTTTCGAACCCTCGGGGCGGCCGACGCATAAAAATTACCGTGAGCACTGACGACAATGTGGAAATGGTTACATCAACTGGCGCGGCCTGAACGGCTGTATCACGTCTGCGGCCGCTTTATCCCCTGGCTGGGGCTGGCGGCGGCGGCCTGCCTGCTGCTTGGCTGGGCATGGGGCTTTGGTTTCGCGCCGAAGGATTATCAGCAGGGCGACAGCTTCCGCATCATTTATATTCACGTGCCGGCGGCCATGTGGTCGATGGGCATCTACGCCTCGATGGCGGTGGCGGCGTTTATCGGCCTGGTGTGGCAGATGAAAATGTCCGATACCGTGGTGGCGGCGATGGCGCCGATCGGCGCGGTGTTCACCTTTATCGCGCTGGTGACCGGCTCCGCCTGGGGCAAGCCGATGTGGGGCACCTGGTGGGTGTGGGATGCGCGTCTGACCTCCGAGCTGGTGCTGCTGTTCCTTTATATGGGCGTCATCGCGCTGTACAACGCCTTTGAAGACCGCCGTCTGGCGGGCCGCGCCGCCGGGATTCTGGTGCTGGTGGGCGTGGTAAATATCCCGATCATCCATTTCTCGGTCGAATGGTGGAATACGCTGCATCAGGGCTCGACCAATATGCAGCAGTCTATCGCGCCAAGCATGCGCACCCCGCTGCGCTGGGCGATCCTCGGTTACCTGCTGCTGTTCGTCACGCTGACGCTGATGCGCCTGCGCAATCTGATCCTGTTCCAGGAGCGCCAGCGCCCGTGGGTCGCCGGGCTGGTGAATAAGGAGCGTCAGCCATGAATGCCGCATTCGATTCCTGGTCGGCGTTTTTCGCCATGGGCGGTTACGCCTTCTATGTTTGGCTGGCGGTCGCCGCCACGCTGATTTCGCTGTTGGGGCTGGTGGCGCACACCGTCTGGCAACGGCGGCAGTTGCTCGCCGAGATCGGCCGCCGTCAGGCGCGCGAGCGGCGCATTCGCCATGCGCAACAATCAAAACAAAAATCCGCCGCACCGCGGGAGAAATCATTGTGAATCCACGTCGTAAAAGCCGCCTTTATCTGGCGATCGTTGTGCTGATCGGCATCGCGCTGACCGCGACCCTGATGCTGTACGCGCTGCGCTCCAATATCGATCTGTTCTATACCCCGGGTGAAATTTTGCAGGGCAAGGGCGAAAATCATGAGAAGCCCGAGGTCGGCCAGCGGCTGCGCATCGGCGGCATGGTGATGCCGGGCTCGGTGAAACGCGATCCCAATACGCTGCAGGTCAGCTTCAAGATTTACGACGCGCGCGGCGCGATCGGCGTGACCTACACCGGCATTCTGCCGGACCTGTTCCGCGAAGGGCAGGGCGTGGTGGCGCAGGGCGTGCTGGGTGAGGGCAACGTGGTCAACGCGCGCGAAGTGCTGGCCAAACACGACGAGAAATACACCCCGCCGGAAGTGGCCGACGCGATGAAAGAGAACCACAAAGGCCCGGCGGAAGCGTATAACGCGCCGCAGGCGGAGGGCGCCAAGTCATGATGCCGGAACTGGGCAGTTTTCTGCTGTGCCTGGCGCTGGCGATCGCGCTGCTGCTGAGCATTTACCCGCAGTGGGGCGCGGCGCGGCAGGACAGCCGCATGATGGCGGTGGCCCGGCCGCTGACCTACGGCATGTTCGCCGCGATAGCGCTGGCGTTCCTGTGCCTGGTGCACGCCTTCGTGGTCAACGATTTTACCGTCGCCTATGTGGCCACCAACTCCAATACCCAACTGCCGGTGTATTACCGCATCGCCGCCACCTGGGGGGCGCATGAAGGTTCGCTGCTGCTGTGGGTGCTGCTGCTGAGCTGCTGGTCGCTGGCGGTGGCGTTGTGCAGCCGGGCGATGCCGCAGGATGCGGTGGCGCGGGTGCTGTCGGTGATGGGGATGATCACCGCCGGTTTCCTGCTGTTCATCATCATGACCTCCAATCCGTTCACCCGCACGCTGCCGAACTTCCCGATCGACGGCAGCGATCTCAACCCTCTGCTGCAGGATATCGGCCTGATCTTCCACCCGCCGCTGCTGTATATGGGCTATGTCGGCTTCTCGGTCGCCTTCGCGTTCGCCATCGCCTCGCTGATGGCCGGCCGGCTCGACACCGCCTGGGCGCGCTGGTCGCGCCCGTGGACCACAGCCGCCTGGGTGTTCCTCACGCTGGGCATCGTGCTCGGATCGGCCTGGGCCTACTATGAGCTGGGCTGGGGCGGCTGGTGGTTCTGGGATCCGGTGGAAAACGCCTCCTTTATGCCGTGGTTGGCCGGCACTGCGCTGATGCATTCGCTGGCGGTGACTGAAAAACGCGGCACGTTCAAAGCCTGGACGGTGCTGCTGGCGATCACCGCCTTTTCGCTGTGCCTGCTGGGCACCTTCCTGGTGCGTTCCGGCGTGCTGGTCTCGGTGCACTCCTTCGCCTCCGATCCGGCGCGCGGCATGTTTATTCTCGCCTATCTGGTGATCGTGATCGGCGGTTCGCTGCTGCTGTACGCGGTCAAGGGCGGCCAGGTGCGCAGCCGGGTGCAGCACGAGACCTTCTCGCGCGAGACCTTCCTGCTGGGCAACAACGTGCTGCTGATCGCCGCCATGCTGGTGGTGCTGTTGGGCACGCTGCTGCCGCTGGTGCACAAACAGTTGGGGCTGGGCAGCATTTCGATCGGCGAGCCGTTCTTCAACACCATGTTCACCTGGCTGATGGCGCCGCTGGCGCTGCTGTTGGGCATCGGGCCGCTGGTGCGCTGGCGCCGCGATGAGCCGGGCAAGCTGTGGCGCCGCCTCGGCGTGGCGCTGCTGGTGACGCTGGCGCTGTCTATTCTGCTGCCGTGGCTGTTGCAGGACAGCATCGCCGGCATGACGGTGGTGGGCCTGATTATGGCGCTGTGGGTGATCATCCTGACGCTGATGGAGCTGCATGAGCGCGCCACCCATCGTCACGGTTTCTGGCGCGGCCTGCGGCAGCTGTCCCGCAGCCACTGGGGCATGGTGCTCGGCCACCTCGGCGTGGCGGTGACGGTGATCGGCATCGCCTTCAGCCAGAACTACAGCGTGGAGCGCGACGTGCGGATGAAGGCCGGCGACAGCGTGGATATCCACAACTATCACTTCGTGTTCCGCGACGTGCACGACATTCGCGGCCCGAACTACAGCGGCGGCGTCGGCATCATCGACGTCACGCGCAACGGCAAGCCGGAGGCGACGCTGCACGCGGAGAAACGCTACTACAGCGTGGCGCGCAGCATGATGACCGAGGCGGCGATCGACGGCGGTTTCAGCCGCGATCTGTACGCGGCGCTGGGCGAGGAGCTGGAGGACGGCTCCTGGGCGGTGCGCCTGTATTACAAACCCTTTGTGCGCTGGATTTGGTTCGGCGGCGTCTTTATGGCGATCGGCGGCCTGCTGTGCATCCTCGACCCGCGTTACCGCATGAGCAAAAAACTCAAGCGCGAAGGCAAGCTGGAGACGCAACCATGAAGCGCAAGCTGCTGTTTATCCCGTTGGTCCTCTTCCTGCTGCTGGTGGCGGCGCTGATGGTGCAGCTGACGCGCAACGCCGGCGGCGAAGATCCGACCATGCTGGAATCGGCGCTGATCGGCAAGCCGGTGCCGACCTTCAGGCTGGAATCGCTGGATCAGCCCGGCAAAACCTACGATCAGGCGGTGCTGCGCGACGGCAAGCCGATATTGCTCAACGTCTGGGCCACCTGGTGCCCGACCTGCCGCGCGGAACACCAGTATCTCAACACGCTGGCGGCGCGCGGCGTGCGGGTGGTCGGCCTGAACTATAAAGACGATCGCGCCAAGGCGGTGACCTGGCTGAATTCCCTCGGCAATCCCTACGCCCTCAGCCTGTACGACGGCGACGGCATGCTGGGGTTGGATCTCGGGGTCTACGGCGCGCCGGAGACCTTTCTCATCGACGGCCAGGGGATTATTCGCTATCGCCACGCCGGCGACATGAACGAGCGCGTCTGGCAGCAGGAAGTGCTGCCGCTGTATAAAAAGTACGGAGGTGAGGCATGAGGCTGATTGTCCTGCTGTGCGCCGCGCTGCTGAGCTGGAGCGCCGCTGCGGCGATCGATACCTATCGCTTCAACTCCGTCGAGCAGGAGCAGCAGTATCGCGAGTTGACCGAACAGCTGCGCTGCCCGAAATGTCAAAACAACAGCATTGCCGATTCCAACGCCATTATCGCCGCCGACATGCGCACCAAGGTGTACGAGCTGATGATGCAGGGGCAAAGCAAGCAGCAGATCATTGATTACATGGTGGCGCGCTACGGCAATTTCGTCACCTACGAGCCGCCGGTAACGCCGGCGACGCTGATCTTGTGGATCGGCCCGCTGCTGTTCGTGCTGATCGGCGGGGCGGTGGTGATCCTGCGCGCCCGGCGCCGGCCTGGCGCGGCGGTGGACGATGCATTCTCCGAACGGGAACGGCAGCGCCTGGCGGCGCTGTTGCAAGAGACTGACAGGAAGAAACCCTAATGGCTTTTTGGCTGATTATTTGCGTGTTGCTGGCCGGCGCCGCCGCGTTGCTGGTGGTGCCGGCAATGCGCCACGGCAAGCAGAGCGCCGCCACGCGCGATGCGTTGAACAAGGCTTTTTATCAGGATCGTCTCAGCGAGCTGGAGCAGGACGAGCAGCAGGGCGTGGTGGCCGAGCGCCCGGAGCTGGTGAAAGAGCTGCAACAGAACCTGTTGAACGACATCCCGGCCGAGCAAGCGGCGCAGGCGAAACCGATCAATCGTTGGGCGCTGGTGCCGGGCGTGCTGTTATTGCTGGCGGTGACCGTTGGCTTTTATCTGAAAACCGGCGGATTGGCGCAGGTGCTGGACTGGCGTCTGGTGCAGGCGCAAATGCCGGAATTGCGCGAGCGCGTTGCCAATGAGCGCGCCAAACCGCTGAGCATGGAAGAGATCGCCCGCCTCGGGCTGGGGCTGCGCACCGCGCTGCAGCAGGACGATCGCAATATCAACGACTGGATGATGCTGGGGCGCGTCGGCATGGCGTTGAACAACGCCACCACCGCCACGCAGGCGTTTGCCCATGCTTATCAATTGGATCCGAATAGTCTGGAAGTGCGGCTCGGCTATGCCGAGGTCTTGACGCGCTCCAACGATCCGGAGGATAACAAGCAGGCGACGCAGCTGCTGCGGCGCATGATCGCGGAAAACCACGGCGATCCGCGGGTGCTGAGCCTGTTGGCGTTCAATGCCTTCGAACAGGGCGATTTCAAGCAGGCGATCGGTGCCTGGCAGGTGATGCTGCAGCTGCTGCCGGCCAACGATCCGCGCGCGGAAGTGATAAAGCGCAGCATTGCACAAGCAAAAGCCCAGGCAGGCGGAGAAAATGTTAAACTGAATGTGACCGTTTCGCTGTCACCGCAGGCGGCGAAAGCCTTGCCGCCGCAGGGGACGCTGGTCATTTCGGTCACTGACGGCGTCAGCCCGGTGCCGGTGGCGGTAAAACAATTGCCGCTGAGCCGTTTTCCGCTGTCTTTCTCTCTGGATGACAGCAACGCCATGATGCCCGAGCGTCTGCTCTCGGCGCAGCATCAGGTACAGGTGCGTGTGCGCCTCTCACAGGACGGATTGGCCACGCCGCAGCCGGGGGACTGGTTCGGCGAAAGCTCGCTGCAGACATTCAGCGGTAAAGAGCAGGTTAGCGTTCAGATAAACAAGCAGGTCACTGAAAAATAAGACCGAACGTGTTTTTATGGAGAAAAATATGAACTTTCGCCTGACTGGGGTGGCATTCGCAACGGTATTACTGGTGGGCTGTGCCAGCGCGCCAGACAACGATCCGCAAGGGCGTTCCGATCCTCTGGAAGGATTCAACCGGACGATGTTCGACTTCAACTACAACGTCCTGGATCCCTATATCCTGCGTCCGGTCGCGGTGGCCTGGCGTGACTACGTGCCGATGCCGGCGCGTAACGGCATCAGCAACTTCACCTCCAACCTGGAAGAGCCGGCCAGCATGGTCAACGCCTTCCTCAAGGGCGACCCTTACCGCGGGATGATTCACTTCAACCGCTTCTTCCTGAACACCCTGCTCGGGATGGGCGGCCTGATCGACGTGGCTGGCATGGCCAACCCGAAACTGGCGCGCGAAGAGCCGAACCGCTTCGGCAGCACGTTGGGGCATTACGATGTGGGTTACGGCCCGTACGTGATGCTGCCGGGCTACGGCAGCTTCACCCTGCGTGAAGACGGCGGCGACTTTGCGGATACGCTGTATCCGATGCTGAGCTACCTCACCTTCTGGATGTCGGCGGGCAAATGGGTGGTCGAGGGGATCGAAACCCGCGCCCAGCTGCTGGATTCCGACGGCCTGCTGCGCAACTCCTCCGATCCTTACATCATGGTGCGCGAAGCTTACTTCCAGCGCCACGATTTCATCGCCAACGGCGGCTCGCTCAAGCCGGAAGAGAACCCGAACGCCAAGGCGATTCAGGGCGAACTGGACGAGATCGACTCGCAGTAATCACGGGCGTCACGCCAATGAAAACCCGCCGGCAGGCGGGTTTTTTATGCCGGCGGCACGCGGCAGGCAAAGAAAAAGCGCCCCGCGGGGCGCTTTGGCATCCATCTCAGGCGAGATTAGAAGCGGTAGTTGAAGTTGGCGCCATACAGCCAGGCTTTACCTTCAGAGTTGAAGGTGTAAGGGCCTTCTTTGATGGTGACTTTCTGGCCGTGCATGTAGGAAACGCCGACGTCGACCGACGCGTCTTTGTTGAACGCATAGGTGGTACCGGCACTCAGCCAGAAGCGATCCTGATCCGGAATGGAAATCGAACGGTTCTGTGCTGGCACTGGGCTGTCATCGAAGGCGATACCGGTACGGAAGGTCCAGTTGTCGTCGTAGAAGTAGGTGGTACCCAGCGCGATGCGGTAAGCGTCTTTGAAGCCTTCATGCTTCTCGAACAGCGTTTGGCCGTTGTTGCCGGTGGCTCTCAGCTCCTGGAACTGGCTCCAGCTGGTGTAGGCCAGGCTGTAGTGGATGGCCCACTGCGGCGCCACTTTGTTGTAACCGGACAGCTCCCACATTTCCGGCAGGTGCAGGCTCAGAGAACCCGGAATGGTGTTGCCGTTGGTGCCCCACGGAAGACCTCTAGAGGTCAGCAGCGGGTTGAAGGCAGAAGGCAGGCTGCTCTTGTAATCGCCGTCGAAGTCGATTTTCACTTCAGAGCGGTAGGTGAGGCCGTAACGGTTGTTTTCATCCACTTCGTACAGAATACCGGCGTTCCAACCGAAGCCCCATTCGTCGCCTTTCAGGTGCGAAATCTGGGTATCTGCCGGGATCTGCGAAACAGGGCCGGCTAGCTGCGGCGGTAATTGGCCTGAACCGGCGATGAGCTTCGGCAATTCACCGGCGTAACGTTCCAGTTTGGCTTTGGCGTACACCGCATCGAAGCCCAGACCGAAGCTGAAGTGTTGATTCAGACGGTATGCGCCGCTGAGGTTCAGGTTGAGGGTGGTCAGATCGGTCTTGCCGCCGTAAGCGCCGGCGGTATAGCCGTCGTTGAATTCTGTCGCCAGACCGTAGTTGCTGGTGACCGAGCCGCCTACGGCGAACTGATCGTTAATCGGGTGAACATAATGCAGGTTCGGTACCCAGGCGGTCGGCGCGATGTTTTTCGAATCCAAACTGGCGCCGGAAGGGGATTGACCGGTAATGTCAACGTCCGGGTCGATGAAGACCGCGCCGAAAGAAAGTTCCGGGCGGGTATACATCATCAGCAACGCCGGGTTGCGGCTTGCCGAGGCCGCCGTATCCGCCATGGCGCCTTCGCCAGAATACGAACGTCCTAAACCAGCTGATGAGAACTCATTCAGCTGGAATCCTGCGGCAGACACGTTTGAAGAGATAATTGCCACTGCAGCTGCGAGAGCTGATTTAGTCAATAGGTTTTTCTGGCTCATGACCAAAACCTCATTATGTGTTTATTATTTAAACTATTGTTACACGAGGTAACAAGGAGCGCGGGATTGTAGGGTCCGTTATCGTTCAGACAAATCAGACCAGTGGCTGAAGTATAGGTCTGACCTGTGAAAATGTTGCAAGTTTGTTTTTGAAATATTTCTAACCTGATATCAAAAAAGAGATCTGCTTAACAAAACGCCAGCGGTAAATAACAAAATTCTTACCATTCCTTAGCAGGCGCTCATTTTTATTTGTGATTTCCATCACTTAAAACACCCATTAAAAGTAAGTGCTAGTGATTGCCGGCGTGGAAGCGTAAAATACCTGCAGAATTTTGTGGCTTTGTGCCGGTGAGTAAAACGGCAATTTGGGCTGATAACCGAGGCCTTTGAGGAGAACCAATCATGTCAGATGCAATTAATAAATGCAGCGCCCAGGAAACCGCCGCGTGTTGCTGTGTGGATGTCGGCACCGTGATGGATAACACCGATTGCACCGCGTCCTACAGCCAGGTGTTCAGCAATCAACAAGATGCGGAGGCGATGCTGGCCGCCCTGAGCGAAAAGGCGCGCGCGGTCGAATCCGACCCTTGTGACATCAGCAGTAGCATTAAACCGGTTGACGGCGGCGTGCAGTTGGCGGCCGATTTTACCTTCGCCTGCCAGGCGGAAACCCTGATCTTCCAGCTCGGCCTGCGTTAATCCCCGTTTTACCCCGGCGCCGCCTGCCGCGTGCCGGGGATTCCCTTTCCCCACACCGCCCCCGATAGAAAGTGCGCCTGCTCGCAGTTTTGATCTCTGCCGGTTTGCCAAATGTAACCGTTTGGTTAACAATGACCTCATCAGGTCAGACCTCTTTCTGCCCATTGCGCTGACGTTATTTTCTTCAGGAGCATTTATGAGTAAGGCACTGCCGTTGGTGACCCGTCATGGTGACCGCATTGCGATTGTGAATGGACTGCGTACCCCCTTTGCCAAACAGGCGACTGCCTATCACGGCATTCCGGCGGTGGATTTAGGGAAAACGGCGGTGAGCGAGCTGTTGGCGCGCAGCGGCATCGATCCGCAGCTTATCGAACAGCTGGTGTTCGGCCAGGTGGTGCAAATGCCCGAGGCGCCGAACATCGCGCGTGAAATCGTGCTGGGCACCGGCATGAGCGTCCATACCGACGCCTACAGCGTGTCGCGCGCCTGCGCCACCAGCTTCCAGGCAATCGCCAACGTGGCGGAGAGCATCATGGCCGGCAGCATCAGCGTTGGCATCGCCGGCGGGGCGGATTCTTCTTCCGTCTTGCCGATCGGCGTCAGCAAGGCGCTGGCGCGCACGCTGGTGGACGTCAACAAGGCGCGCACGCTGTCGCAGCGTCTCAAACTGTTCAGCCGGCTGAAATTCCGCGATCTGATGCCGGTGCCGCCGGCGGTGGCGGAGTATTCCACCGGCCTGCGCATGGGCGATACCGCCGAGCAGATGGCGAAGAGCCACGGCATCACCCGCGAGGCGCAGGATGCGCTGGCGCACCGTTCCCACGAGCTGGCGGCCAAGGCCTGGCGGGAAGGGTGGCTGCGCGACGAGGTGATGACCGCCTATGTGCCGCCTTACCGCGCGCAGCTTTCTGAAGACAACAACATCCGTAAAGACTCCAGCCTGGCTTCCTACGCCAAGCTGAAACCGGCGTTCGATCGCAAGCATGGCAGCGTCACCGCGGCCAACAGCACGCCGCTGACCGACGGCGCGGCGGCGGTGCTGATGATGAGCGAGTCGCGCGCCAAAGAGCTGGGGCTGCAGCCGCTGGGCTATTTGCGCAGCTTCGCCTTCGCCGCCATCGACGTGTGGGAAGACATGCTGCTGGGGCCTTCCTACGCTACGCCGCTGGCGCTGGATCGCGCCGGCATCGGTCTGGCCGATCTGACGCTCATCGACATGCATGAAGCCTTCGCCGCGCAAACGCTGGCCAACCTGAAGATGTTCGCCAGCGAAGAGTTCGCCCGTGAGAAGCTTGGCCGCAGCCAGGCGATCGGTGAGGTGGACATGGACAAATTCAACGTCTTGGGCGGTTCCATCGCCTATGGCCACCCGTTCGCCGCCACCGGCGCGCGCATGATCACCCAGACGCTGCATGAGCTGAAACGCCGCGGCGGCGGGCTGGGCCTGACCACCGCCTGCGCCGCCGGCGGGTTAGGGGCCGCGATGATCGTGGAGGTGGAATGATGAGCTTTGAAAACGCACTGCACGAACAGCGCGCCAAACCGTCGGCCTTTCAGCTGACGATTCGCCCCGACAACATCGGCGTGATCACCATCGACGTGCCGGGCGACAAGGTGAACACGCTCAAGGCCGAGTTCGTCGAACAGGTCAACGACGTGCTGATCCGGGCGCAGCAGCATACCGCGCTGGAAGGGCTGGTGATCGTTTCCGGCAAGCCGGACTCGTTTATCGCCGGCGCCGACATCACCATGATTGCCGCCTGCACCAGCGCCAAAGAGGCGGAAACGCTGGCCAAGAAAGGGCAGAGCACGTTGGCGCAGATCGCCGCGTTCCCGGTGCCGGTAGTGGCGGCCATTCACGGCGCCTGCCTGGGCGGCGGCCTGGAATTGGCGCTGGCCTGCCACGGGCGCGTCTGTTCGCTGGATGACAAAACCGCGCTCGGGCTGCCGGAAGTGCAGCTGGGCCTGCTGCCGGGCTCTGGCGGCACGCAGCGCCTGCCGCGCCTGGTCGGCGCCGCCAAGGCGCTGGACATGATCCTGACCGGCAAGCACATTCGCGCCCGTCAGGCGCTGCGCATGGGGTTGGTGGACGACGCCGTGCCGCAGTCGATTCTGTTGCAGACCGCCATCGAGCGGGTGAAGCAGGGCTGGAAGCATCAGCGCGAGCTGCCGTGGCAGGATCGCCTGCTCAACGGCCCGCTGGGCAGAAGTCTGCTGTTCAGCATCGTGCGCAAGAAAACGTTGGCGAAAACCCACGGTAATTACCCGGCGGCGGAGCGCATCATTCAGGTGGTGCGCACCGGGTTGGATCACGGCAGCGCCAGCGGCTATGAGGCCGAAGCGCGCGCCTTTGGCGAGCTGGCGATGACGCCGCAGTCGGCGGCGCTTCGCAGCCTGTTCTTCGCCTCCACCGCGCTGAAAAAGGAGCGGGGCGGCAATGCCCAGCCGCACGCCCTGCATCGCGTCGGCATTCTCGGCGGCGGCCTGATGGGCGGCGGCATCGCCTGCGTCACCGCCACCCGCGGCGGATTGCCGGTTCGCATCAAAGACATCAATGAAACCGGTATCAACCATGCGCTGAAATACAGTTGGGACGTGCTTGGCAAGCGGGTGCGCCGCAAGCGCATGCGCGCTGCGGAACGGCAAAAGCAGATGATGCTGATCTCCGGCTCTACCGATTACACCGGCTTTGAACAGGTGGATATCGTGGTCGAGGCGGTGTTCGAAGATCTGGCGCTGAAGCAGCAGATGGTGGCCGAGGTAGAAGCCAACTGCGCGCCGCATACCGTGTTCGCCTCCAATACTTCCTCGCTGCCTATCGGCCGCATCGCCGAACAGGCCCAGCGGCCGCAGCAGGTGATCGGCCTGCACTACTTCAGCCCGGTGGACAAGATGCCGCTGGTGGAAGTGATCCCGCACGCCGGCACCAGCGAAGAGACCATCGCCACCACCGTGGCGCTGGCGCACAAGCAGGGCAAAACCGCCATCGTGGTGGGCGACAGCGCCGGTTTTTATGTCAACCGCATCCTGGCGCCGTACATCAACGAAGCGGCGCGCTGCCTGCTGGAAGGCGAGCCGATTGAGTCGCTGGACAAGGCGCTGGTGGACTTCGGTTTCCCGGTCGGCCCGATCACCCTGCTGGATGAAGTGGGCATCGACGTCGGCACCAAGATCATCCCGGTACTGGTCGAGGCGCTGGGGCCGCGCTTCGCCGCGCCTGCCGCGTTCGATGCGGTGCTGAAAGACGGGCGCAAAGGGCGCAAGAACGGCCGCGGCTTCTATCTCTACCCGAGCGAAGGGCAGCAGCGGCAGCGGCGCAAACGTGCGGATACCTCATTGTATACGCTGCTCGGCGTCACGCCGAAGGCGCACATGCTGCCGGCGACCGTCGCTCAACGCTGCGTGATGATGATGCTGAACGAAGCGGCGCGCTGCCTGGACGAAGGCGTGATCCGCAGCGCGCGCGACGGCGACATCGGCGCGGTGTTCGGCATCGGCTTCCCGCCGTTCCTCGGCGGCCCGTTCCGCTATATGGACGAGCTCGGCGCCGAGAAAGTGGTGAAGACGCTGGACTACCTGCGTCAGCAGCACGGCGAGCATTTCGCCCCGTGCGAACGCCTGCAGCGCATGGCGCAGCAGGGCGAGCGCTTTTACCCGCTGGGGAGCTGAACGCAGGGCGGCCCGATTTGCACTATAGTTGCAACAGGGCCGCGTTGTGATCGCCATCACTCCTTGCAACAGCGTCAGCCGGTGAGGCTGTACAGCGAGGCTGCGGCAGCGGTAAGTTAGCTTGACCGCCATCAATAAATTTCATGGCGGAAAGGTTAAAATTTAACCCGTTGAATTGATTGTTCTGTGAGCAATCGAGGTTTGCCCGGGGAGGATTGCTGTAAAAAACAGCGTTTTCTTTAGGCAAACTTTCAGGCAAAATGCCCGGCCGCCATAAAGAGACGGCGCGTTATCGTTTTAAAGCTTTGGCTTTGGGTTGTAAAACTCGGCGGTACAGCACGCACGGCGTTTCTGTATAGCGTTACTTTGTCAACAACAGCGGTGCAATATGCAAGTTTTGATTATGCGTCACGGAGAGGCGGCGCTCGAGGCAGCCAGCGATGCGGTAAGGCCCCTTACCCTGTGCGGCCGCGACGAGTCCCGTCAGATGGCGGCCTGGTTGAACACCAAGTCTGTGGATATTGAACGCGTGCTGGTCAGCCCCTATCTGCGGGCCGAACAGACGCTGGCGACGGTGCGTGAAGCCTTGACGCTGCCGGAGGGCGAAGAAGTGCTGCCCGAGCTGACGCCGGGCGGTAACGCCGAACAGGTCGGCAGCTATCTGCAGGCGCTGGCGATGCAAGGGGTGAGCTCGGTGCTGATCGTGTCGCACCTGCCGCTGGTGGGGTATCTGGTAGCCGAACTGTGCCCGGGCGAGTGCCCGCCGATGTTCGCGACCTCGGCGATTGCCAACGTCGATCTGCCGGCGGACGGCAGCTACGGCAAGTTTGAATGGCAGGTCAGCCCGTCGCAGGTGATGGCCAAAGTGTGAACCGCGGATGCGGTGTGGAATAAACTCAGGGCGATGTCTGACATCGCCCTGAGTCGTTTCTGCGGGTCTACTCGGCCAGCTCCACCAACAGCAGGATGGCGGCGTTGCCGCCCCATTCCTTCGGCGCCTGGTGGAACGCCAGCACGTCGGGATGCTGCGCCAGCCACAGCGGCGTTTGCTGTTTGAGAATGTGCTTGCCGTGCCCGTGCATCACGCAGGCGCAGTGTACATGTTCGCGTTTGCAGGCGGCGATCAGCGCCCCCAGCTCCTGCTTGGCCTGCAGCTGGGTCAGGCCGTGCAAATCGAGAAACAGCTCCGGCGAGTAATCGCCGCGTCGCAGCTTCTTCAGCTCATACGGGCTGCTGCCGGGGCGCACGTAGCGCGTCGGGCCTTCTTCTTCCAGCTGCGGCTGGTATTCATCTGAAAAATAATAGCTGGCATCGACCTGCTCCTGCAGCAGCCGCTGCGGGGCAATCTGTTTGACCTTGGGCTTCGGCGGGCGGTGGACGATGGTGTCCTGGCGCAGCTTTTTCGCGCCCGCCACCGACTCTCTGAAGAGCTGTTGTTCGTCTTGGCTCAGAGGGGGCTTGTTCTTCATGCTTCATTCACCGGAAATCGTTTATTTCGCTAGTTTACCTTGTGAATGAGCGCTGTCGACGCAAAACTCGGGCCAGAGTGAAAAGCGCGAGGGGCAAGCGTGATTTGTCGCGGGCTTCATGGCAAACTATGCGGCTAAATCATGAAACACAGCGCCTGCCGGAGGGCAAATTGGACAAAATTTTCGTCGACGAAGCAGTGAACGAACTGCACACCATTCAAGATATGCTGCGCTGGACGGTAAGCCGCTTCAACGCCGCCAATATCTATTATGGTCACGGAACCGATAATCCGTGGGACGAAGCGGTGCAATTGGTGCTGCCAAGCCTGTTCCTGCCGTTGGACATTCCGGAGGACATGCACACCGCCCGTCTGACCTCCAGCGAGCGCCATCGCATCGTTGAGCGCGTGATCCGCCGCGTCAACGAACGCATCCCGGTCGCCTACCTGACCAACAAGGCCTGGTTCTGCGGCATGGAATTCTACGTCGACGAGCGCGTGCTGGTGCCGCGTTCGCCGATCGGCGAGCTGATCAACGATCGCTTCAGCGCGCTGATCCCACACCCGCCACGCCATATCCTCGACATGTGCACCGGCAGCGGCTGTATCGCCATCGCCTGCGGCTACGCTTTCCCTGAAGCGGAAGTGGACGCGGTGGACATCTCCAGCGAGGTGCTGGCGGTGACCGAGCGCAACATTCAGGCGCACGGCGTCGAACACCAGGTGATCCCGATCCGTTCCGATCTGTTCCGCGATGTTCCCGCGATCCAGTACGATCTGATCGTCACCAACCCGCCGTACGTCGATGCGGAAGACATGTCCGATCTGCCGCAGGAGTTCCGCTTTGAGCCGGAGCTGGGCCTGGCGGCGGGCAGCGACGGCCTGAAGCTGGTGCGCCGCATCCTGGCCTGCGCGCCGGACTACCTGACCGACGACGGCGTGCTGATTTGTGAAGTGGGCAACAGCATGGTACACCTGATGGAACAATATCCGGATATTCCGTTCACCTGGCTGGAGTTCGAAAACGGCGGTGACGGCGTGTTCATGCTGACCAAGCAGCAGCTGGTGGATTGCAAGGAACACTTCAGCCTCTATCGCAGCTAAGCCGCATTTTCAGGGCCCGCACGGCGGGCCTCATAACGATAAAAGACTAACGGTAAGGAGCCGTGATGGCAGGAAACAGTATTGGGCAGATTTTCCGCGTCACCACCTTCGGTGAATCTCACGGGGTGGCGCTGGGTTGTATCGTCGACGGCGTGCCGCCCGGCATCCCGCTCACCGAAGCCGATTTGCAACACGATCTGGACCGCCGTCGTCCGGGCACCTCGCGTTACACCACCCAGCGCCGCGAACCGGATCAGGTGCGTATTCTCTCCGGCGTATTCGAAGGCGTGACCACCGGCACCAGCATCGGTTTGATCATTGAGAACACCGATCAGCGCTCGCAAGACTACAGCGCCATCAAAGACGTGTTCCGTCCGGGGCATGCCGACTATACCTACGAACAGAAATACGGCCTGCGCGATTACCGCGGCGGCGGCCGCTCTTCGGCGCGTGAAACCGCCATGCGCGTTGCGGCGGGCGCTATCGCCAAGAAATACCTGCAGCAGAAGTTCGGCGTGCAGGTGCGCGGCTATCTGGCGCAGATCGGCGACGTGACCTGCGAGCTGAAAGACTGGGATCAGGTTGAGCAGAACCCGTTCTTCTGCCCGGATCCGGACAAGCTGGAAGCGCTGGACGAACTGATGCGCGCGCTGAAAAAAGAGGGCGACTCCATCGGCGCCAAGGTCAGCGTGATCGCTGAAAACGTGCCGGTTGGCCTGGGCGAGCCGGTGTTTGACCGCCTCGACGCCGATCTGGCGCACGCGCTGATGAGCATCAATGCGGTGAAAGGCGTGGAGATCGGCGACGGATTTGCCGTGGTGACCAAGCGCGGCAGCGAAAACCGCGATGAAATCACCCCGGAAGGTTTCCAGAGCAACCATGCCGGCGGCATTCTCGGCGGTATCAGCAGCGGCCAACCGGTGGTGGCGCATCTGGCGCTGAAGCCGACCTCCAGCATCATGGTGCCGGGCCGCACCATCAATCGCCAGGGCGAAGCGGTGGAAATGGTCACCCGCGGCCGCCACGATCCGTGCGTGGGTATCCGCGCCGTGCCGATCGCCGAAGCGATGATGGCGATCGTGCTGATGGATCACCTGCTGCGCCAGCGTGCGCAAAACGGTGATGTGGTTTCCGACGTGCCGCGCTGGTAATCGCCATGAAAAACTGGATGTTGGGCCTGGTGGCCCTGACGGCCTCCGCCTCCGCCATGGCGCTGACGCCGTGGCAGAAAATCGATCATCCGGTGGCCGGCGCGCCGCAGGCGGTGGGCGGTTTCGCCAACGGCTGCGTTATCGGCGCCCAGCCGTTGCCGCTGAACTCACCGAACTACCAGGTGATGCGTACCGACCAGCGCCGTTATTTCGGCCACCCGGATCTGTTGGCGTTCATTCAGCGCCTCAGCAGCCAGGCGAATCAGAAAGCGCTGGGCACGGTGCTGATCGGCGATATGGCGATGCCGGCCGGCGGGCGCTTCAGCAGCGGCCACGCCAGCCACCAGTCGGGGCTCGACGTCGACATCTGGCTGCAGCTGCCGCGCCAACGCTGGAGCGCGCAGCAATTGCTGAAGCCGCAGCCTATCGATCTGGTGTCAAGTGACGGCAAGCAGGTAGTGGCGCGCCAATGGCAGCCGCAGATCGAGTCGCTGATCAAGCTGGCGGCGCAGGATGCGGACGTGACGCGCATCTTCGTCAATCCGGCCATCAAACAGCGTCTGTGTCTGGATGCCGGCGCCGATCGCGCCTGGCTGCACAAGGTGCGGCCGTGGTTCGGTCACCGCGCGCACATGCACGTGCGCCTGCGTTGCCCGGCGGGCAGCCTTGAATGTAAAGAGCAGGATACGCCGCCGCCGGGCGACGGCTGCGGCGCCGAACTGGCGAGCTGGTTCGTGCCGCATCAACCGAACGCCAAACCGGGTAAACCGGTGCCGCCGCCGTTACCGCCGACCTGTCAGGCATTGCTGGATAATCACTTCGCAGCGGAATAATACATGGACTGGTTCGTCATCGGCCCCGAGATGCTCGGGGTGTTGTTTGCGGTAGCGCTGCTGGCGGGGTTTATCGACTCCATCGCCGGCGGTGGCGGGTTGCTGACGGTGCCGGCCTTGCTGGCGGTGGGGGTTCCCCCGGCTCAGGCGTTGGCCACCAACAAACTGCAGTCGGTCGGCGGCTCCTTCTCCGCCAGCCTGTACTTTATTCGTCGGCGTGCGGTGAACCTCAACGACCAGAAGCTGACGATCTTTCTGACGCTGATCGGTTCGATCGCCGGCGCCATTCTGGTGCAGCATATGCGCGCCGATTTGCTGCGGCAGATGTTGCCGCTGCTGGTGATCGGCATCGGCCTCTACTTCCTGCTGATGCCGCGGCTGGGTGAGGAAGATCGTCAACGCCGTCTCGGCGCCTTGCCGTTCGGGCTGGTGGCCGGCGGCTGCGTCGGGTTTTACGACGGCTTCTTCGGCCCCGGCGCCGGATCGTTTTACGCGCTGGCCTATGTGACGCTGTGCGGTTTCAACCTTGCCAAGTCCACGGCGCACGCCAAGGTGCTTAACTTCACCTCCAACGTCGGCGGGTTGGCGCTGTTCATCATCGGCGGCAAGGTGGTGTGGAGCATCGGTCTGGTGATGCTGGTGGGGCAGGTGCTGGGGGCGCGTTTGGGTGCCCACATGGTGCTGACCCGCGGGCAGAAGCTGATTCGGCCGATGATCGTGATAGTCTCGCTGGTGATGAGCCTCAAGCTGCTGTACGACAATCACGGCGCGGAAATTCAGCAGTGGTTGAGCGCCCTGGTGCACGGTTAAAGATGAAGAGAGGGCGTTGCTTACGCGCCCTGTCTTATCGGGTATAATGGCCTCTTTATTTTTGTGGTTATAGAGTTTTTATGTCAGACACACAGACCCGTCATCACTATGAGCAACTGATCGAGATCTTCAATCAATGCTTCAGCGATGACTACAACACCCGCCTGGTGAAGGGCGACGACGAGCCGATCTACCTGCCGGCCGACGACGAACTGCCGTATCACCGCATCGTATTCGCCCACGGCTTCTACGCCAGCGGCCTGCACGAAATCTCGCACTGGTGCATCGCCGGCGAAGCGCGCCGCCAGCTGGTGGACTTCGGTTACTGGTATTGCCCGGACGGGCGCGACGCGCAAACCCAGAGTGAATTCGAAGCGGTGGAGATCAAACCGCAGGCGCTGGAGTGGATGTTCTGCGTGGCGGCCGGTTTCCCGTTTAACGTCAGCTGCGACAACCTGAACGGCGACTGCGAGCCGGATCGCATCGCGTTCCAGCGCAAGGTGCGCGACCGGGTATTGGCGCTGCTGGAGCAGGGAATACCCACACGGCCTGCGCGCTTTATTCAGGCGTTGCAATCGTTCTACAATACGCCACCGTTGGCGGCCGAGCATTTTCCGTATCCGGAAGATCTCAACTGACGCCACAGCCCGTTATTTAATGAGGAAATTTGATGATCGCAGAATTCGAAGCGCGCATTTTGGCGCTGATTGATGACATGGTAGAGCACGCCAGCGATGATGAACTGTTTGCCGGTGGCTACCTGCGCGGTCATCTGACGCTGGCGGTGGCCGAATCGGAAGAGCAGGGTGAGCACACTGCCGAAGCGCTGAAAGCGCGGGTGGAGGAGAGCCTGCACAAAGCGATCGCCGCCGGGGAACTCTCGCCGCCGGATCAGATCCTGGTGCGCGGCATGTGGGAAAACCTTTATCAGGCCGCTACCCCTGCCGCCTGACCGCCATGCCGGGGCGCGCCGCCGCGCCCCTCATTCATGAATTAAACCGCACGTCCTTTCAGCAGCTTCCTCACCCACATCCGATTTGGATTCAACGCCGCCAGCAGGCGCGCATCGCCCGGCAACGGTTCGCCGAACAGCTGCGCCGCCAGAATTTCCGCCGCCAGCGGCGCCGAGCACAGCCCGCGCGATCCCAACCCGCCGATAGCGAACAGGCCGGGATAGACCGGCGCATCGGCGACGGTTTCGCCGCGCTGGTTTCGCCGCTGCAAATCCTGATACTGCGTCACCGTGGCCTGATAGTCCGGCAGCGCGCCGACCATCGGCAGATGATCGCGGGTGGCGCTGCGCACGCCGCAGCGCGCCTGATGAGCGCTGACGTCCACCTGCTGCGGCCAGGCCTGCTCCGGCAGGCAGCGCAGCAGGCGCTCGCGGTTTTCCTGTTGCTCCTGC
Organism: Serratia sp. TSO36; assembly: GCF_057808395.1. Classification (NCBI taxonomy): domain Bacteria; kingdom Pseudomonadati; phylum Pseudomonadota; class Gammaproteobacteria; order Enterobacterales; family Yersiniaceae; genus Serratia; species Serratia sp. TSO36. Next base: position 58,126 of record NZ_JBJZOU010000021.1, on the reverse strand, counting down.
TCGCGGTAGTCGGTGGCGGTGTCGCCGCGCTGGTAGCTGGCGCCGATGCAGTGTTGGCCGTTGTTGGCGTTGACCGGCGTCAGGTAGCCGTCGTAGCACAACACCTGTTTCAGTTGACCGAGGGACGGCGAGGTTGGGATGTGCGACACCTGCCCGCGCACCGCATACAGCGGCAGGGCTTGCGTCGGCGCCAGCTCGGCCAACCGGTGGCCGTTGGCCAGGATCACCGTCGCATGGCGGCGGCTTTCGCCGTGGGCGAAATCGATGCGCCAGCCGTTTTCTTCCTGCGTCAGCCTCTGTGCATCGTGCTGGTATTGGCAGACCAAGCCCTGACGCTGCGCCAGCGTGATAGCGCCGCGCGTCAGCTCGGCCGGGCAGAGCCAGCCGCCTAGCGGGTAGGTGATGCCGCCAAAGCCGGTATCGACGCCGCACAGTTCGCTGAGCGTTTCGCGGTCGGCTGCCGCCGCCAGCGCCGGCGGCCAGTCGGTTTTCAGCATATTGGCGATCTTGGCGCCGCTCTTTTCGTCGTAGGCCAGCTGGCTGACGCCGCACCACTGGTGATCAAAGGCGACGCCTTGTTGCAACAGGGCATCGTATTGCCGGCGGGCGAAAGGAAACGCGGCGCTGAAGAAACTCTCCAGCGCGTCGCCGCTGCCGTTCAGCAGGGGGTAAATCGCCCCCTGACGATTGCCGGATGCGCCCTCGGCCGGCAGCTCGTCGGCGCAGTACAGCGTGACGGTGGCGCCGCGCCGCAATAGGGCCAACGCGGTGAGCGCGCTGGCGACGCCGCCGCCGATCAGAGCGATGTCGGCGGTGTTGTCCGCCGCCGGACGCCGATACCAGGGTGCCGGGTGGCGCGTGGGCTGCGCATCGGCCGGCAGACAGCCGGCGAGCATCTCACGCTTTTGGCCGAAGCCTTTGCAACGGTTGACCTGAAAACCGGCCTGTTGCAAGCCGCGGCGCACGAAGCCGGCGGCGGTAAAGGTGGCGAAGCTGCCTTCCGGCCGGGCGAAACGCGCCATGGCGGCGAACAGTTGCTCGGTCCACATGTCGGGATTTTTGGCCGGTGCGAAGCCGTCGAGGAACCAGGCGTCGACCTGGTTATTCATGCTGGCGTCGAACTGCGGCAGCAGTTCGTTGACGTCGCCGAACCACAGATCGAGCGTAATGCGGCCTTCGGCCAACAGCAGGCGATGGCAGCCCGGCAGCGGCAGCGGCCATTGGGCGCGCAGCTCATCGGCATAGGGAGCCAGCTCCGGCCAGCGCGCATGCGCCGCCGCCAGATCGGCCTGCTGCAGGGGGAATTTCTCGAAGCTGATAAAGTGCAGGCGTTGCAGCGCGGCGTCCGGCTCGGCCTGGCGGAAGCCCGCGAAGGCCTGCCACAGCGTAAGGAAATTGAGCCCGGTGCCGAAGCCGGTTTCCGCCACCACCAGCAGCGGGCGCGGGTGAGTGGCGAAACGCTGCGGCAGCCGGTTGCCGTGCAGAAAGACATAGCGGGTTTCTTCCAGCCCATCCTGATTGGAAAAATAGACGTCATCAAACTGTTTCGAAACAGGTGTACCCTGTTCGTTCCAGGTTAGCGTTGCGGTTTGGATGGGGGCGTGGTTCACGGTCAATAGCTCGAAATTCAAGGGATGCCGCGAATTCTAACGGCGCTGGCGCCCTGGCGCAAACTGGACAACAATAAAGCTGAAAAACGCTGATCGGACTTGTTCGGCTTACATCTGTACGCTAAAGTGCGATGCAAAATCCCGTAGGTAAATAGTGGAAGAGGTATTGAATGAAACGTGCAGTGATTACTGGCCTGGGAGTTGTCTCCAGCATTGGTAATAACCAGCAGGAGGTCCTGGCGAGCCTGCAGGAAGGACGTTCTGGGATCACTTTCTCCCAGGAGCTGAAAGATTCCGGCATGCGTAGTCACGTATGGGGGCAAGTTAAGCTCGACACGACCGGCCTGATCGACCGCAAGGTGGTGCGTTTCATGAGCGATGCTTCCATCTATGCCTTCCTGGCGATGCAAGAAGCGATCGCTTCTTCCGGCCTGAAGGAAGAAGAGTATCAAAACAACCCGCGCGTGGGCCTGATCGCCGGTTCCGGCGGTGGTTCTCCGCGCTTCCAGGTGTTCGGCGCCGATGCGATGCGCAGCCCGCGCGGCCTGAAAGCGGTTGGCCCATACGTGGTCACCAAAGCTATGGCTTCCGGCGTTTCCGCCTGCCTGGCGACGCCGTTCAAAATCCACGGCGTGAACTACTCCATCAGCTCCGCTTGCGCGACCTCCGCACACTGCATCGGTAACGCGGTTGAGCAAATCCAGCTGGGCAAACAGGACATCGTGTTCGCCGGCGGCGGCGAAGAGCTGTGCTGGGAAATGGCCTGCGAGTTCGACGCGATGGGCGCGCTGTCCACCAAGTATAACGACACGCCGGAAAAAGCCTCCCGTACTTACGACGCCGATCGTGACGGTTTCGTCATCGCCGGCGGCGGCGGTATGGTGGTAGTTGAAGAACTGGAACACGCGCTGGCGCGCGGTGCGCACATCTACGCGGAAATCGTTGGCTACGGCGCAACGTCTGACGGCGCAGACATGGTAGCGCCATCGGGCGAAGGCGCGGTGCGCTGCATGAAGATGGCGATGCAGGATCTGGATGCGCCGATCGACTACATCAACGTGCACGGCACCTCCACGCCGGTGGGCGACGTGAAAGAGCTGGGCGCGATTCGCGAAGTGTTCGGCGACAATACCCCGGCTATCTCCTCCACCAAGGCGATGACCGGTCACTCGCTGGGCGCCGCAGGCGTGCAGGAAGCGATCTACAGCCTGCTGATGCTGGAGCACGGCTTTATCGCGCCGAGCATCAACATCGAAACCCTGGATGAGCAGGCGGCCGGCATGAACATCGTGACTCAGCCGACTCAGCGCGAGCTGACCACCGTGATGTCCAACAGCTTCGGCTTCGGCGGCACCAACGCCACCCTGGTAATGCGCAAACTGGCGAAATAATCCCGCCTGAGTCTCACCTCGCTATCAAGCCCGCGTTTTCGCGGGCTTTTTACTGGCCGAAGCCCGCCGGCCGGGCGCTCGGAGTTTTCCCAAATCACATCCCCTGACACATCATTACCTCGCCATTACATGCGTTGGGCATACAATAGCCGGGTAGCGTGATTATCGCTCGGCGTAGTTTTCCAAAGTGATCGAACATTGAGGCACGAAGTATGAAAAAGTTAATTGCGGTTGGGTTACTGTCGGCCGTGTTGGCCGGATGCGCCACCGATTCTCCCTGCGTGCCGGTCTACGATGACCAGGGGCGCCTGGTGCACACCAACACCTGCATGAAGGGCACCACTCAGGATAACTGGGAAACCGCGGGTGCGATCGCCGGCGGCGCGGCGGCGGTTGCCGGCCTGACTCTCGGCATCATCGCGCTGACCAAGTGATCGGCGCAGCGCCTGCGGGCGCATGCAACCAGCCCGGCCATCGCGCGCCGGGCTTTTTTATTTCACTGCACCAAAAACGCCTTGAACTGCGGCGTCATCACGGCGCTGAAACCGTCGTCGGTTTTGCTGATCAGGTAGACCGCCAGCCCTTTCTCTTCGGCAAGTTTCAACGCCTTCTCCGTGCCCAGCACCATCAGGCCGGTATCCCAGCCGTCGGCCTCGAGCGCGGTGGGGGCGATCACCGTGGCGGAAACCAGGCGGTGGTTGATCGGCCTGCCGGTGGTCGGATCGATGACATGGGAGTAGCGCTGGCCGTTTTGTTCGAAGTAGTTGCGGTAGCTGCCGGCGGTGCTGATGCCGTAACCGTGCAGATCCACCAGCGCCTGCACCGCATTTTCACGGTCGGTCGGCTTTTGGAGCGCCACCCGCCAGGGTTTGCCCTGGCCGTTGACGCCGCGTGAAGAGACCGCGCCGCCGACCGATACCAGGTAGTTGGTAATGCCGTTGCGGTTCATCAGGCGCACCAGTTCATCGGCGCCGTAGCCTTCGCCCAGCGTCGAGAGATCGACATACATATCCGGCAGATCTTTTTGCAGCCACTCCCCGCGATTGTCGCTGATCAGCTTCAGGTGCTGCAGGCCGGTGCGCTGCTTCGCCGCGTCGATCTGTGCCTGTTCCGGCACTTTGACCGGGTGTTTGTCGGGGCCGAACCCCCACAGGTTCACCAGTGGGCCGACGGTGATGTCCATGGCGCCGCCGGTATCGCGGCCGATGCGCTGCGCCATCAGCACGATGTCTGCCATGCCGCGCGGGATCGGCTGCGGTTCGAGGCCGGCGCTGCGGTTAAATTGCGACAGCACCGAGTCGGCGCGGTAGGTGGAGATATCGTCGTTGGCCCGTTCGAGCACCGCGTCGATCTGCCGCTGCAGTTCTTGCTTGCCGATCGCGACGTCACCGCTGACTTTAACGCTGTAGAAGGTGCCCATGGTTTTGCCGTCGATATCGATTTGCGGGCGGGAGGAGGCATCGTCGCAGGCGGCGAGCAGGGCGCATAAGGCGCTGAGCAACGCCCCTTTGGCGAACAGGGAAGCCATAACATGTCCTTTGAAAACGAGAAAGCCGCTACAAATAAAGTAAAGCGCGGCAAATGGAAAGCGGATAAAGGTAAAATAGCATTTTGCTGGCGTTGCGGCTGCGCCTGAGATAACGTCTCGCTCATGCTTTTCGCTGAGGTTTCAAGCTGCCACCATGAGTGCAACCGCCATTTCCCGGCTTATCCACCCCTTTGTCAAAGACCGTTTCCTGCACGTGCTGTTGCTGGCCGGCGTAGCGATGTTCGCCTTTCATCCGCAGCCGCTGGCGGCACTGGGCGGGTTCATCGACGGCCGCACCCTCATTACTCTGTTGGGGCTGATGCTGCTGACCAAAGGCGTCGAGGTCAGTGGCTACTTCGACTTCGTGGGCCGCAAGATTATCAACCGGTTGCACAGCGAACGGCGGCTGGCGCTGTTCCTGGTGTTTTCCGCTGCGCTGCTGTCGTCGTTTCTGACCAACGACGTGGCGCTGTTTATCGTCATTCCGCTCACCATCACGCTGAAAAAGCTGTCGGCGCTGCCGGTTGGCCGTTTGATCATCTTTCAGGCGCTGGCGGTGAACGCCGGTTCGCTGCTGACGCCGATCGGCAACCCGCAAAATATCCTGCTGTGGAGCCGCTCCGGCCTTTCTTTCCTCGGCTTCATCGGCCAGATGGCGCCGTTTGGCGCCGCGATGATGCTGAGCCTGCTGGCGTTGACCTGGTTCAGCTTCCCGGCGCGCGACATCGTGAAAACGCCGAATACCGAGGGCTACCCCTATCAACGGCCGCTGTTGCTGAGCTGCGTGGGGCTGTATGCGATCTTCCTGCTGTGCCTGGATATCGGCCTGCCGCTGTATGGGCTGCTGGCGGTGTTCGCCGGCTTTTTGTTGCTGGCGCGCCGGGTGCTGTTGCAGATCGACTGGAGCCTGATTTTCGTGTTCGCCGCCATGTTTATCGATGTCGGCCTGTTTACCCGCCTGCCGCCGCTTCAGCCGGCGTTTGCCGCTATCGCCGGGCTGAACGACGGCGGGGTGTATGCGTTGGGCGTTGGGCTGTCGCAGATCGTCAGCAACGTGCCGGCCACCATTTTGCTGCTCAACTATGTGCCCTCCAGTGCGCAGTTGGCCTATGCGGTCAATGCCGGCGGCTTCGGGTTGGCGATCGGCTCGCTCGCCAACCTGATTGCGCTGCGCATGGCGGGGGAGCGCAAGATCTGGTTGCGCTTCCACTATTACTCGCTGCCGCTGCTGGCGTGGGCCGCGCTGGTCGGCTGGCTATTGAGCTAACTCTGATTACCGCTCTGCCGGGCGGCCAGCAGGCAAATGCTGCGGGTCACCTGGTAGGATTTCACGAAGGCGCTGACGGGTAAAAACTCGAAGCGCGAGTGGAAGTTATGCGCGCCGGTGAAGTAATTGGGCGTCAGGATGCCGCGGCTCGAGAGCGCCGCGCCGTCGGTGCCGCCGCGCATCGGGATCACCTTCGGCGGGATGCCGTGGGCGGCAAGGGCGCCGAAGATCAGATCGATGGCGCGCCGATCTTCGCCGATGGCGTTGCTGATGTTGCTGTAGATGTCGCTGATGCTGCAGCTGACGTTGGCGCGCGGATAGCCGGCCGCCACCTGACGCACTGTCTCCTCAAGGCGGGCTTTGCGCGCCTCGAACGCCGCGCTATCGAAGTCGCGAATCGACACCTTCAGCGTCGCCTGATTGGCATTGGCGGCCAGATCGGTGAACCAGAAATAGCCCTCGCGCCCGTCGGTGTGTTCCGGGGTATCCTGCACGTCGAAGCGGTTGATGATGTCGTTGGCGATACGTATCGGGTTGATTAACACGTTTTTCGCCGACATCGGGTGCGCGGTCACCCCCTCGATGCGGATTTCCGCCGCCGCCGCGTTGAAATTCTCGTAAACCACTTCACCCAGTTCGCAGCAGTCGATGGTGTAGGCGAAATCGACGGGGAAACGCTGCAGATCCAGCGCCTTGGCGCCGCGCAGGCCGATCTCTTCATCCGGCACGAACGCCACCACGATATCGCCGTGGCGATCGGCGGCGGCCAGGTTGGCCAGCAGCGTCATCACCACGGTGACCGCCGCCTTGTTGTCGGCGCCCAGCACGCTGGTGCCGTCGCTGAACAGGATCTCTTCGTTGCGGTAGGGCAGGATCTCCGGGTGTTCGGCGACCCGCAGCCAGATGTCTTGCTCGGCGTTCAGGCATACATCTTCGCCGGTGAAGCGCAGGCGCTGCGGGCGAATTTCGGGCGACAGGCCGACGTCCACGGTGTCGATATGGGTGATGAAGCCGATGCGCGGCGCGCCGGGCTGGGTGCCGGGCTTGCGGGCGGTGACGGTGGCGTGGTCGTCTATCTGCACGTCGGCCAGGCCGAGCCGGCGCAGCTCTTCCGCCAGCAGCTGCGCCATTTCATGCTGCCCCGGCGTGCTGGGCAGGGTGGTTGCGGCGGCATTGCTCTGGCTAGTGACCGCCAGGTAGCGGAAGAAACGTTCGGTAAGCTGTTCGGCAATCGGGCTGGTCATCGGAACTCCTCGCGGTTGGCAATCTACCGGTTTTAAAACGAAATCAGCCGTTTGTCCAACGGTGCAATGCGTAAACCGCCAGAATGCGAAGCATCGCGCAGAAACGAAAAATAGCGGTGCAACTAGGAAATAGTCGCAGGTTTCTGCGGCAAAATCGGTGTTAGCTGTGGGCCGGGAAGCGCCTACATAACACTTATCTGTCCCTCAAGGAGAATTCATGCACACCGGTCACGCTCTGCTTATCACCTTACTGTCCCTGGGCCTCTCTCACAGCGCCTGGGCCTCTGCCGATGCCGGCAATGCCAACAGCAACGCCAACAGCCGCGAAGTGGCCAGCGCGTTGGGTGGCCTGAAAAATAAAACCTATGAACTGGAGCAGGCGCCGAAGATCCGCGTCGCCAGCTTCAATATCGCCGCCGGCAAGGTCAGCGACATGACCGCCATCGCCAAGGCAATTCGCGCGATGAACGTCGACGTGGTGGCGCTGCAAGAGGTGGATAAACTCACCGCCCGCAGCGGCCGGGTCGATCAGGCGGCGGAGCTGGCGAAGCTGACCAGCATGCAGGCGGTGTTTGGCCGGGCGATCGATCACGACGGCGGCGAATATGGCCTGGCGTTTCTCTCGAAGTATCCGCTGCACGATGCCGTGATCTATCCGCTGCCGTCCGGCCAGCGCGAACAGCGCATCGCCTTCAGCGCCAAGGTTGACGTGCCGGAGTTCCCGGCGCCGATCACGCTGTTCAACGCGCACCTCGATACCAAGGAAGATCCGACGATGCGCCTGGATCAGGTGCGGGAGCTGAACGATCGCGCCATCGAAGTACGCGGTATCAAGCTGCTGTTCGGCGATATGAACGATGTGCCGGGCAGCGTGATCTGGCTGGAGCTGAGCCGCTATTGGAACGACATCATGCCTGACGGGCAGGACGGCCGCAGTTGGCCGGCGGAAAACGCCGAGATCAAGGTGGATTACATCTTCACCGGTAACGCGCAGCGCTGGCATCTGGACAGCCTGACGGTGCCGAACGCCAGCGGCGACTGGAACGGCGTGCATTGGCCGGCGGTGAGCGACCACCTGCCGCTGGTGGCGGAGATGCGCCTGACCGAGCAATAAGCGGGTGGGCGTTCCATTGGGGCCGCGCTAAGCCACGGCGATCCGTGCCAGCCGCTCGACGGCGCTGCGGATCTCGCTCGGCGTCAGGGCCGAAAAGCCCAGCAGCCAGCCGTCGCGCTGCGGCTGCGCCGTCTGGTATTGCGCCTTCAGCCCGGGCGTGAGGATGCCGAGCCGCCGTGCCTGTCGGCTGAGCGCCGCCTCCTGGCCGGGCGGCAGCCAGACGCTGAGCTGCAGGCCGCCGGTGGCGGGAGCGGGCGTGGCGAAGTGGCCGAGTTTTTCGCGTACTTCCGCCAGCAACACATCGCGCCGGCTGCGGTAGAGCTGGCGCATGTAGCGGATATGCGCGGCGAAGTGCCCCTGGTGGATGAATTCGGCGGTGACCGCCTGCATCAGCTGCGCGCTGTGGCCGTCATACACCGTACGCGCGGTGACGAACGCTTCAACCAGCGCGGGCGGGGCGATCAGATACGCCAACCGCAGTGAAGGGAACAGCGACTTGGAGAAGGTGCCGAGGTACAGCACCCGGCCACGGCGATCCAGGCCCTGCATCGCCGGTATCGGCAGGCCGTCGTAATGAAACTCGCTGTCGTAATCGTCCTCGATGATCCAGGCCTGTTGCCGCTCTGCCAGCGCCAGCAACGCCAATCGGCGCGCCAGGCTGAGCGCGGCGCCGGTCGGGTATTGGTGTGAGGGGGTCAGATAAATCAAACGTGGGTCCGGCAAGGAGGATTCAGCACGCAGGCCGTCGCCGTCTACCGCGACCGGCGTCAGGGCGGCGCCGGCGCTGATAAAGGCGTTTCTTGCCCCGGTGTAACCCGGCTCTTCCATCCAGACGCTGTCGCCGCTGTCCAGCAGCAACGTGGCGATCAGCTGCAGCGCCTGCTGCGAACTGGTCAGCACGATAACCTGCCGTGCATCGCAGATCACGCCGCGCGTTTGGTTGACGTGGGCGGCAATCGCCTCACGCAGCGGTAAATAGCCCTGCGGGTCGCCGTAGCGCAGCAGGCTTTCTCCCTGTAGCCGCAGGCGCTGTGCTGTCAGCTGCTTCCACAAGGCCAGCGGAAACGCGCGCAGGTCCGGTGAACCGGCGGCGAACGCCTGTGGCTGCTGCGGATCGCGGCAGCCGCCGGTTTTCACGATCTGTTGGCCGCGCTGTGAAAGGCGCGGCATGCCGGAGCCGCTTGCCGGCGGCGGCGATTTGGCGATGGTAATCGCCACAAAGGAGCCCTGGCCGACGCGGCGCTGCAGATATCCCTCCGCCTCCAACTGACCGTAGGCCGCTTCGACGGTCACTCGCGAGAGGCTCAGATCGCTGGCCAGCACCCGGCTGGAAGGCAGGCGTTGCCCAACGTTCAATGCCCCTTGATGGATGGCCTGCCGCAGTGCGCCGCACAGGCGATCGCGCAGCGTGCCGGCGGTGTGGGGCGATTGCTGAAACAGCGTGACCAGCGAGTGCCGCATAATTGGCCTTATGATTTATTGGAAATGGGTATCAATCATAAGACCAAAATGAGGCACTATTGTCATCTGTCTTGATGCACGGGAGTGAGTGGTATGTCGAAAGAATCATTGGTGCTGGCTTTTCCACCGGCGGTGCCGGAAGAGAGCCTGGCTTACCTGGTGGCCAAGCTGAGCCGCTATGCGGATGCCTGGGACGTGGCGGAAGATCTGCGCAACGGCGTGGACGGGATAGTGGTGATCGACACCCGCGCAGAGGCGCTGTACGCCGCCGGGCATATCCCCGGGGCGATCAGCTTGCCGCATCGCCTGATGGATGAAGCCGGCACGGCGCAGCTGGATCGCGAAAAAGTGTATGTGACCTACTGCGACGGCATCGGCTGCAACGGTTCCACCAAAGGCGCCTACAAGCTGGCGAAGCTGGGATTCAGGGTGAAGGAGCTGATCGGCGGGCTGGATTTCTGGCTGCGCGACGGCCATCCGTTGGCCATCGGCGAACAGCCGGGATCGCTGCGCGATCGGGCGGCTGCTGAGGACTGCGGCTGCGCCTGAGGCGTTAAAACACCAGCGCCAGTACGATCGCCAGCGCCACCAGCAGCAGGATCAGTGCCACGGCAGGCTTGCTGAGTGCTTTTTGCAGCGGCAGCGGCAGGGCGGCGATCAGCGGGTTGAGCAGCGGCTGCAGCTCGACGGGCTGGCTGACGATCGGCTGCGCCTGGCCGGCCTTCTCCAGGCGGCGGGCAAACAGCTGATGAATGGCGTCGCTCATCTGCGGATGCGTCAGCGGCGCATTGGCGCCGCAGTTGAAGCGCGTCTGGCAGTAGTCGTTCATCTGCTGCAGCTCTTGCTCGTCTGCCGGCTGCTTGAGTGCCGCCAGCAAATTGTTCAGCGTCGGCGCGCTCTGCGGGCTGAGGGCCACCTTTACTTGCAAGAATTGGTTTAACAGCTGGAAGTGGCGCGCCGGCAGCGGATCGTTGGTTTTCACACCCGCCAGATCAAACAGTGTTTGCCAGATTTTAGCCGGCGCTTCGCCGGTGGCGGCGCTGAGTTTGGTGACCTGCTGCTGCAGGCTTTGATGCTCTGCGGGCAGCAGCGGGCGATCGCTGGTGGCGGTTTGCTGCGGCTGGGGAATGGCCAGGCCGCCGGTCTGCAACAGATTCAGCACCTGCTGCAGCTGCGGTGGGCTCAGCTGGCTCAGTACCGTGTGGCCGAACTGCTGGCGAATAAAGTCGCTGACCGCCTGGCGGTTGTTGCCCTGCGGCAGCAATTCGGCCAGCTGTTGCAACAGCTGGCGCCCGGCATGGTTTTGCTGCGCCTGCGTCAGGCGCGTTTGCAGCAGCTGTTCCGCCGGTTGAAAATGACGCGCCAGCAGTTCACCGCCGTTATCGGCGCCGAGATCGTGACGCAGAGTCGCCCAGATCTCCGCTGGCTTTGCCGGGCTGAGCGTCATGATTTTCACGATCAGCTTTTCCAGCGTCGTGCGCTGCGCCGGAGAGAGGGGTTGATCGTCAGTGGCCGCCGTTTTGCCCGGTGAGGGAGGGCGTTCGCCGGCGATTGGGGTGCCCGGCCCACTCAAAGGTTGCATATCACCAGTCCTTCGCTGTGTATCCCCGCAGAATGCCTGGAGGAGAGAATCATCATCGTACCCGGCGAAAAGCGCAGGCTTACCCACTATGATACCTGTAAATCGCCGCCATCAATACCGCCGCTCAGACATTTCTTTACCGACAAAACGTTGCTAATCGCGCCCGCGCCGCTAAGATAGCCCCAGACCCGAACGTGAGGATGGCATGGTTAAACGGCAGCGGATTGCAAAATGGTTTTTATGCCTGGCTTGCCTGGTGGTGCTGACGTGCATGACCCAGCGCATGGCGGGCCTGCATGCGCTGCAGCAAACGCTGGGGATCCCGGCGGCCACTGCCGTTCAGTCCGGTGATACCGCCGCCGAAGCGCAGCCGACGCCCTGTGAGCTGAGCGCCAAGTCATTGCTGGCCGCGCCGCCGGTGATGTTCGAAACCGTGCTGTTCGGGCTGGGTCTGCTGCTGGCGCTGTTGGCGCCGACTATCGCCGCGCGCCTGCGCATTCCTCCTCCCCGCGCCATTTCACCCCCCACCCTCAGGGTGCACCTTCGATTATGCGTCTTCCGTGAATGAGTTAATCGCCCGTTTTTCGCGGTGATTTAATCATTTATGGAGAATTAACATGTTGAAAATTATCAGGCTGGCCTGCGCTTGCCTGTTTATGCTGTGGCTACCTGCCTTGCAGGCGGCGGACAGCGGCTGGCTGCAAAATCCGGCCAACGATCATGCCAAGGTGCGGCTGCGCGCCGACACGTCACAGCCGGGGGAGACCCGCCTGCTGCTGTCGGTCGAGCTGCAAAAGGGCTGGAAAACCTACTGGCGTTCCCCTGGCGAAGGCGGCATCGCGCCGGCTATCGTCTGGCAGGGCAACCCGCCGCCGGCGACCTGGCACTGGCCGACGCCGCAGCGTTTCGAAGTGGCCGGCATTTCCACCCAGGGCTATCACGATCGGGTCACGCTGCCGATCGTGATGTCAGGCCCGGTATCCGGCCCGCTGGCGGGCACCCTGACGCTGTCCACCTGCAGCAACGTCTGCATTCTGACCGACTACCCGTTCAGTCTGGATCTGACGACGCCGAACGATCCGCAGTTTAACCACGACTTCGCGCAGGCGATGGGGCAGGTGCCGATCGCCGCCGGGGTGGCGGAGAGCGTCAAGGCCGGTTACCGCAACGGCGAGCTGCAGATTGCCGCCGAACGCGCCGCCGGCTGGCAGCAGCCCGCGCTGTTCTTCGATACGCTGGCGGATGCCGATCTCGGTAAACCTCAAGTCGAGACTGCCGGCGCTCAACTGTTGGCGCGGGTGCCGGTCAGCGACGGTTGGGGCGATGCGGCGCCGGATCTGCGCGGCAAAACGCTGACGCTGGTGATCGACGACGGCGGCATGGCGCAGCAGATTACGCTGCCGATTGGCGATCCGCTGGCCGCGCCCGTCGGTGCGGCGTTCCCGCTGTGGCAGGCGGTATTGATGGCGCTGGCGGGCGGGTTGATCCTCAACCTGATGCCGTGCGTGCTGCCGGTGCTGGGCATCAAGCTCGGCTCCATCCTGCAGGTGGAGCATCGCGATCGGCGCAGCGTACGCTTGCAGTTCCTGGCGTCGTCGCTGGGTATCGTCGCCTCGTTTATGGCGCTGGCCCTGTTGATGACGCTGCTGCGGCTCGGCAACCATGCGCTCGGCTGGGGCATTCAGTTCCAGAATCCGTGGTTTATCGGCTTTATGGTGCTGGTGACGCTGCTGTTCAGCGCCAACCTGTTTGGCCTGTTCCACCTGCGCCTCTCGTCCGATCTGAATACGTCACTGGCCACCCATAACGGGCAGGGGCTGAGCGGCCATTTCTGGCAGGGCGCGTTCGCCACGCTGTTGGCGACGCCGTGCTCGGCGCCGTTTCTCGGCACGGCGGTGGCCTTCGCGCTGGCGGCGTCGCTGCCGGTGCTGTGGGGCATGTTCATCGCGCTCGGCATCGGCATGAGCCTGCCGTGGCTGCTGATCGCCGCCTGGCCGTCGCTGGCGCTGCGCTTGCCGCGCCCCGGCCGCTGGATGAATACCGTCAAGCTGGCGATGGGGCTGCTGATGCTGGCGTCGTCGCTGTGGCTGCTGAGCCTGCTGAGCAACCATATCGGCGTGCAGGCCACGCTGTGGCTGGGGGCGTTGGCGCTGCTGGCGTTGCTGCTGGCGGTGTGGCGTCAACAGGGCGCACGGTTGGCGGCCAAGCTGGCGGCGGGCACGTTGGTGCTGGCGGGCGTGGCCTTGCTGGCCGGATCGCTGACCGCCGGCCTGTGGCGCCAGCCGTTGCAGGATCGGGTGCAGTGGCAACCGCTGAGCGAACAGGCGATTACCGAAGCGCTGGCCCAGCATAAGCGGGTGTTCGTCGACGTGACCGCCGACTGGTGCGTGACCTGTAAAGCCAACAAATTCAATGTGCTGTTGCGCGATGACGTGCAGCGCGCGTTGAGCGCCGACGACGTGGTCGCGCTGCGCGGCGACTGGAGCCGCCCGTCGGCCGACATCAGCGCCTTCCTGCAAAAGCGCGGCAGCGTCGCCGTGCCTTTCAACCAAATCTATGGCCCCGGCAGCCCGGAGGGCGAGGTGTTATCCCCGCTGTTGACCCGTGACGCCGTGCTGCAAACCCTTTCCCATGCCAAAGGAACCGAACAATGAAAAAGCTACTGATTTTACTGATGATCATCGCCGCCCCGGTGTGGGCCGCCGAGCCTTTCACTCCGGCACAAGAGGCGCGTATCAAAGAGATGATCCGCGAAACGTTGGTGTCTAACCCGGACATTCTGGCGCAGGCGGTGGACGCCTGGCAGCAGCAAACCGCCGGCCAGCAAATCAGCCAAGCTATCAAGCAGAACGCCAAAACGCTGTATCAGGATCCGGCTAGCCCGCGCCTCGGCGCCGCCAACCCCAAACTGACGCTGGTGACCTTTACCGACTATAACTGCCCGTACTGCAAGCGTTTCGATCCGATGCTGGAGAAGATCGTCAAGCAATACCCGGACGTGGCGCTGGTGGTGAAACTGCTGCCGTTCAAGGGCGAAAGCTCGGTCAGTTCGGCGCGCGTGGCGCTCACCACCTGGCAACAGCACCCGGATCAATTCTGGGCCCTGCACCAGCGGCTGATGGCGAAAAAGGGCTTCCACGACAACGCCAGCATCGCCGCCGCGCAAGAGAAAACCGGCGTCAAGGCGGTGGCGCCCAGCGAACAGAGCATGACCACGCTGCGCACCAACATGGAATTGGCGGAGCAACTGGGCGTGCAGGGGACGCCGGCGACGCTGATCGGCGATCGGATGCTGCCGGGGGCGGTATCCTATGAAGAGCTGGAAGCGATGGTGAAACAGCAGCTGGCGAAGGCCAACAATGGCTAAGCTCAAGCGCTGGGGGCGCGAGTTGCTGCTGCTGGCGCTGATCGCGCTGGCGGTGGTGACGGTGATGGATTGGCTGAACGCGCCGCAGGCGCCGCCGGCCTTCGATGCCCAGACCCTGACCACGCTGGATGGCGAGAGTGTGTCGTTGGCGCAGCTCAGCCATGAGCGGCCGCTGCTGGTTTACTTCTGGGCCAGCTGGTGCGGCGTCTGCCGTTTCACCACGCCGGACGTCGCCCGTTTGCAGGCGGCGGGCGGCAACGTGCTGACCGTCGCGCTGCGCTCGGGCGACGATACCCAGGTGAAACAATGGCTGGCGCGCAAACGGCTGGCGCTGCCGGTGGTCAACGATCCGGCCGGTACGCTCTCGGCGCAGTGGCAGATTGGCGTGACGCCGACCTTCGTGGTGGTCTCGCAGGGCAAGGTGGTGCAGACCACCACCGGTTGGACCAGCTACTGGGGGATGAAGCTACGGCTGTGGTGGGCCGCCGTCTAACCGGCGTTTTTCTCCGTTATCACCTCCTCAATCGCCCGGCATAGCCGGGCGATACCTTCTTCAATCTGCGGCGGCGAGTTGGCGGCGAAATTCAGCCGCAGGCCGTGCGCGCCCAAATGTTCCTGCGCATAAAAGCATTCGCCGCGCGCGAAGGTCACGCCGTATCGCCAGGCGACCGGCATCAGCTCGGCGGTGGTCACCGCCGCCGGCAGCGTCAGCCAGATAAACAAGCCTCCCTGCGGCGTTTCAAAGCGGCACCCCGGCGGCAGCCGCCGTTGCAAGGCGTCAATCATCACCTCCAGATGGTGGCGGTAGACGCGCCCGGCGCGCCGCAGCTGCTTGTCGTAACGGCCGACGGTGACGAAAGCGTCCAGCGCCCGCTGGATCAGGCTGGAACTGGTGAAGCTGTCGACGTGTTTCAGCCTGGCGAAACGCTGATAGTGTTCGCTGTCCGCCACCAGATAGCCGATGCGCATGCTGGGCAGCAGCATTTTGGAGAAGGTGCTGACGTAGATCACCGCGCCCGGCTGCGCCAGCGCGCGCAGCGACGGCAGTTGTTTGCCCTGATAGCGCAGATCGCCGACGAAGTCGTCTTCCAGGATCACCACGCCGGCCTGTTGAGCGACAGTCAGCAGGCGCCGCCGCCGCGCCTCGCTCAGGCAGCGGCCGGTCGGGTTGTGGAAGTTGGGGATGGTGTAGATCAATTTGGGGCGGTGGCGTTCCAGCAGCTCCGGCAGCAAATCCACCCGCATGCCGTGGCGGTCGCCGGGCACGGTGACGATATTGACGCGGTGCTGGCGCAGCAGGCCCAGCGCTTCGGCGTAGGTCGGCTCTTCGACGATCGCCGTATCGCCCGGCGCCAGCAGGCTTTGCACCACCAGGCTGATGGCGTGCTGCGAGCCGTTGGTGATCAGCACCTGTTCCGCCTGCGTGGGGATGCCCTGCGCGCTGAGAATGCGGCTCAGCGTATCGCGCAGCGGGTAGTAGCCGCAGTATTCACCGTAGCTGAAGGCCTCTTCCGCGTGGCGGCTGAGCACCGACAGCAGCACTTTGCGAAACGCCTCCAGCGGAAACACCTTAGGGCTGCCGACGCCGGCGGCGAAGTTGACCAGCCCCTCCGGCAGCGGGGCGTCGGCGTAGCCGTCCAGCCGCGAGGTGAGGGTGGTGAAGCTCTCCAGCGGGAAAGGGGCATCGCTGCTCGGCCGGGCCGGGCGCGCCTGCGCTTGCGGGTGTGCGACATAGGCGCCGCTGCCGCGCCGCTGATGCAAAAAGCCCTTGGCCGCCAGTTCGGCGTAGGCGTTATCCACCGTTAAACGGCTGACCGCCAGTTCGGCCGCCAGCGTGCGCGTCGAGGGCAGTTTGTCGCCATCGACGAACACGCCGGTGAGGATGGCGCGCCGCAGCGCTTCTTCGATCTGTAAATAGAGCGGAACGTCCTGCTCGCGATCCAACGGGATGTGCATGGGAAATTGGCCCGGTTATCGGAAGAGATTTTACTATACCCCATGTCAACAGGGCTTCAAGCGCAGAAAAGTGGCCTGCATGACAACGCCGTAAAGTGGCTATAGTGAGAAAAAATGGCCGCGTTACACTGTCCGCCTGAGCATTTACGTCGCCATTTCTCCGAGGATCTCATGTCATTACCGTCAGGCGTTTCCGCCCGGCCGGCGCTGCCCGGCGCGCGTCTCTTTCAGGGCAGCCACCAGGGTTACGTCATCGCCATTATCAGCGCCATGCTGCTGGCCTTTACCGCCATCATCATCCGCGCGCTGACCGAGTACTATCACCTGCCGACCTTCGTGCTGGCGTTCTGGCGTGCGGCGCTGGTGGCGCTGGTGCTGTTGCCGCTGCTGTTGCTGGTGAAACCGCAGTGGGCGCGCCTGCGCCGTAAACAGGTGGCATTCTACGCGCTTTACGGGCTGTTGCTGGCGCTGTTCAACAGCCTGTGGACGCTGTCGGTGGCGCTGAACGGCGCATCGGTGGCGACCATTCTGACCTACTGTTCGGTGGGTTTTACCGTGTTCCTCGGCTGGGTGATGTACAGCGAACGCCTGACGCTGCGCCAATTGCTGGTGATCGCCATCAGCCTGGGCGGCTGCTTCCTGGTAAGCAACGGCGACAGTATGGGGAACAGCCACTTCGATCTGCTGGGGCTGCTGGTGGGGATGTTGTCGGGCATCGGCTATACCCTGTATACCCTCGGCGGGCGGGTGGCCAGCGAACGCGGCTATCCGGTGTGGAACACCATCCTGTACGTGTTCGGTTTTTCGGCGCTGTACCAGCTGGTGTTCAACGCGGCGCTGACGGCGTTCCCGCTGGCGGCGTTCCACGGCATGGCCGGCTCTCTGTGGTTCCTGTCGCACGGTGCGCAGGGCATTCAGTGGAGCGGCTGGCTGTTGCTGCTGGCGCTGGCCGCCGGGCCGACGCTGCTGGGCTTCGGGCTGTACAATATCAGCCTGAAAACGCTGCCGCTGGCGGTGGCCAACCTGATCCTGTCGCTGGAGCTGGTGTTCACCGCGGTGATCGCCTATTTCCTGCTGGGGGAGAGCATGAATCAGCTGCAGCTGCTGGGCAGCGCGCTGGTGATGGGCGGGGTGCTGCTGTTGAAAAGCAAGACCGCCGAGGCGTGATCGGCTACCATTACGCCTCGCAAGAGAGGCCGTAAGATGAATAACCCGAGATTGAAACGAGCGCTTATCGCTTGAATGGCCGTGTTGAGTGAACGACAACACGGCCACAGACATTCCGTTCCGTGGCTTTTATTCCCGTAACCAGAGAATACGCCATGTCCGAAAAACACTGGTCCAACACCGAGCTGCTGCATCAGACGGTGACCAACCCGAATATTATCGTCAAAGGCACCCACAGCTACTACAGCGACTGCTGGGATAACGGCTTCGAACGTTCGGTAGTGCGCTATCTGCACGGCGACGCGGTCAGCCGGCAATGGCAGCCGCTGGGCGAAATAGACCGCCTGCTGATCGGCGATTACGTGTGCATCGCGGCCGAAGCGGTGATCCTGATGGGCGGAAACCATACCCATCGCATCGATTGGCTGAGCCTGTATCCGTTTATGGCAACCATCAAACAGGCGTACCGCCCCAAAGGCGATACCCGGCTGGGCGACGGTTGCTGGATCGGCATGCGGGCGATGCTGATGCCGGGAGTCTCGATAGGCCAGGGGGCGATCGTCGCCGCCGGCAGCGTGGTGGCCGGCGATGTTGAGCCTTATGCCATCGTCGGCGGTAACCCCGCGCGGTTTATCCGTTGGCGGTTCGCGCCGGAGGTCATCGCACGGTTGCTTGCCTTGCGCCTCTATGACTTGTCGGAGGCGGACTTTGCGGGGATTCAGCCCCTGCTCGCCGATGACGATATCGATGCGTTGGAAAGGGGAATTGCGGCCTTGCGCCGTTAAACACAACGGGCGGGGATTACCCGCCCGTTTCGCGTTACTCGGCCTTGGCCTCGATCGCCGATTGGCGGCGTTTGCGCATCAGGCGCAGCAGCGGCGGCAGCGCCAGTACCGCGACCGCCAGCACCAGCAGCGTTTGCGCGATGCTGCTGCTCCACAGGATGCCGAACTCGCCGTTGCTGATCGACAGCGCGCGACGCAGATTTTGCTCCAGCATCTCGCCCAGCACGAAGCCCAGAATCAGCGGTGACATCGGGAAGTGCATTTTCCGCAGGATGTAGCCGAACACGCCCAACCCGACCATCAGCAGCAGGTCGAAGGTGGTGCTGTGCACCGCATAAACCCCCACCGCCGAAACCGCGGCGATCGCCGGCACCAGGAACCACAGCGGGATGGTCAGCATGCGGGTGAACAGGCCGACCAGCGGCAGGTTCATGATCAGCAGGATGACGTTGGCGATCAGCAGCGCCGCGATCAGCCCCCAGACGATATCCGGCTGTTCGGTGAACATCGCCGGGCCGGGGGTGATGTTGTACAGCGTCAGCGCGCCCATCATCACCGCCGTGGTGCCGGAACCCGGCACCCCCAGCGTCAGCATCGGAATGAACGAACCGCAGGCCGAGGCGTTGTTGGCCGCTTCCGGCGCCGCTACGCCGCGGATGTCGCCCTTGCCGAAGGTGTCGCCGTTGCCGCTGATTTTCTTCTCGGTCATGTAGGTCAGCGCGCTGGCGATAGTGGCGCCGGCGCCCGGCAGAATGCCGACGAAGAAGCCGATCACCGACGAGCGCAGGGTAGGGCCTGCGCACTGCGCCGCCTCTTTGCGGTTGAACAGCAACCGGCCGGTTTTACGCACCAGCTTTTGTCCGGCGCTGGTGCTTTCCAGCATCAGCAGGATTTCGCTGACCGAGAACAGGCCGATCACCACCACGATAAACTGCACGCCGTCAGAGAGGTGCACGCTGTCGAAGGTAAAGCGGTAAACGCCGGTGTTGGCGTCGACGCCCACCGTCGCCAGCCCCAGGCCGATCAGCGCCGCCAGCAGCGATTTCAGCGGGTTCTGGCTCATCATGCTGCCGAGGCAGGCGATGGCGAACACCATCAGGGCGAAATACTCCGCCGGGCCGAAGGCCAGCGACCAGCGGGCCAGCAGCGGCGCGAACAGGATGATGCCGCCGATGGCGATCATCGAGCCAACGAACGAGCTGACCGCCGAGATGGACAGCGCCACGCCGGCGCGCCCCTGCTGCGCCATCGGGTAGCCGTCCAGCGCGGTCATGATCGCCGCCGCGTCGCCCGGCACGTTGAGCAGAATCGACGAGATGCGCCCGCCGTACTCGCAGCCGATATACACCGTCGCCAGCAGGATCAGCGCCGATTCGGCCGGCAGCTTGAGGGCAAACGCCAGCGGCAGCAGGATCGCCACGCCGTTGATCGGCCCGAGGCCCGGCAGCAGGCCGACGATGGTGCCGACGAAGCAGCCGATCAGGGCGATAATCAGGTTCTGCGGCACCAGCGCCACTTCGAACCCTTGGGTCAAATACATCCAGGTATCCATCATCGCTCCCGTTAGCTCAGCCAGGCGCCGAGCGGCAGTGTGACATCAAGAAGGCGGTCAAAGGCGTAATACAGCACTGCGCCCATGACGACGCCGGAGATCGCCGCCGCCGGCAGGCTGGCCTGAAACAGCAGGCCGATGCTGAACGTCAGCAGCGCGGTCGCCAGCGGGAAGCCCAGCCATTCAAAGCCCCAGGCATACAGCACCAGGGTGATCACCAGCACCAGCAGCCGCTGCAGCACCTTGTTGTGCGGCCACTCCACCGCCTGCGGGCGGCGCAGCAACAACAGGGCCGAGCACAGCGCCATCAGGCTGAGGATCGCCAGCGGGAACGGGCGCGGCCCCAGCGGTTCATAGCTGTATTCGCTTTGGATGCCCCAGCCGATGAACAGCCCGCCGATACACAGCAGCAGCCAAAAGCCGGCAAAAATACGATCGCTCATGGTTTTCCCCTGCGGTTATTTGGCCAGGCCGAACACTTTCGCCTGCTCACGGTATTGGGCAACCTGATTCTTCACGTAGGCGTCCAGCTCTTTGCCGGTCATGTTGAATTCGAACAGGCCGCGCAGATCGCGCTGCTGCTTGAATTCGTCGGTCGCCATCATTTTCTGGAAGGTGTCGATCCACCACTGATACTCTTCATCGCTGACTTTCGGCCCGACGTAGAAGCCGCGAATAATCGGCCACACCAGGCTGTATCCCTGTTCTTTGGCGGTCGGAATGTCGGCCAGCTGGCCCGGCAAACGTTGCTCGGCATACACCGCCAGGACGCGGATCTTGTCGCCCTGCAGGTAAGGCACCATCTCGCTCAGATCACCGGAGACCGCCTGGATATGGTTGCCGAGCAGCGCGGTGACCGGCTCGCCGCCGCCTTCGAACGCCACGTAGCGCATCTTGCGCGGATCCACGCCGACTTCGCGCGCCAGCAGCGCGGTTTTCATCCAGTCCTGGCTGCCGATGGAGGCGCCGGCGCCGAATACCACGCTGTTGGGATCTTTTTGGAAGGCGTCCATCAGGTCTTTCAGGGTTTTGTAAGGCGAGTCGGCGCGCACCGCGATCATGCCGTAGTCGGTACCGACCGCCGCCAGCCATTTCACGTCGTCCACGTTGTAGC
This sequence comes from Serratia sp. TSO36, assembly GCF_057808395.1. Taxonomy (NCBI): domain Bacteria; kingdom Pseudomonadati; phylum Pseudomonadota; class Gammaproteobacteria; order Enterobacterales; family Yersiniaceae; genus Serratia; species Serratia sp. TSO36. The sequence goes on along the minus strand of NZ_JBJZOU010000021.1, from coordinate 36,988 downwards.
GGCCGAACTTGCCCTGGGCCAGATTGAGCAGCGAACCGCCGGAGAAGGCCACCACGGTGCCGAACTCCGCCGGGCGCTGCGCGACGATGGCGTTGTAGGCCACCGCGCCGACGCCGCCGGGCATATAGGTGACGCGCATCGGTTTATCGATGGCCTTGGTGTCCTGCAGCGACACCTGAATCAGCTTGCAGGTCAGATCGAAGCCGCCGCCGGGCTTGGCCGGCGCGATGCATTCGGTGCGTTTGGGCGCTTCCACGGCAAAGGCCTGATTGGCTGCCAGCAGCAGGGCGGCGGCGGTAAAGGTACGGGTCATTATTTTTTTCATTGTGACTTGCCCTCGGTATTGTTCTGATTGTGAAATCCCGCCGGGTGCGGTTGCAGGATTGTTAAAACAACAACCTTTCATTTACCTTTCAGTGGCCGGAAAAGTTTCCAGTCTGTGATTAGGGTCTCTTGTCGCCGGCGAATAACGGATGCGCTACCATAGAAAAGCAGGCAAGAACAGGGCGCAAAACCGGGCAAAATCCTGCGTAATATCAGGTTTGCCGTTCTGCTTTCGCGATAAAATCACGATCGGTGAAATGAATAGAGACGCAGTGATATGTTTTCGTTAGGGAAATTGTTTGGTGGCAGGGACAGCGCCAAAGTAGGTGCGATTAAACGGTTGCCTGAGGTTTACGCTGAAATGACGGGAAAAACCGGGCAGTGCCGTTTAAAGCGACTGCGTGCCGACGTTGGCGTTTTTGAGCTGCATTTCGTCAACGCCGACGGTGAAAAATATGCTTGCCAGATGACCGCCTGCGTGACCGGCATCGATCTGGTGTTTGCCGTCAACAACCGCTCCGTGCTGGTTTCTTCACCGTTTACCGCCGACAAACTGCGCCCGGTGCTGGACATCGCCGTTGCCGATAGCCCCATTCCGCTGATCTGACTCCGCCCTGCGATCGCGCCCCATACGCATAATTGTGTGCCAGCTCCCAAAACTGGCGGCGCGGCGCTCTTTTATCCCCTTATTTTCCATGCCATTCTCTGTTATCGGCCTGTTAACAGGCGCCGTGTCGGCGCCAGGTTGTTCAGGTAAATCAATGGAATGGGAACATGCGACTGTTATTGGTTGAAGATCACCCCGAGCTGTCTCACTGGTTGCAAAAGGCGCTGACCGGCGCCGGCTTTGCCGTTGACGTCGCCCCGGACGGCGTGGCGGCGGATCACCTGCTGCTCAACGAACGCTATGCGCTCGCGGTGCTGGATGTGGCGCTGCCGCGTATGAACGGCCTGGATTTGCTGGCGCGCCTGCGCAAGCGCGGGCAGGATCTGCCGGTGCTGCTGCTGACGGCGCGCACCGACGTGGCCGACCGGGTGAAAGGCCTGAATCTGGGGGCGGACGATTACCTCACCAAGCCGTTCGAACTGGACGAGCTGGAAGCGCGCATCCGGGCGCTGCTGCGCCGCAGCGTCGGCGCCCCGCAGCCGGCGTTGCAGTACGGGGCGTTGACCTATCACGACGAAGGCTATTTTCTGCTGCAGGGCAAGCCGCTGGCGCTGACGCCGCGCGAACTGGCGGTGCTGACTGCGCTGATGCACCGGCGTGGCCGCCCGGTGGCCAAGCAACAGCTGTTCGAACAGGTGTTCACGCTGTCCGACGAAGCCAACCCGGAGAGCATCGAGCTTTACGTACACCGCCTGCGGAAAAAGCTGCAGGGCAGCGACGTGGCGATCGTCACGCTGCGCGGCCTGGGCTACAGCCTGGAGCTGTGCAATGCGGTGGTTTAACGCGCCGCGTTCGCTGTTCTATCAACTGCTGCTGTTTTTTGGCCTGCCGCTGCTGGCGTTGGGCGGCATCTCTATCTACACCCACTATTTCAGCGCCATGAGCGCCGCCACCCTGGCTTACGATCGCACGCTGCTGGCGTCGGCGCGCACCGTGGCGGAGCGGCTGGTGGTGCGCGAAGGCAAGCTGGCGGTCGATGTGCCCTATGTGGTGCTCGACAGCTTCGAGCGCAACATGAACGATCAGCTGTATTACGAGGTGATTTCGCCGCAGGGGAAAAGCATTTCGGGCTATGACGATTTGCCGCCTTTGCCGCCCCATATCCCGCGCTCCACGCTCTACCCGGCGCTGGTGCATTTTTACGATGCGGAATACCTCGGCCGGCCGATCCGCGTGGCGGCGCTGTTTCAACCGGTCAACGAGTCGGGGGTGAGCGGCATGGCGACCATTTTGGTGGCGGAAACCCTGGAGTCGCGCCGTTACCTGGCGCGGCAGATGATGATCGCGGCGCTGTTGAGCCAGGGCACGGTGGTGGTGTTGACCCTCATCCTGGCGTTCGCGCTGCTCAAGCGGGTGTTGAAACCGATGCGTAAACTCTCCGGCATCATGCTGCGGCGCGATCCGGGCGAGCTGACGCCCTTGCCGCGGGTATTGCCGTGGTCGGAGATGCAGCCGCTGCTGGTGGCGTTCAATCGTTACATCGAACGGCTGCGGCTGATGGTGGCGCGTCAGGAACGTTTCAGCGCCGACGCCTCCCACCAGCTGCGCACGCCGCTGGCGGTGTTGAAGACTCAGGTCGGGGTGGCGCTGGCCAGCGATCGGCCACAGCAGTGGCGTGAAAGCCTGCAGGCGATGAGCGCGACGCTGGATAATACCGTGGCGCTGACCGATCGCCTGCTGCACCTCTCACGCCTGAAAGCCAGCGAGCACCAGGCCGAGCGCCAACTGCAGCCGGTCAATTTGGCGCAGGTGCTGCGCGACGCCTGCTTTTCCCGCTTGCCGCAGGCGCGCAGCAAACAGATCGATCTGGGTTTCGAAGGCGAGGCGGCGTGTCAGGTGGCGGGGGAGCCGCTGCTGTTGGCCGAACTGTGCGCCAATCTGCTGGACAATGCGCTGAAATACACGCCGCGTCAGGGGATAGTGACCGCCCGCCTCACTCAGGATAAGGCGGCGGGGGAAGGCGTGCTGGAGATTGAAGACAGCGGCCCCGGCATCGCCTTGCAGGATAAGGCGCTGGCGCTGCAGCCGTTTCACCGGCTGGACAACGTGGGCGATCAGCCGGGCGCCGGCCTGGGGCTGGCGCTGGTGAAGGACATCACCGCCTATCACGGCACCCGCCCGGAGCTGCTGAGCTCCGCCGCGCTGGGCGGCCTGTTGGTGCGGGTGCGCTTCAGGCTGCTGCCTTAAGCCTGTTCTTTGCAGGACTCGACGTTGGCCGCCGGGGCTTTGGCTTTACGCGTCAGCGGCGTGCGCAGCCGCTGCGACAGGATAACGCCCAGCAGGGTGATGCCGCCGCCGATCAGGTGGTAACCGTGCAGCTGCTCATGCAGGAACAGCACGGCAATAGCGGCGGTAAACACCGGCGCCAGGTTCATGAAGATCGAGGCGGTGTTGGCGCCCAGGCGCATCACGCCCTGGATCCACAGGAACGGGGCGATGATCGAAGCCGGAATGCCGGCGAACAGCACCAGCGGCAGGTTATGGCCGTTCAAGCCGACATCCTGCGCCATCAGGAAATTAGGCAGCAGCAGCAGCACACCGAACAGGATCTGCACGTAGAGCGATTGCCAGTTCGGCAGCGCGATGGCCCAGCGTTTGGTCAACACGCCATACAGCGCGTAAGAGGCGGTGGCGATCAGCATCATCAATTCCCCCTTGCCGATACCGTGCTGCAGCAGCACGCCGGGCTGGCCGCCGCTGACCAGCCAGATCAAACCACCGAAGGAGAGTATGCTGCCGAGCAGCACGCCGACGGTCGGGGCAATGCGCAGCAGCACGATGCTGATCAGGATGGTCAGCAGCGGGATCAGCGACACGATGATGCCCATAAACAGCGCGCTGACGCTGTGCGCCGCGTAATAGGCCAGGCTTTGATACAGCACCATGCCCAGCAGGCCGAGGATCATCAGCTTCCACCAGTTGGCGCGCACCTGCGCCCAGTTGCGCAGCACGCCCGGCAGCACGAACGGCGTCAGGGCAATCAGCGCCAGCAGCCAACGGTAGAGCGAAATGGCCGCCGGATCGATGGCGGTGGCGGAGAGTTTGCTGACGACGGCGTTAATCGACCAAATCAGCACGGCCAACAGCGGGAAGAGCATATTCATGATAATTATTCTCAATAACGTCCAACATGCTGGCTAGTCTACGCGTGTCCGGTTTATCATATATAGCGATATCCAGACAAAAATTGGCGTAAACAAGACAAATCACGGGACGAAACCATGCCAGAAATCCGCCATTTCCCCGAGTCGCTGATCCCGGCACCCAACCCGGTGCAGTTCCGCTGCGAGGAGTTCAATGCGCGCACCGAATTCCAGCCGCACAGCCACACCTGGGGCCAGTTGATGTGGGTTAAAGCCGGGGTGATGGTGCTGCGCATCGGCGGGCAGCGCTTTCTGGCGCCGCCGGAGTTCGTGCTGTGGGCGCCGGCGGGCATCGAACACTCCTGTTACAACCAACGGCTGGCGCAGTGCCGCATGGTGGACATCACGCCGGCACTGTGCGCCGGCATGCCCGCCGATCCCTGCCTGGTGAGCGTGACGCCAATCTTCCGCGCCATCGCCGAGGATTTCTATGCGCGCAAACAGTACATTCCGCAGGCGGAGGAGGATTTGCGCCTGTGCCAGGTGCTGATCGACCAGCTGCGTCTGTCGCCGCGCCAGCAAACCTATCTGCCGTCGTCGGACGACAAGTTTTTGGCGCCGGTGCTGGAAGCGTTGGAGCATTGCCCGGCGGACAACACCTCGCTGGCGGCGTGGGCGGCTCGGGTCTACACCACCGAGCGTACGCTGTCGCGCCGCTGCCAGCAGGATCTGGGCATGTCGTTCAGCGAATGGCGCCAGCGTCTGCGTTTCCTGCACGCCGTGTCGCTGCTCGAGCAGGGCAAGACGGTGCAGGAGGTGGCGCTGGACGTCGGCTACAGCTCCGCGTCGGCCTTTATCGTCATGTTCCAGCAGATCGCCGGCACCACCCCTGAGCGCTTTCGCCGTGCATGATTCAGTGGCACACTATTTCGCAGACAAATAGCCGTAAACCGTCGGAGAACGCAGTGAAAATTCTGGTTGATGAAAATATGCCGTACGCGGCCGAGCTGTTCAGCCGCCTGGGCGACGTGCAGGCGGTGCCGGGCCGCCCGATCCCGCGCGAGGCGCTGGCGGATGCCGATGCGCTGATGGTGCGTTCGGTCACCAAGGTCAATGAAGCCTTGCTGGCCGGCAGCCGCATCGGCTTTGTCGGCACCGCCACCGCCGGCACCGATCACGTCGATGACGCCTGGCTGCAACGGCAGGGCATCGGCTTTTCCGCCGCGCCGGGCTGCAACGCCATCGCGGTGGTTGAGTATGTGTTCTCAGCCTTGATGCTGCTGGCCGAGCGCGACGGCTTCCACCTGCGGGATAAAACCGTCGGCATCGTCGGCGTGGGCAACGTCGGTTCGCGCCTGGACGCGCGCCTCAAGGCGCTGGGCGTGCGCACGCTGCTGTGCGATCCGCCGCGCGCCGATCGCGGTGACGCCGGGGAATTCTGGCCGTTGGAGAAGCTGGTGGCCGAGGCCGACGTGCTGACCTTCCATACGCCGCTGAATAAATCCGGCCCATACCATTCGCTGCATCTGGCGGACGCCGAGCTGTTGGCGGCGCTGCCTGACAACCGCATTCTGATCAACGCCTGCCGCGGGCCGGTGGTGGACAACGCCGCGCTGCTGCAGGCGCTGGAAAAAGGCAAAAAGCTGAGCACGGTGCTGGACGTGTGGGAACCGGAGCCGGATCTCTCCTTGCCGCTGCTGGCGCGGGTGGATATCGGCACCGCGCACATCGCCGGGTATACGCTGGAAGGCAAGGCGCGCGGCACCACCCAGGTGTTCGAGGCGTTCAGCCGCCATTTGGGGCAGCCGCAGCAGGTGGCGCTGGCCTCGCTGCTGCCGGTGCCGGAGTTCAGCCAGATCCGCCTCAACGGGCCGCTGGATGAAGCGCGGTTAAAACGATTGATGCACTTGGTGTATGATGTGCGCCGCGATGATGCGCCGCTGCGCAAAGTCGCCGGGCAACCGGGCGAATTCGATCGCCTGCGCAAGCACTACCAGGAGCGCCGCGAGTGGTCTTCGCTGGCCGTGCAATGCGATGACAGCGCCAGCGCCGAGTTGCTCGGCAAGCTGGGCTTCAGCGTGGCATAGCGCGTAAGGTTGTCTTAAGCCAACGCCGCTACAGTGAGCGGCAAAGATTATCGGGCGGTGGCTGCACTGCCCGTCTGCTTTTATGAATGAAATACTCTGGAGAAAACCCGATGTCTGACGGCTGGAATATCGCGCTGCTCGGCGCCACTGGCGCGGTAGGTGAAGCGTTGCTGGAATTGTTGCAGGACCGCCAGTTCCCGGTGGGTGAGCTCTATCCTCTGGCAAGCGAACGCAGCGCGGGCGCCAATGTGCGCTTCAACGGCAAGTCTCTTTTGGTGCAAAACGCCGAAGAGTTCGACTGGTCGCAGGCGCAGTTGGCCTTCTTCGTCGCCGGCAGCGACGCTTCCGCGCGCTATGCCGAAGAAGCCGGCAACATGGGCTGCCTGGTGATCGACACCAGCGGCCTGTTCGCCATGGAGCCGGATGTGCCGCTGGTGGTGCCGGGCGTCAACCCGCAGGTGCTGGCGGATTACCGCAACCGCAATATTGTGGCGGTGGCCGACAGCATGGTCAGCCAACTGCTGACGGCGATCAAGCCGCTGACCGAACAGGCGGGGCTGTCGCGTCTGCACGTCACCACGCTGATGTCGGTATCGTCGCGCGGCAAGGCGGCGGTGGACGACTTGGCCGGCCAGAGCGCACGCCTGCTGAACGGCATCCCGGCGGAGGAAGGCGTTTTCGGCAAGCAGCTGGCGTTCAACCTGTTGCCGCTGATTGCCGACGAGCAGGGCAGCGTGCGCGAAGAACGCCTGATCGTCGATCAGGTGCGCAAGGTGCTGCAGGATGAAGGGCTGCCGATTTCGGTGAGCTGCGTTCAGTCGCCGGTGTTTTACGGCCACGCGCAGGTGGTGCACCTGGAAGCGCTGCGCCCGCTGTCCGCCGAAGAGGCGCGCAGCGAGCTGGAAGAGGTCGAGGACATTCAGCTGAGCGAAGAGGACGATTACCCGACTCAGGTCACCGACGCCTCCGGCAGCGATGCGCTCAGCATCGGTTGTCTGCGTAACGATTACGGCATCCCCGAGCTGCTGCAGTTCTGGACGGTGGCGGACAACGTGCGCTTCGGCGGCGCGTTGATGGCTGTCGAAACCGCCGAGCGTCTGGTGCAGGAGCAGATGTACTGATGTCTGAGGTGGTCTCGCCCGCTCAGCCGACGCTGAAAATTGCGCTGGGCATCGAATATGACGGCAGCCGGTACTACGGCTGGCAGCGGCAGCAAGAAGTGGCCAGCGTGCAGCAACGCCTGGAGCAGGCGTTGAGCAAGGTGGCGGATGCGCCGATTAGCGTGCTGTGCGCCGGGCGCACCGACGCCGGAGTGCACGCCACCGGGCAGGTGGTGCATTTCGAAACCACCGCGCGCCGCAAGGACGCCGCTTGGACGATGGGGGTGAACACCCATCTGCCGCCGGACATCGCGGTGCGCTGGGTGAGCCCCGTCGCCGACGATTTTCACGCGCGCTTCAGCGCCACCGCGCGCCGCTACCGTTATATTATTTTCAACCATCGCTACCGGCCGGCGGTGCTGCAACAGGGGGTGACGCACTTTTATCACCCGCTGGACGCCGATCGCATGCACCGGGCGGCGCAGGCGCTGCTGGGCGAGAACGACTTCACTTCGTTTCGCGCGGTGCAGTGCCAGTCGCGCACTCCGTGGCGCTGCGTAAAACACGTTAAGGTTACGCGCTACGGCGAATATATTGTGGTAGATATCAAGGCGAATGCCTTTGTGCATCACATGGTTCGCAACATCGTCGGCAGCCTGATGGAGATCGGCTGCGGCAATCAGGATGAGAACTGGATGGCCGAGCTGCTGGCGCTGAAGGATCGCAATCTGGCGGCGGCGACGGCGCGAGCCGAGGGGCTGTATCTGGTTGCCGTGGATTATCCCGACCACTTTGGTCTACCGCGGCCGCCGATGGGGCCGCTGTTTTTGCCCGACGATTAAACGCCGGCACGCCTGAACGCGTCGCTCCCTTGTGCTTCTGCCGGGTGATTGAAACACCCGGTATCAATGAGAGAATTTATGGACATCATCAAGTTTATTATTGATTTCATTCTGCATATTGATGTGCACCTGGCCGAACTGGTCGCACAATACGGCATGTGGGTCTACGCTATTCTGTTCCTGATCCTGTTTTGCGAAACCGGTCTGGTGGTGACGCCGTTCCTGCCGGGGGATTCTTTGCTGTTTGTCGCCGGCGCGCTGGCGGCGTTGCCGACCAACGATCTGAACGTGCACACCATGGTGGCGTTGATGGTGGTGGCGGCGATCCTCGGCGATGCGGTGAACTACACTATCGGGCGGTTGTTCGGCGAGAAGCTGTTCAGCAACCCGAATTCGAAAATTTTCCGCCGCAGCTACCTGGACAAGACGCACCAGTTCTATGAGAAGCACGGTGGGAAAACGATTATTCTGGCGCGATTTGTGCCGATCGTGCGTACTTTTGCGCCGTTCGTCGCCGGTATGGGGCATATGTCCTATCGCCACTTCGCCGCCTACAACGTGATTGGCGCACTGGTTTGGGTGCTGCTCTTCACTTATGCTGGCTACCTGTTCGGCGATCTGCCGGTGGTGCAGGAGAACCTGAAACTGTTGATCGTCGGGATCATCATCGTTTCTATTCTGCCGGGCGTGATTGAAATTTGGCGCCACAAGCGCGCGGCCGCCCGCCAGCAAAAACAGTAAAAACATCGCTTAACCTGTCGGTTCGACCAGTTTTTTGTCCACAGCGTCGGGCCGATATGGTTTAATGAGCGACATTATGGTCTGTTCCTGCGAACAACCCTGAAGCCGATGCCTCAGTCGCCGCGCTTGCCGCGCCGCGAACGGGCATTTTTTCATTGGGGTGTTTTCAGGGGGATTGTTAAAGCATGAACAGCGGACTGGCGTGTGCCAGGTTCAAACAGAAAGGTCATCGATGAGCTGGATTGAACGAATTCTTAACAAGAGCAATATCACACAAACCCGTAAGGCGAGCATTCCTGAAGGGGTCTGGACCAAATGCGACAGCTGCGGCCAGGTCCTCTACCGCGCCGAGCTGGAGCGTAATCTGGAAGTGTGTCCGAAGTGCGACCACCACATGCGTATGGGCGCGCGCGCGCGCCTGCATACCCTGCTGGACGAAGGCAGCGAAGTGGAGCTGGGCAGCGATCTGGAGCCGAAGGACGTTCTGAAATTCAAGGATTCCAAGCGCTATAAAGATCGTCTGGTCGCCGCACAGAAAGCGACCGGCGAGAAAGACGCGCTGGTGGTGATGAAGGGCACGCTGTACGGCATGCCGATCGTCGCCGCCTCCTTCGAATTCGCCTTCATCGGCGGCTCGATGTCTTCCGTGGTCGGCGCGCGTTTCGTGCGTGCGGTTGAGCAGGCGCTGGAGGACAACTGTCCGCTGGTGTGCTTCTCCGCCAGCGGCGGCGCGCGCATGCAGGAAGCGCTGATGTCGCTGATGCAGATGGCGAAAACCAGCGCGGCGTTGGCCAAGATGCAGGAGCGCGGCTTGCCGTATATCTCCGTGCTGACCGACCCGACCATGGGCGGCGTTTCCGCCAGCCTGGCGATGCTGGGCGACATCAACATCGCCGAGCCGAAAGCGCTGATCGGCTTTGCCGGCCCGCGCGTCATCGAGCAGACCGTGCGCGAGAAACTGCCACCGGGCTTCCAGCGCAGCGAGTTCCTGATCGAAAAAGGCGCGATCGACATGATCGTTCGCCGTCCGGAAATGCGCCAAACGTTGGCGAGCATTCTGTCCAAGCTGACCAACCAGCCGCAGCCGCATTTCGATGAGGCCGCGCCGGTCATTGAGCCGGAGCCGCAGGCCGACGCCTGAGGCAAAGACAGATCCCGCCCGGATTCAGCCGCCACTTTGTGGCTAAGTGACGGCTGATGCCCGTTCCCTGCCGGCCGTGGCCTATCTCGCTGCGGTTTGCAGGCTGGCGGCAGTCACGAAGCGCATCGCCTTTACCGCGGTGAGGGTGGTGCCCTGATGGATTAATGAACCCAAGTTCAGTGATGGGACTCATGCAAAACCACCAAATTCCCCAAGCCACGTCGCCATTGAGCTCGTGGCTTTATTATCTGGAACGTCTGCACAGCCAGGCGATCGAACTCGGCCTTGAGCGCGTACAGCGCGTCGCGGCGCATCTGGATTTACTGACCCCCGCCCCCACGGTGTTCACCGTTGCCGGCACCAACGGCAAAGGCACCACCTGTCGCACCCTCGAAGCCATTCTGCTGGCCGCCGGCCTGCGCGTCGGCGTCTACAGTTCGCCGCATCTGGTGCGCTATACCGAACGCGTGCGCATTCAGGGGGAAGAGCTGAGCGAAGCGGAGCACAGCCGCTCGTTCGCCGCCATTGAGGCCGGCCGCGGCGAAACGTCGCTGACCTATTTCGAATTCGGCACCCTGTCGGCGCTGCAGCTGTTCAAACAGGCGCGGCTCGACGTGGTGATCTTGGAAGTGGGCCTGGGCGGGCGTCTCGACGCCACCAACATCGTCGATCCGAGCGTGGCGGTGATTACCAGCATCGCGCTCGATCACACCGACTGGCTGGGCAACGATCGCGAAAGCATCGGCCGCGAGAAGGCCGGCATTTTCCGCAGCGGCAAGCCGGCGGTGGTGGGCGAACCCGACATGCCGGAGAGCATTCGTCAGGTTGCCGAAACGCTGGGCGCGCCGCTGTATCGCCGCGGCGAAGCCTGGAGCTTCAGCGAGCAGGGCGATCGCTGGCAGTGGCAGGGCGGCGACACGCTGCTGACCGATCTGCCGACGCCGAACGTGCCGCTGGCCAACGCCGCTACCGCGCTGGCGGCGCTGAACTGCTCCCCGCTGGAAATCGACGAACGCGCGATCTTCACCGGGCTGCAGCAGGCGACGCTGCCGGGGCGTTTCCAGATCGTGCGGCGGGAGCCGACGCTGATCCTCGACGTGGCGCACAACCCGCACGCCGCCGGCTATCTGGCCGGGCGTCTGGCCAAACTGCCGCGCGACGGCGGCAAGGTGCGCGCGGTGGTGGGCATGCTGTCGGACAAGGATATCGCCGGCACGCTGGCCTGCCTGAGCGAGCAGGTGGATAAATGGTACTGCGCGCCGCTGGACGGGCCGCGCGGCGCCAGCGTCGAACAGCTGGCGCAACATCTGAAGGAACCGCGCCGCTTTAATGATGTCGAAACTGCCTGGCGGCAGGCTATGCAGGATGCTGATAAACAGGATATTGTGATCGTCTGTGGATCGTTCCACACCGTGGCGCAGGTGATGGCGGCGTTAGACGAGATGCGGGGAGTGTGAGTGGCGAGTAAATTTCAGAACCGACTGGTTGGAACCGTGATTCTGGTGGCGCTGGGGGTGATCATCCTGCCAGGGTTGCTGGACGGCAAAAAGAAGCATTACGAGGATGAATTTGCGGCCATTCCGTTGGTGCCGAAACCGGGCGATGTCGAAGAGAACGACGTGCTGCCGCCGGTGACGCAACCGCTGCCGGCGCAGCCGCCGGAAGGGGCGGGCGCGCTGGTCGAGCAGCAGGCGGCCAATGAAGCGGCGGCGCAACAGGCGGTGCGGCAGAGCGCTCAGCAGCCGACGCAGGTGGCGCCGCCGCCGGTCGAGACGCGTCCTCAGCCGGTGCCGCAGCCCAAGCCGAAACCGGTGGAAACCAAACCGGTGGAAGTGAAACCGAAACCGGCACCGCAACCGAAGCCGGTGGAAGTGAAGCCGGTGCCGAAGCCGGAGCCGACGCCGAAACCTGAGCCGGCGCCGCAGCCGAAACCGGCGGAAGAAAAAGCGCCGGCCGGGCAAGCCTACGTCGTGCAGCTCGGGGCGCTGAAAAACGCCGCCAAGGCGAACGAGATTGTCGCCTCGCTGCGCCTCTCGGGCTACCGCGCCTTTACCGTGCCGTCAACGCCGGTGCAGGGGCAGATAACCCGCATCTACGTCGGCCCGGACGCCTCCAGGCAGAAGCTGCAGGCGGCGTTGCCGTCGCTGAACTCGATCAGCGGGCTGAGCGGGCAGGTGAAGCCGTACGGCCGTTAAACCCCGCAGGGGCGCAGCACGATGCGCCCCTGAATGAAGGAGTGGTGGAGAGAAAGCGAGAAAAACCGCGCCTTTTACAGGCGAAATCACCTATGTAGGCGCGGCGATTGGGAATTTTTTGATCGCCGCTTTTTATTTGTAACGTGGTAGGAAATCCCCTACGCAAACGTTTTCTTTTTCTGTTAGAATTCGCCGCGAATTGGATGCAGGGGCGATTCATCATTGGAATAGTTCATGGTCTGGATTGATTACGTCATTATAGCGGTAATTGGATTTTCGGCTCTGGTGAGCCTGATCCGAGGGTTTGTTCGCGAAGCATTGTCACTTGTGACATGGGGATGTGCGTTTTTTGTTGCCAGCCATTTCTACTCTTACCTTGCGGTCTATTTCACTCGTTTTGAAGATGAACTGGTGCGAAACGGCATCGCGATCGCGATTTTGTTCATCGCGACCTTGATCGTAGGGGCTATTGTTAACTATGTGATTAGCTCACTGGTAGAGAAAACCGGGTTGTCGGGCACCGATCGGGTGCTGGGCATCTGCTTCGGCGCGCTGCGCGGAGTATTGATCGTCGCGGCGATCCTGTTCTTCCTGGATACCTTTACCGGCTTTTCACAGAGTGCCGACTGGAAACAGTCGCAGCTCATTCCCCAGTTCAGTTACGTCATCAGGTGGTTCTTTGACTACCTGCAGAGCACGTCGAGTTTCTTGCCGACCCAATTGCCGGGACGGTAGCGCTGATGAGGAAAAGACAACATGTGCGGTATTGTCGGTATCGCCGGTTTCATGCCGGTAAACCAGTCGATTTATGATGCGCTGACGGTGCTTCAGCACCGTGGCCAGGATGCCGCAGGCATCGTCACCATTGACGCCCACAACGGGTTCCGTTTGCGTAAAGCCAACGGCCTGGTGAAGGATGTGTTTGAGGCGCGCCATATGCAACGCTTGCAGGGCAACATGGGTATTGGCCATGTGCGTTACCCGACGGCCGGCAGCTCGAGCGCCTCTGAGGCCCAGCCTTTCTACGTCAACTCGCCGTTCGGCATTACGCTGGCCCACAATGGCAACCTGACCAACGCCCATGAGCTGCGCCAAAAGCTGTTCGAAAGTGGCCGCCGCCATGTCAACACCACCTCCGACTCGGAAATCCTGCTGAACGTGCTGGCCAGCGAGTTGGACCGTTTCCCGCACTACCCGCTGGAGGCCGACAACATCTTTACCGCGGTCGCCGCCATGCATCAGCAACTGCGCGGCGCTTACGCCTGCGTGGCGATGATCATCGGCCACGGTCTGCTGGCGTTCCGCGATCCGAACGGCATTCGCCCGCTGGTGATCGGCAAGCGCACGCTGGAGGATGGCCGCAGTGAGTACATGGTGGCTTCCGAGAGCGTGGCGCTGGATACCCTGGGCTTTGAATTCCTGCGCGACGTGGCGCCGGGCGAAGCGGTGTATATCACCACCAAGGGCCAGCTGTTCACCCGCCAGTGCGCAGAGAACCCGAAAACCAATCCGTGCCTGTTCGAATACGTCTATTTCGCGCGCCCGGACTCCTTTATGGACAAGATCTCGGTCTACAGCGCCCGCGTGCGCATGGGCCAGAAGCTGGGCGAGAAGATTGCCCGCGAGTGGGAAGATCTGGACATCGACGTGGTGATCCCGATTCCGGAAACCTCCTGCGACATCGCGCTGGAGATCGCGCGCATTCTCGAGAAGCCCTACCGCCAGGGCTTTGTGAAGAACCGCTACGTCGGCCGCACCTTCATCATGCCGGGCCAGCAGGCGCGTCGTCAGTCGGTGCGCCGCAAGCTGAACGCCAATCGCGCCGAGTTCCGCGACAAGAACGTGCTGCTGGTGGATGACTCCATCGTGCGCGGCACCACGTCGGAACAGATCGTCGAAATGGCGCGCGAAGCGGGCGCCAAGCGGGTGTACCTGGCTTCCGCCGCGCCGGAAGTGCGTTTCCCGAACGTTTACGGCATCGACATGCCGAGCGCCAACGAACTGATCGCCCACGGGCGCGAAGTGGATGAAATCCGCCAGATTATCGGCGCCGATGGGCTGATCTTCCAGGACCTCGACGATCTGATCGAAGCGGTGCGCGAAGAGAACCCGGACATCACCCAGTTCGAATGCTCGGTGTTCAACGGCATCTACGTGACCAAAGACGTCGATCAAAGCTATCTGGAATACCTGGAGTCGCTGCGCAACGACGACGCCAAGGCGCTGCGGGTGCAAACCGAAGCGGAAAATCTGGAACTGCATAACGAAGGCTAACCGCCTGCGTTGATCCATCAGGGTGCATCGCCGCGTCTGCGGCGGTGCGCCTTGCTCCTCTGACTTGCTTATCCCTCGCCATTGCGGCAAAGTCTGCCTGATCTTACTTTTTACGGCAGAGGCCATTTTCCATGAAACGACTCATCATCGGCATTTCCGGCGCCAGCGGCGCCATCTACGGCGTGCGCCTGTTACAGGTTTTGCGCGACGTCGCAGAGGTGGAAACCCATCTGGTGATGAGCAACGCGGCAAGACAAACGCTGGCGCTGGAAACGCCGTACAGCCTGCGGGAAGTGCAGGCGCTGGCCGACGTGGTGCACGATGCGCGCGACATCGCCGCCGGCATTTCCTCCGGCTCCTTCAAAACCCTGGGCATGGCGATTTTACCTTGCTCAGTCAAAACCCTGTCCGGCATCGTCAACAGTTACAGCGACGGGCTGCTGACTCGCGCCGCCGACGTGGTGCTCAAAGAGCGCCGCCGTTTGGTGCTGTGCGTGCGGGAAACGCCGCTGCATTTGGGTCACCTGCGGTTGATGACCCAGGCGGCGGAGATGGGGGCGGTGATCATGCCGCCGGTGCCGGCGTTTTATCACCAGCCGAAAAGCGTGGAAGACATCATCGATCAGACCGTCAATCGGGTGATCGATCAGTTTGATATCGAACTGCCTGCCGATCTGTTCACCCGTTGGCAGGGCGTCAGTTAACATTTTCATCCCCAAATTGGCACATTTGTGCAACACCGCACTGAATTAGGGCGGCGCATGCACCATAATGATCCTACTTCATCACGTTCACTGTTTCATGGCGCCGCCTTGTCGCGGCTGCCAGTGGCGCGGCCCCGAGCGGCCGATTTAATTTTGCGGTTATCGTCCCAGGAAACAGTATTGTGAAGGCCGGAGCCGTTCCCTCCGCCCGTAGCACCTAATGTGGCACGATTACTGCAAATTGATTTGGTGGGGAAAAGTAATGCCCGTAGTGGCATCAAAAAAATCAATTTGAGGGTAATTTATGAAAAAGCTGGTTAAGGTTCTTCCTTTAGTCTTGGCTTTGGCGGCCGCAAACAGCGCATTCGCCGCTATCCCATCGACATTGAAGATCGGCACCGATCCGACTTATGCGCCGTTTGAATCCAAAAACGCCAAAGGCGAGCTGGTCGGCTTCGATATCGATTTGGCCAAAGAGCTGTGCAAACGCATAAATACCCAATGCACCTTCGTGGAGAGCGACTTTGACGCGCTGATCCCATCCCTCAAGGCGAAGAAAATCGACGCCATCATCTCTTCGCTGTCCATCACTGAAAAACGCCAGCAGGAAATCGCCTTTACCGACAAGCTGTATGCCGCCAACGCGCGTCTGATCGCGCCGAAGGGCTCCAAGCTGTTGCCTACCGTGGACGCCCTGAAAGGCAAGAGCGTGGGCGTGCTGCAGGGCACCACCCAGGAAGCCTACGCCAACGCCATGTGGCAGCCGAAGGGCGTCACCGTGGTGCCTTACCAGAACCAGGATCTGGTCTACGCCGATCTGGCGTCCGGGCGCATCGACGCCGCCTTCCAGGATGAAGTGGCGGGCAGCGACGGCTTCCTGAAACAGCCGCCGGGCAAAGACTACGCGTTCGCCGGCGAATCGGTGAAGGATGACAAATTCTTCGGCGTCGGCACCGGCATGGGGCTGCGCAAAGCCGATACCGAGCTGAAAGCGGCGCTGGACAAAGCCTTCGCCGAAATGCGCAAAGACGGCACCTACGATAAATACGCGAAAAAGTACTTCGACTTTGACGTCTACGGCGGGTAATCCGCTAACCGTTCCATGCTGTGACTGCGGGGCCGGTGTGCCGGCCCCGATGGTTCGGATCCTAGACCACAGGGTGAAGTAGATGCTGCAAGGCTATTCCCAACTGATTTTCGAGGGGGCTCTGGTGACGCTGGAGTTGGCCCTCAGTTCCGTATTGTTGGCGGTGGTGATCGGGTTGATCGGCGCCGGCGGCAAACTCTCCCACAACCCCCTTATTTCCGGCCTGTTCGGCGCTTACACCACGCTGATCCGCGGCGTGCCCGATCTGGTGCTGATGCTGCTGATCTTTTACGGTCTGCAAATCGCGCTGAACAATATCACTACGCTGCTGGGCTTCTCGCAGATCGATATCGATCCGCTCGGCGCCGGCATCATTACCCTCGGCTTTATCTACGGTGCTTATTTTACCGAGACCTTCCGCGGCGCCTATCTGGCGGTGCCGAAAGGGCAGATCGAAGCGGCGACGGCCTACGGCTTCAGCGGCGCGCAGATCTTCCGGCGCATTCTGTTCCCGGCGATGATGCGTTTCGCCTTGCCGGGCATCGGCAACAACTGGCAGGTGATCCTGAAGGCGACGGCGCTGGTGTCGATCCTCGGCCTGAACGACGTGGTGAAAGCCACGCAGCTGGCGGGGAAAGGCACCTATCAGCCGTTCTTCTTCGCCATCGTGGCCGGCGTGGTGTACCTGATCTTCACGACCGTTTCCAACGGCGTGCTGCTGTGGCTTGAACGGCGTTACTCACTGGGCGTCAAGAGGGCCGAGCTATGATCGAGATTTTGCAACAGTATTGGCAGTCGCTGCTGTGGAGCGACGGCTACCGTTTCACCGGCGTGGCGGTAACGCTGTGGCTGCTGATCGCTTCGGTGGTGATGGGCGGGCTGCTGGCGATCCCGATGGCGGTGGCGCGTGTCTCTTCCATCCGCTGGGTGCGTTTCCCGGTGTGGCTCTATACCTACGTGTTTCGCGGCACGCCGCTGTACGTGCAGCTGCTGGTGTTCTACTCCGGCATGTACAGCCTCGAGGTCGTGCGCGGCAGCGAGTTTCTCAATGCGTTTTTCCGCAGCGGGCTCAACTGCACCATCCTGGCGCTGACGCTCAACACCTGCGCCTATACCACCGAGATCTTCGCCGGGGCGATCCGCTCGGTGCCGCACGGTGAGATCGAGGCCGCCAACGCCTACGGTTTCTCGCGCTTCAAGATGTATCGCTGCATCATTTTGCCTTCGGCGCTGCGCACCGCGCTGCCGGCCTACAGCAACGAAGTGATCCTGATGCTGCACTCCACCGCGCTGGCGTTTACCGCCACCGTGCCGGATCTGCTGAAGATTGCGCGCGACATCAACGCCGCGACCTATCAGCCGTTTTACGCTTTCGGCATCGCGGCGGTGCTGTACCTGATCATCTCCTACGTGTTAATCAGCCTGTTCCGCAAGGCTGAAAAACGCTGGATGGCACACGTTAGTCACTGATAAATGACGGGAAGAAAAACCATGTCTGAGAATAAATTAGCCGTCACGGAACTGCACAAACGCTATGGCGACCACGAAGTGCTGAAGGGCGTCTCGCTGGCGGCCAACGCCGGGGATGTGATCAGCATCATCGGCTCCTCCGGCTCCGGCAAAAGCACCTTTCTGCGCTGCATCAACTTCCTCGAGAAGCCGAGCGAGGGCTCGATCAGCCTGAACAACGAAGACATCCGCATGGTGCGCGACAAGGACGGCCAGCTGAAGGTGTTCGACAAGAAGCAGCTGCAGCTGCTGCGCACCCGCCTGACCATGGTGTTCCAGCATTTCAACCTGTGGAGCCACATGACGGTGTTGGAGAACGTGATGGAGGCGCCGGTGCAGGTGCTGGGGCTGAGCAAGGCCGACGCGCACGAGCGCGCGGTGCGTTATCTGGATAAGGTGGGCATCGATGAGCGGGCGCGCGGCAAATACCCGGTGCACCTGTC
The DNA here is from genome assembly GCF_057808395.1 of Serratia sp. TSO36. Taxonomy (NCBI): domain Bacteria; kingdom Pseudomonadati; phylum Pseudomonadota; class Gammaproteobacteria; order Enterobacterales; family Yersiniaceae; genus Serratia; species Serratia sp. TSO36. The sequence continues at coordinate 18,791 of NZ_JBJZOU010000021.1, read as the reverse complement.
GGGCGGCCAGCAGCAGCGCGTTTCTATCGCCCGCGCGTTGGCGATGGAGCCGGAAGTGCTGCTGTTCGACGAACCGACGTCGGCGCTGGATCCCGAGCTGGTGGGCGAGGTGCTGCGCATCATGCAGAAGCTGGCGGAGGAGGGGAAAACCATGGTGGTGGTGACGCACGAAATGGAGTTTGCGCGCCACGTTTCCAACCACGTGATCTTCCTGCATAAAGGGTTGATTGAAGAACAGGGGCCGCCGGCCGAGCTGTTCGGTAACCCCAAAAGCCCGCGCCTGCAACAGTTCCTGTCCGGCGCGTTGAAGTAACTTCAGATCAGCGGGCTTCGGCCCGCTGATTAATCACGTCATCCAGCGCCTGCTCCAGCTCCAGATAGCGGAAGTGGAAGCCGGCCTCCTCCAGCCGCTTCGGCACCGCCCGCTGGCCGCCGAGCACCAGCACCGCCGCTTCCCCCATCAACAAACGCATGACGAACGCCGGCACCCGCAGAAACGCCGGGCGATCGAGCACGTTGGCCAATTGGGCGGCGAACTGCTCGTTATGCACCGGGTAGGGGGCGACCATGTTGAACGGGCCGGTGAGCGTGGCGTGATCCAGCAGATAAATAATGCCGTTGACCATGTCGTCGAGATGGATCCACGGCAGGTATTGGCGGCCGTCGCCGATCGGGCCGCCCAGCCCGAAGCGGAACGGCGGCAGCATTTTGGCCAGCGCGCCGCCCTGCGGCGCCAGCACCACGCCGGTGCGCAGCAGGCAGACGCGGGTGGCGTCGCTCTGCGCCTGCAGCGCCAGCGCTTCCCAGCGTTGGCACAGCTGGTGGGTGAATTCGTCGTGCGGCGGCTCCTCTTCGGTGACCACCGCCTGCCCCTGATCGCCGTAGTAGCCGACGGCGGAACCGGAAATCAGCACGCCGGGCGGCGTGCTGCCGGCCTTGATCAGCTGCGCCAAGCGTTCGGTCAGATCCCAGCGGCTATGACACAACCGCTGCTTCTGCTGTGCGCTCCAGCGCTTGTCGGCGATAGGTTCGCCGGCCAGATTGATCACCGCATCGAAGTCATCCAGCGACTGCCGGTCGTCCAGCGTGCGCCAATAGCTCGGCTGGTCGCCGAGCCGGGCCCGAGCCCGCCGTTCGTCTCGCGTCAGTACCGTAATATGGTGAGAAAGCGCCAGCAGCCTGGCCGTCAGGCTGCTGCCGATCAATCCCGTTGCGCCGGTGATCAGGATCCGCATGGTCGACCTCCCTGAGTTAGTCCCTGCGATAGCTCATGGTCATGGAGACAGAATCGGCGTAGCGCAGAGCCAGAAGTTTATCTATCTCCACTTCAGCATAGGTCACCCAGGCGTGTTCTTTTACGATATCGAGCACATCCTGCGTTAATTTTTCCAGCAACGCGAAACGGTTATCTTCCACATGGCGGATGATCGCTTTGGTGATGGTGCGGTAGTTGAGCGCATCGGCGATGTCTTCGCTGTTGCGCGCCTTGTCCGCCGGGTAGTGGATCACCACGTTGATCAGGATGTCCTGTCGGTTGTTGATTTCCTCTTCCTTGATACCGATGAACGTGCGCAGCCGCAGATTTTTAATGCGAATAACGGCGTCGGGTTGACTGAAAGACATCAGAGATTCTCCATAGGTCTGATTATTGGCGTTCAGAATACACGGAAAGTAGGGAAATGATAACGCAGGGACGATGTGACTCCCCGGTCGACGGGGAGTCGGGGAGGCACTTAGCCTTGTTCGGCCAGTTTGTAGGCGCGCTCGGTCGCCGGGCGGTTGCTGATGCGTTCGAACCAGTTGCGCACCGCCGGGTAATCCGCCAGATCGATGCGCTGGCGCGGATGCGACACCACCCACGGGTAGGTGGCGATATCGGCGATGCTGTAGTTGTCGCCGCCCAGGTACGGGTGCTTTTGCAGTTCGGCTTCCAGCACGCCGTACAGCCGCTTGGTCTCCAGATGATAACGCTCGATGGCGTAGGGCACCGGCTGCGGCGCGTAGTGGTTGAAGTGATGATTCTGCCCGAGCATCGGCCCGAACCCGGCCACCTGCCAGAACAGCCACTGCAGGGTGGCGGCGCGTTCGCGCAGGCCTTTGCTCAGCAGTTTGCCGGTCTTTTCCGCCAGATACAGCAGGATTTCACCGGATTCGAACAGGCTGATCGGCTCGCCGCCGTCCACCGGTTGCTGATCGACGATCGCCGGGATTTTGTTGTTGGGAGAAATGCTCAGAAAGTCCGGTTTGAACTGCTCGCCGGCGCTGATGTTTACGCGATGGATACGGTAGGGTAAGCCGACCTCTTCCAAAAACAAGGTGATCTTGTGACCATTGGGAGTAGGCGCGTAATACAGGTCAATCATGTTGCCTCCTGCGGTAAGGTGATCTGTAATTCATTACACGTTGCTGCGGTCTTCGCCGCGCACAAAGGTATATCAGAGATCCAACAATAGCAGCTAAGGATAGCAGGCTATGTGGGATTCGTCCGATGCTATCTGCGCGGTTGGATCACAATTCTCCATCGGGGCGGGCGGCGGTTTGCCGCACGGCGCCGGCGCGGTAAAATGGCGCTTATTTCCCTCTATAGGACAAGGTTATGAAGCTGATGTTCGCCTCGGATATTCACGGATCGCTGCCGGCTACCGAACGCGTGCTGGAATTGTTCGCACAAAACGGCGCCGACTGGCTGATTCTTCTGGGTGATTTGCTGAATCACGGCCCGCGCAACGCGCTGCCGGCCGGGTATCAGCCCGCTCAGGTTGCCGAACGATTGAATCGCTATAGCGACAAGATCATCGCCGTTCGCGGCAATTGCGACAGCGAGGTCGATCAGATGCTGCTGACGTTTCCCATCGAGGCGCCCTGGCAACAGGTTTTACTGCAAAAAAGACGATTGTTTTTGACCCACGGTCACCTTTATCATCCCTCGGCACTGCCGCCGTTATCCCGCGGTGACGTCCTGGCCTACGGCCATACGCATCTGCCGCAGGCGGAGCGGCAGGGTGAGATCTATTGCTTCAATCCGGGCTCGGTCAGCATCCCCAAAGGGGGCTTTCCGGCCAGCTACGGCATGTTGGATCGGGGCACTTTGCGCGTGCTGACGCTCGACGACGGCAAGGTCGTCGCGGAGGTGGCGTTAACACGCTAAACGCACTAATTTATACACACACAATAAAAATCTTTGAAAAGCACTCATTGATTAACCAGCGCGCGGGATGCATCGCGCCAAAATAGAAGGTTTTAGAGGATGGCGGAACAGGGTCAGGCTGCAGATACCGAATGGGTTGATATCGTCGACGAGCAAAACGAGGTGATTGCGCAATCCAGTCGTCAACAGATGCGGGCGGAGCGGCTGCGTCATCGTGCTACCTATATTGTGGTGCATGATGGGATGGGAAAAATTCTGGTGCAGCGTCGCACCGAGATCAAAGACTTCTACCCGGGCTGGCTGGACGCGACGGCGGGCGGCGTGGTGCAAAGCGGTGAAAACGTGCTGGACTCGGCGCGCCGCGAGGCGGAAGAAGAGCTGGGCATCGCCGGCGTGCCTTTCGCCGAACACGGTCTGTTCTACTTCGAAGAAGAGCAGTGCCGGGTGTGGGGGGCGCTGTTCAGCTGCGTATCGCACGGGCCGTTCGCGCTGCAGGAAGAAGAAGTGGCCGAGGTGTGCTGGCTGACGCCGGAAGAGATCACCGCCCGCTGTGACGAGTTTACCCCGGATTCGCTGAAGGCGCTGTCGCTGTGGCTGACGCGCAACAATGAACAGGATTACGGCAAGCCGCTCGACAATCACTGAGCCGCCTGCGCATGGAAAAGCCGGTCATCGACCGGCTTTTTTTACGGGCGGATTCAGCAGCTGTCGCGGCGGCACAGCGTGGCGGGCAGGGAGCCTGGTGGCTGCCAGGGATGCTCGTTCAGCCGCGCCAGCAGCGCCTGGCCGGCCTGAATGCCGATGTCGCGATGCGGAATGGTCATGGTGGTCAGCGGCGGCTGGCACACCCGGCTGAACTCGCTGTTGCCGAAGCCCACCACCGCCAGATTATCCGGCACCTTGATGCGCCGCCGCTGGCATTCATACAGCACGCCGCCCGCCAGTTCGTCCGACGCGCACACCAGCGCGTCCAGCTCCGGCCAGGCCAGCAAGAATTCCGGCAGCTGCTGCGCGCCGGTGCTGAAGCTGGCGGGCTGCGCGGCGTTGATGACCCGATGCGGCGACATATGGTTGCGCAGCAGCGCCTTGTGCCAGCCCTGCAGGTGCTGCTGGAAAATCCACTGCTCCTGATTGGCGCACAGCAGCCCGATATTCTGGTAACCGCTGGCGATCACCGTTTGCGTCAGCTGATACATGGCCGCCACGTAATCGATGCCGATGCTCATGTCGATCGGATCGGCGCGTACGGCGCCGATCTCCACCACCGGAATGTTGGCGGCGATCAACGCGTTGCGGGCATTTTGCGAATGCTCGACGCTGAGCAGCACCGCCGCCGCCAGGTTGTAAGAGAGCAGCGTCTCCAGCAGTTTCTCCTCGCGTTCCAGGTGGTGCTGCGACTCCGCCAGCATGATGTGATAGCCGGCGGGCTGCAGCACTTTCTGCAGGCCGGCGAACATCTCGGCGCAGCCGGATTCGGACAGGCTGGGCACTACCATGGCGATGGTGTAGGACGAGGCCGAGGCCAGCGAGCTGGCGGCCAGGTTGGGCAGATAGCCCAGCTCGTTTACCGCCGCGTCTATCTTTTCGCGCAGTTTGTCCGAAACCTGTTCCGGCGTGCGCAGCGCGCGCGACACCGTCATGGTGCCGACGCCCGCCAGCTGCGCTACGTCAGCCAACGTCACTCTGCCCGTGCTGCGTCGTTTTTTACCGATCGACATGCCTAATCCCGACTGAAATGCGCGCGCGGCGCATAAAAATGGTGAGGGCGGGAAGCCGACGGCACGGCTTCGACGATCCCAGTATGCGGCACATTCTACCCCGTAACCCGGAAGAGCGAGAAAAAATTGTGGTTAACGCCGCGCCGCGGCGCGGCGTTTTGATAGCGCTATCACAGATCTGCATGATAGCGCTTTGGTAGCGCTATCTTTGTGATATCCATCACTGTGTGGCCGGGAGGGGTTGATTAAAGTTTTACCGTCGTCGGTGAATTAATCACCGGTCGAAACCATCAACCTTTAGGAGGGTAACGTGCTGAAAGAGTGGCTGACCGCCGATCATATACAGCTGTGCGAACGGGTGGAGGACTGGCGCCAGGCGGTCACGCTGAGCGCGCAGCCGCTGCTGCAAGACGGCGTGATCACGCCGAATTACCTGACGGCCATCTTTCATCAGCAGGAGAAGCTCGGCCCTTACTTCGTCCTGGCACCGGGCATCGCCATGCCGCACGCCCGGCCCGAAGAGGGCGCCAACGCGTTGGGATTATCGCTGTTGAAGATCCATCAGGGGGTGAACTTTCATTCTGCAGATAACGATCCGGTTCAGGTGGTGGTGATGCTTTCGGCGCCCGACGGCGACAGCCACATCGAATTGATTTCGCAACTGGCGGAATTATTTTCAGACAATCAGGCCATGGAGGCGTTATTTCACGCCACAGACAAACGGCAAATTGAGGATATTATCGCCCGCTATTAACGTTTATCACCAGGAACATTATTAATGTCCATAACGTCGGGAATATTCCCGGCGGCGCTACCCTACACGCTAAATTCAACAGGTGGATATCATGAAAATCATGGCGATTTGCGGTTCAGGTCTCGGCAGCAGCTTTATGGTGGAAATGAACATTAAAAAGGTGCTGAAAAAGATGGGGGTGGAGGCCGAGGTCGAACACTCCGATCTGTCGTCCGCCACTCCCGGCGCCGCCGACGTGTTCGTGATGGCGAAAGACATCGCCGACAGCGCCAGCGTACCGGCCGAGCAGCTGGTGGTGATCAGCAACATCATCGACATTAATGAGCTGGAAGCCAAGCTGCGCGCTTACTTCGAAGCCCACTCAATCATCTGAATAAAACGATTGGCGAGGTGGATATGTTTATCCAGGAAACGCTTAAGTTTGTGGTGGATATATTAAAGGTGCCTTCGGTACTGGTCGGGCTTATTGCGCTGATCGGTTTGCTGGCGCAAAAGAAATCGTTTTCCGACGTGGTGAAAGGCACGGTAAAAACCATTCTCGGCTTTATCGTTTTGGGCGGCGGCGCCACGGTATTGGTCGGATCGCTCAATCCGCTGGGCGGCATGTTCGAACACGCGTTTAATATTCAGGGCATCATTCCGAATAACGAAGCCATCGTCTCCATCGCGCTGGAGAAATACGGCGCTTCCACCGCGCTGATCATGGCGTTCGGCATGGTGGCGAATATCGTGGTGGCGCGCTTTACCCGATTGAAATACATCTTCCTCACCGGCCACCACACCTTCTACATGGCCTGCATGATCGGCATCATCCTGACGGTGGCGGGCTTCGAGGGCGTACAGCTGGTGTTCACCGGCGCGCTGACCCTGGGGCTGGTGATGGCGTTCTTCCCGGCGATCGCCCAGCGCTATATGCGCCGCATCACCGGCAACGACGATATCGCCTTCGGCCACTTTGGCACCCTGGGCTATGTGCTGTCCGGTTGGATCGGCTCGAAAGTGGGGAAAAACTCGCGCTCGACCGAAGAGATGAACCTGCCGAAAAACCTCAGTTTCCTGCGCGACAGCTCCATTTCTATCTCGATGACCATGATCGTCATCTACCTGATCCTGGCGATCTGCGCCGGGCGGGCCTATGTGGAAAGCGAGCTCAGCGGCGGCCAGAACTACCTGGTGTATTCGATTATCCAGGCCATCACCTTCGCCGCTGGGGTATTCATCATCCTGCAGGGCGTGCGCTTGATTCTGGCGGAGATCGTGCCGGCGTTCACCGGCTTCTCGGAAAAGCTGGTGCCTAACGCGCGGCCGGCGCTGGATTGCCCGGTGGTTTACCCCTATGCCCCCAACGCGGTGCTGATCGGCTTCCTGTTCAGCTTCCTCGGCGGGTTGGCCGGGCTGTTCCTGCTGGGGCAACTGAAGATGGTGTTGATCCTGCCCGGCGTAGTGCCGCATTTCTTCACCGGCGCTACCGCCGGGGTGTTCGGCAACGCCACCGGCGGGCGGCGCGGCGCGATGCTGGGCGCTTTCGCCAACGGTCTGCTGATCACCTTCCTGCCGGTGCTGCTGTTGCCGGTGCTGGGGGCGCTGGGCTTTGCCAACACCACCTTCTCCGACGCCGACTTCGGCGCGATCGGCATCCTGCTGGGCAACATGGCGCGCTTTATGTCGAAAGAGATGATCATGCTGGCGATTGTCGCCGTGTTTGCGCTGCTGGTGGCGCATAACTTCCTGGGAAAACGCAAAGGCGCGCCGGCCGCTGACCGCGTCGAGAAATAACGAGGGCAGAATGATGAACGACACAACGAGCGAAACGGAAATTGAAGAGCTGCGCGCCCTGGCGCGCGCCATCCGCCTGGAAACATTGAAGGCGTTGACCGGGCTGGGGTTCGGCCACTACGGCGGCTGCATGTCGGTGGTCGAGACGCTGGCGGTATTGTACGGCGGCGTGATGCGCATCGATCCGGCGGATCCGGACTGGCCGGAGCGCGATGACTTCGTGCTGTCGAAGGGGCACGCCGGCCCGGCGCTGTACAGCACGCTGGCGATCAAGGGTTACTTCCCGCTGGCGGAGTTGCAAACCCTAAATCAGAACGGCACGCGCCTGCCGAGCCACCCGGATCGGCTGCGCACGCGCGGCGTGGATGCCACTACCGGCTCGCTGGGGCAGGGGGTGTCGATCGCCGCCGGCATGGCGCTGTCCCATCGGCTGGCGGGGCGCCGCAATCGGGTGTTCAGCATCCTCGGCGATGGGGAACTGAATGAAGGGCAGTGCTGGGAAGCGTTCCAGTTTATCGCCCACCACAATCTGAACAACCTGACGCTGTTCATCGATTACAACAAGCAACAGCTGGACGGCGCGCTGGACGAGGTGATCCAACCGTTCGATCTGGCCGCCAAGTTCCGCGCCTTCGGCTTTGAGGTGCAGACCATCAAGGGCGACGATATCGCGGCGCTGCTGGCGGCGGTGGCGCCGGCGCGCGGCGGCGAACAGCGGCCGATGGCGATCGTGCTCGACAGCATCAAAGGGCAGGGCGTGGCCTATCTGGAAAACCTGTCGAACTCACACCACCTGCGCCTGACGCCGGACGTGCAGCAGGAAATCGAAAAAGCCATCGCCGAACTGGAGGCCGCCCATGTTTAACGTAGTGACGCAGTTGGAAAACGATGCCGTCGAAATGCGCAAAGTCTACGCCGGCGCGGTGCGTCGGCAGATTGAGGCGGGCGCGCCGATCATCGCGCTGGAGGCGGATCTGATGAGCTCGATGGCGATGGACGGCGTGCACAAGGATCACCCGCAGCACGTGATCAACTGCGGCATCATGGAGGCCAACGTGATCGGCGTCGCCGCCGGGCTGTCGCTCACCGGCCGGGTGCCGTTCGTGCATACCTTTACCGCCTTCGCCAGCCGCCGCTGTTTCGATCAGCTGTTCATGTCGCTGGATTATCAGCGCAACAACGTCAAGGTGATCGCCTCCGACGCCGGGGTGAGCGCCTGCCACAACGGCGGCACCCACATGTCGTTCGAGGACATGGGCATCGTACGCGGGTTGGCGCATTCGGTGGTGCTGGAAGTGACCGACGCCACCATGTTCGCCGACATTCTGCGCCAGCTGATGGATCTGCGCGGCTTCTACTGGGTGCGCACCATTCGCAAGCAGGCGACGCGCATCTATCAGGAGGGCTCGCGCTTTACCATCGGCAAGGGCAACCTGCTGCGCGACGGCGACGACATTACGCTGATCGCCAACGGCATCATGGTGGCGGAGGCGCTAAAGGCGGCGCAGAGGCTGGCGCAGCAGGGCGTCAGCGCGGCGGTGATCGATATGTTCACCCTCAAGCCTATCGACCGTGAACTGATCAAAACCTACGCGGCCAAGACCGGGCGCATCGTCACCTGTGAAAACCACAGCATTCATAACGGGCTGGGATCGGCGGTGGCGGAGGTGCTGGCGGAAGAGTGCCCGACGCCGATGCGGCGCGTGGGGGTGAAGGAGCGTTACGGCCAGGTGGGCACCCAAGCGTTCTTGCAACAGGAGTATGGCCTGACCGCCGAGCATATTCTGGAGGCCGCCGGGCAGCTATTGTAAAGCAGAATAGGAATTACCGGCATTCTCTTCGGTAATCAAATCGGTTATTCCCCGCGTGTTGTTCTGCCCAGAGACGTTTATCAACATGCTACCCATTGTAAAGTCCCCTAGGGGACTTTTTCTTTTTTTATTGATAATAACTGGCCAATGCAGGAATAAAAATTTATTATTTGTAAATAAGTCAATAAAAACAATTTGTTATATTTATTTTGTGAATAATATACATCACCCTCTCTTATTCATACATGGAGTGAATAAGGGAGGGGGTAATTTTTCCATTAACCCTATGATTGAATTGCATTCGGCTCTCAAGGAGGAGATTATGGCCGTGGTTCCATTACTGCCGTCAGGCGGTTTTACTGTTCTTGCCAGAAATTTGCGCGAGGCGCGCAGGCAGGGGCAACCTCGCAACATGGCGCTGCCAGGTACTTATTATTGGTTCTACCAGCAGGTAAAAAATCGGGGCCCTTGGGATTACAAACAGCAAAATCGCGCATTGGCTAACTTTGGTAATTTCAATTATGGTGCGACCGGTACCGCGGCTGGAATTCCCGCAGATATTTTGTTGATGGGCGCTGGATTTGCTCAGTCAAAAGCAGGAACATCGCGGCCAGAATGGAGTCATTGGTATCAACGCCCGCCGTATGGTGATGACCCTCAGGATCAATATTGGATCAAGCAAGGAATTGATTATGCAAATCGGCATGGTTACTAAATGGGCTCATCGGCTGCTGACGGCAATTTTGTTGGTTATTGTCGTCGGATTGGCGGGATACTGGTATGCCACCCGCGATACTTATGACGATAAGCTCTATAGCAAAAAGCAGTTGACCGACGATATTTGGCTCTACATCACCGAGTACCAGAATGCGGGGGCTACCGACACGGATGTGTATCGTTACTATTTGAACCGAAGCCTGGATGGGGACCCTATCAAAGTGCTGGGGCAAAGCGCGCCAATCTTGACGGCGGATCGGGCTGATGCAACTATCCGTGGTGAGGGAAACCGCATCACCATCAATTTTTCCGGGAAGGTGTATTCCTTTACGAATTCGGCATTTTTCTATGCCACGAACAGCCAAACACCCATCATGCCCACCATTGATTTTTCTGCACGGGGCGTCAGCGCCTGGCGATGATGGTGGGTGCAGCGGATTTGGCGGATATTGTCTAAAACAGCATAATCACCAAGAATATCAGGCATAAAAAAGCCAGTCAGGATTACCTGACTGGCTTTTTTAACGGTTTATTACGCCTTGGCGGCGGCAGCGTCAGCCTGGGAAGACTGGATCGCCGTCAGCGCGACGGTGTAGACGATATCGTCAACCAGTGCGCCGCGCGACAGGTCGTTCACCGGCTTGCGCATGCCTTGCAGCATCGGCCCGATGGAGACCAGGTCAGCGGAACGCTGTACCGCTTTGTAGGTGGTGTTGCCGGTGTTCAGATCCGGGAAGATGAACACGGTCGCCTGGCCGGCGACCGGTGAGTTCGGCGCCTTGGACTTGGCAACGTCGGCCATGATGGCGGCGTCGTACTGCAGCGGGCCGTCGATGATCAGATCCGGGCGTTTTTCCTGCGCCAGACGGGTCGCTTCGCGCACTTTCTCGACGTCGCTGCCCGCGCCGGAGTTGCCGGTGGAGTAGGAGATCATCGCTACGCGCGGCTCGATGCCGAAGGCCGCGGCGGAATCCGCAGACTGGATGGCGATTTCAGACAGCTGCTCGGCGGTCGGATCCGGGTTGATCGCGCAGTCGCCGTAGACCAGTACCTGGTCAGGCAGCAGCATGAAGAACACGGAGGACACCAGCGAGCTGCCCGGCGCGGTTTTGATCAGCTGCAACGGCGGACGGATGGTGTTGGCGGTGGTGTGAACCGCGCCGGAGACCAGACCGTCGACTTCGCCTTGTTCCAGCATCAGGGTGCCGAGCACCACGTTGTCTTCCAACTGCTCGCGCGCGACCACTTCGGTCATGCCCTTGCTCTTGCGCAGCTCAACCAGACGCGGCACGTAGTTTTCACGCACGGCGACCGGATCGACGATTTCGATGCCTTTGCCCAGCTCAACGCCTTGCGCTGCCGCGACGCGCTGGATTTCTTCCGGGTTGCCGAGCAGCACGCATTCCGCGATGCCGCGTTCGGCGCAGATGGCCGCCGCTTTCACGGTGCGTGGCTCGTCGCCTTCCGGCAGCACGATGCGCTTGCCGGCTTTACGCGCCAGCTCGGTCAGCTCGTAACGGAACGCCGGTGGAGACAGACGGCGTGAACGCTCGGAGGTGGCGGTCAGCGAGTCGATCCACTCGGTGTTGATGTGGCTGGCCACGTAGTTCTGCACTTTTTCGATGCGCTGGTGGTCGTCCGCCGGCACTTCGAGGTTGAAGCTCTGCAGGCTCAGCGAGGTCTGCCAGGTGTTGGTATCGACCATGAACACCGGCAGGCCGGTCTGGAAGGCGCGTTCGCACAGCTTCTTGATCGGCTCGTCGATGGCGTAGCCGCCGGTCAGCAGGATGGCGCCGATTTCCACGCCGTTCATCGCCGCCAGGCAGGCGGAGACCAGCACGTCAGGACGGTCTGCGGAGGTCACCAGCAGGGAGCCCGGGCGGAAGTGTTCCAGCATGTGCGGGATGCTGCGCGCACAGAAGGTCACGGACTTCACGCGGCGGGTCATGATGTCGCCTTCGTTGACCACGCGGGCCTTCAGGTGGCGAGCCATGTCGATGGCGCGGGTGGCGATCAGATCGAAGCTCCACGGCACGCAGCCCAGAACCGGCAGCGGGCTGTTGGCGAACAGCTGCGCAGGATCGACGTGGGCGATGCTGGCTTTGGTGGAGTCGTCGAAGATTTCGGACAGGTCAGGACGGGTGCGGCCCTGATCGTCGACCGGTGCGTTCAGCTTGTTGATGATCACGCCGGTGATGTTTTTGTTCTTGCTGCCGCCGAAGCTGGTGCGCGCCAGTTCGATGCGCTCTTTCAGCTGCGCCGGGGAGTCGTTGCCCAGCGCCAGCACGAAGACGATCTCGGCGTTCAGGGTTTTGGCGATCTCGTAGTTCAGCGCGTTGGCGAACTGATGCTTGCGGGTCGGTACCAGGCCTTCGATCAGCACCACTTCCGCGTCTTTGGTGTTCTCGTGGTAACGCGCCACGATCTCTTCCATCAGCACGTCTTGCTGGTTGGAGCTCAGCAGGCCCTCAACGTAGTCCATGCGCAGCGGTTCGGCCGCCGGAATGGTGGAGTTGCTGCGGATGATGGTGGTGGTCTGGTCGAGCGCGTTGTCGCCGGTGCGCGGTTGAGCGATAGGCTTGAACACGCTCAGACGAACGCCTTTTTGCTCCATGGAGCGGATGACACCCAGGCTGACGCTGGTCAGGCCGACGCTGGTGCCGGTGGGGATCAACATAATAGTACGTGACACAGAATAGTCCTCTTCACGATTAACATGAGGCTAAAACAACACCGTCAGCCTGGGCTGACGGTGTTTTGAGAGCATTACGCGGTCAGGCGGGATGCGTCCTGCGCGATGACCAACTCTTCGTTGGTCGGGATCACCAGCGCCAGGCGGCTGCCGTCTTTGGTGATGGCGCCGGATTTGCCGAAGCGAGCGGCCATGTTGCGGTCGTGGTCGATTTCGAAGCCCAGCAGGCCCAGTTTGTTCAGGGTCAGCTCACGCACCATGCCGGCGTTCTCGCCGATGCCGCCGGTGAAGATCACCGCGTCCAGACGGCCTTCCATCAGCGCGCTGTATGCGCCGACGTATTTGGCCAGACGGTGGCAGAACACGTCCATGGCGCGTTTGGCGTCGGCTTTGCTGTCGTAGTTGTCTTCAACGTAACGGCAGTCGCTGGTGACTTCGGTCAGGCCCAGCAGGCCGGATTCTTTAGTCAGCATCTTGTTGATCTGGTCAACGCTCATGCCCAGAGAATCGTGCAGGTGGAAGATGATAGCCGGATCGATGTCACCGCTGCGGGTGCCCATCACCAGGCCTTCCAGCGGGGTCAGGCCCATCGAGGTGTCAACGCACTGGCCGTTGCGCACTGCGGTAACGGAACCGCCGTTGCCCAGGTGGCAAGTGATCACGTTCACTTCTTCCACCGGCTTGTTCAGCATCTTCGCGGCTTCCTGAGTCACGTAGAAGTGGCTGGTGCCGTGCGCGCCGTAGCGGCGAACGCCGTGGTCGCGGTACAGGCTGTACGGCAGGGCGTACAGGTAAGATTCTTCCGGCATGGTCTGGTGGAACGCGGTGTCGAACACGGCAACGTTCTTGTCAGCCAGGTGAGGGAAGGATTTCAGCGCTTCCGCGATGCCGATCAGGTGAGCCGGGTTGTGCAGTGGTGCAAACGGCACGGAATCTTTGATACCCTGCAGAACTTCGTCGTTGATCACGGCGGAAGCGGTAAACTTCTCGCCGCCGTGCACGATGCGGTGGCCGATGGCGGTCAGCTGCGCGGAAAGCTCTGGTTTTTGTGCCAGAATAGTATTAACGATGAAGTTCAGCGCTTCGCTGTGTGCAGCGCCGGCCCCCAGGGCAGCTTCGTGTTTGGCGCCGTCCATTTTCCACTTGATGCGAGCTTCAGGCAGGTGGAAACACTCGGCTAAACCGGAGAGGAATTCGTCGCCGTTAACGGCATCGATGATGGCGAATTTCAGAGAAGAACTGCCGCAGTTAAGAACCAGTACTAGCTTACTCGACATGGAAGTACCTACTTAAATAGTCGTGTTGTTAAAAGAAAATCGAAAACACGTGGTGAATTAATCGTCAATCAGACAACAAGCGTAGCGCATAGTGCCGATGACATTTATGATTAACATCATGTGACGTGCACAAATCACAGGATGATGGAAAAACCGATGATTTCTCTGCGGTTTAAATAATCTTGATTATTATAGGGCTAAAAGTTGACAAAGTTTGCGTCATCTTCTACCGGCCACAAGGCCGGCTTAGGATACCGATAGCCCGGTGTAAACACAAAATAAATTTAAAGCTTCAAATTTTTTAGTATGGTCTCTGGCAGCACGCTTTTAGTTTCTTTACGTGACGTTGAGGTACGCAATGACGAGCAAACCGTCCGGTTCCGTAAGCTGGTTTCAGGTCTTCCAGCGCGGGCAGCATTATATGAAAACCTGGCCGTCGGACAAACGTCTGGCACCGGTCTTTCCGGAGAACCGCGTTGCGCGTGCCACCCGTTTCGCTATCCGTTTCATGCCGCCGTTGGCGATTTTCACGCTGACCTGGCAGATCGCGCTCGGCGGCCAGCTCGGCCCGGCGATTGCCACTGCGCTGTTCGCCTGCAGCCTGCCGATGCAGGGGCTGTGGTGGCTGGGGCGCCGTTCGGTCACGCCGCTGCCGCCGACGCTGCTGCAATGGTTCCATGAGGTGCGCAACAAGCTGACGGAAGCCGGGCAGGCGGTGGCACCGCTCGAAGGCACGCCGACCTATCAGACGTTGGCCGATCTGCTCAAGCGCGCTTTCAAGCAACTGGACAAAACTTTCCTCGACGATCTGTAAATGAAAAAAGGCCGCGTTGTGCGGCCTTTCTCGTCAAAGCGCCAATAACCCCGGTTTAAATCAAAGAACGGTCGAGTTGTGATTTCCTGCGTTCTTGCGCTGTGCGATGCTCCCGCCATCACACAGAAATGAGGAAATCCTGATGGAAATGACCAACGCCCAGCGGCTGATCCTGTCGAACCAGTACAAGATGATGACCCTGCTCGATCCGGACAACGGCGACCGTTATCGCCGGTTGCAAACCATCGTCGAACGCGGCTTCGGTTTGCAAATGCGCGAACTGGATCGCGACTTCGGCGAACTGAGCGAAGAGGTGTGCCGCACCATCATCAACGTGATGGAAATGCACCATGCGCTGCAGGTTTCCTGGGGCAACCTGAAAGAAAAGCAGGATCTGGACGAGCGCCGCCTGGCGTTTCTCGGCTTCGACGCCGCCACCGAGGCGCGCTACCTGAGCTACGTGCGTTTCCTGGTCAGCACCGAGGGGCGCTATACTCACTTCGATTCCGGCAGCCACGGTTTCAACGCCCAGACCAAAATGTGGGAAAAATACCAGCGCATGCTGGCGATCTGGCTGGCCTGTCCGCGCCAGTATCACTTGAGCGCCGTTGAGATAGCGCAAATCATCAATGCTTGATTAAGAAGAGGTTTTCTGTGGAGTGTAAGGGTTTTCTGTTCGATCTTGATGGCACCCTGGTGGATTCGCTGCCGGCGGTAGAGCGCGCCTGGACGCACTGGGCCGAACGCCGCGGCGTCAACCCGCAAGCGGTGCTGGACTTCATTCACGGTAAACAGGCCATTACTTCTCTGCGCCACTTTATGCCGGGCGAAAGCGAAGCGGAAATTCAGCGCGAGTTTCAGTTGCTGGAGCAGGCCGAAGCGCAGGATACCGACGGCGTTCGCGCGCTGCCGGGCGCCATCGCGCTGCTGGAGCGCCTGAACGCGCTCGGCATCCCTTGGGCGATCGTCACCTCCGGTTCGGTGCCGGTGGCGGGCGCTCGCCGCCAGGCCGGCGGTTTGCCGCAGCCGGAGGTGTTCATCACCGCCGAGCAGGTTAAACACGGCAAGCCGCAGCCCGACGCCTATCTGCTGGGCGCCGAGCGCCTGGGGCTGGCGCCGCACGAGTGCGTGGTGGTTGAAGACGCGCCGGCCGGCATTCTCTCCGGCCTGGCCGCGGGCTGCCAGGTGATCGCGGTCAACGCGCCGGCGGATGCGCCGAAGCTGGAGCAGGTCGACCTGCGGCTGGATTCGCTGGCGCAGATCGCCGTCGATAAAACGGCGCAGGGCGCGATCGTTCGCCGGCTGGCCTGAGCGGCATTATCTTCACCCTAATTGATTAGACCCCGCTTCGGCGGGGTTTTTTTATGCTATTTTTTAGGCCCTTGGACATTTGCCGGATGAGGCCGTTTTGAACAGCGAATTACTGTGGGTGCTGAGTTTACTGCTGATTGCCATCGTGCTGTTTACCACTAACAAGCTGCGCATGGACGTGGTGGCGCTGTTGGTGATCATCGCCTTCGTGCTGAGCGGCACGCTCAGCCTGCAGGAGGCGACGGTCGGTTTCAGCGATCCCAACGTGATTTTGATCGCCGCGCTGTTCGTGATTGGCGAAGGGCTGGTGCGCACCGGCGTGGCCTATCAGGTCGGCGACTGGCTGGTGAAAGTGGCCGGCAGCAGCGAAACCAAAATGTTGATGCTGCTGATGGTGACGGTCGCCGGGCTGGGCGCGTTCATGAGCTCGACCGGCGTGGTGGCGATCTTTATCCCGGTGGTGCTCAGCGTGACGGCGAGAATGAAGATTGCGCCGGGGCGGCTGATGATGCCGCTCAGCTTCGCCGGGCTGATCAGCGGTATGATGACGCTGGTGGCCACGCCGCCCAACCTGGTGGTCAACAGCGAACTGGTACGTGAAGGCATCCATGGTTTCGGCTTCTTCAGCGTGACGCCCATCGGTCTGGCGGTGCTGGCGCTGGGCGTCGGTTACATGCTGATCGCTCGGCGTTGGCTGGGCAGCGGTGACACGGGCAAAGCCGGCGATGACTGGCAGCGCCGAACCTTCCGCGATTTGATCCGCGACTACAAGCTGACCGGCCGCGCGCGGCGGCTGGCTGTCCGCAGCGCTTCGCCGCTGATCGGGCGTTCGCTGGATGAGCTGCACCTGCGCGCGCGCTATGGCGCCAACGTGGTGGGCATTGAGCGCTGGAAACGCTTCCGGCGGGTGATGGTCAGCGCTTCCGGCAGCACCGAGCTGCGCGAGGGAGACGTTCTTTTAATCGACATGTCGGACAGCCAGGTCGATCTGCGCGAATTCTGCGGCGAGCAGCGGCTGGAGCCGATGGTGCTGCGCGGCGATTACTTCTCTGAACAGTCGCGCAACGTCGGCATGGCGGAGGTGTCGCTGATCCCGGACTCGGCGCTGCTGGGCAAAAGCCTGCGCGAAGCGGCGTTCCGCAGCCGCTATGATCTGAACGTGGTGGGCATCCGCCGCCACGGCGAGACGCTGGGCGGCAAGCTGGTGGACGAGCCGCTGGAGCTGGGCGACATCTTGCTGGTGATCGGCGACTGGAAGGCGATCCGTCAGCTGCAGGCCAAAACCCACGACTTTATCGTGCTCAATCTGCCGGCCGAAGTGGACGAAGTGGCGCCGGCCATCACCCAGGCGCCGCACGCGCTGTTTTGTCTGGCGCTGATGGTGGCGATGATGCTGACCGACGAAATCCCCAACCCCATCGCGGCGCTGATCGCCTGTCTGCTGATGGGCAAGTTCCGCTGTATCGATATGGAGAGCGCCTATAAATCGATCCATTGGCCGAGCATCATTTTGATCGTCGGTATGATGCCGTTCGCGCAGGCGCTGCAAAAGACCGGCGGGGTGGATCTGATCGTCAGCGGGCTGATGGACGTCGCCGGCGGTGCGGGGCCGCGCGTGATGCTGCTGTGCCTGTTCGTCTTGTGCGCCACTATCGGCCTGTTTATTTCCAACACCGCGACGGCGGTGCTGATGGCGCCGATCGCCATCGCCGCCGCGCGCGAAATGGGCGTTTCGCCATACCCGTTCGCGATGATTATCGCCATCGCCGCGTCCGCCGCCTTTATGACGCCGGTTTCTTCACCGGTCAACACGCTGGTGCTGGGGCCGGGCAATTACAAGTTCGGCGATTTCGTGCGTCTCGGCGTGCCGTTCACCCTGCTGGTGATGGCGGTCAGCGTTATTGTGGTGCCGTGGCTCTACGGCTTTTGACGGCGCAGCGAGGCTGCGCCGGCGGGGTTACAGCGAGCTGTCGAGGCTGATTTCGTCCAATGACAGGCTGAAGCTGGGGATGAACACGTCCATGAAGTAGTCCATTTCCGGGCTGCGGCGCTGTTCCAGGGTTTTATCCAGCCGCGCCTTGGCCAGGGTGAATTCGTTGTTGCCGGCAGAGAGTTCCTCCAGGCATTTCAGGTAGGCGCACAGCGCGTCCGCCTGCTTCACCACCTGCTTTTCATCTTCGCTGTAGTAGTGCTCATCGAGAATGGTGCGAAAATCGTTGCGCAGCTCCGCCGGGATCATGTCCAGCAGTTTTTGCTGGGCGATTTTTTCGATCTTCTTGTATTCGTGGGCGATCTGCGGATTGTAGTACTTGATCGGCGTCGGCATGTCGCCGGTGATCACTTCGCTGGCGTCGTGGTACATCGCCAGCAGCGCAACGCGGTCGGCGTTGAGGTTGCCGTTGAATTTGCGGTTTTTGATCACCGCCAACGCGTGGGCGACAAAAGCCACCTGCAGACTGTGTTCGGAAACGTTCTCGGTACGCACGTTGCGCATCAGCGGCCAGCGGTTGATCAGTTTCAGGCGGGACAGATGGGCGAAGAAATGGCTCTGGCTCATGGTGCTCTCTTTAACGGCAAGTGAGGGCCCCATTGTGAAGCAGTGACGGCGAATTTTGCAACCGGGCAGTGAGAGAAGGGCGCAACAAGTGAACTGCACCCCAAATGTTGGACACATCTGACATTTGGAGGTGCAGTTCTATGAAGTTTTCGCTGCAAGACAAACTCAGTGCCGTCCGGCATTACCTTGCCGGGCTTGGCAGCCAGCGGCAAACCG